>DAIUFS010000053.1:0-11386 GCA_036844485.1 Candidatus Dormiibacterota bacterium | reverse complement strand
AAGTCCTTGAAGCGCTGGTGGCGCACCAGGGTTTTCCCCTCCTGCACCTGCCATTGACGGTTGGAAGCGATGGCCACGGCATGCCCGAGAGCCATTGGTTCGGGTCGGTCGTGCTCCGTGACGCGTGGGAGACGGTGCGTGAACGACTCGGTGGGACCGTGAGCGAGAAGTGGAAGGACGACACCGCTGCGGGCATCTTCGAGGACAACGCGCGGCAGCTGTACCGGCTGCCTGAGTGGTCCGCGGGCAGCTCCCAGTGACGCGCGAGGTCGGGTCAATCAATCCTGCGACAGCTGGCATGCCGCGCTCGAGTATCCCAGAGATCCTGCAGGCCGCTTGGGGACGCCCCCACATTGGCCCACGTCGTGGAGGCTGTACACGTACACCGGCTCGTCTTCCAACTCTGGGAACTGACCAGCGAGCCTCAAGCTGCCTATTGCGCGCTGTGCGGCGTTAGGTCCCGACTCCCGGCGCGGGTTATCGCCTGAACGCGAACTGGGAATAGTCAGTCAGGACGTCGACCAACTCAGCGGATGTACATGAAGCGTATGAGGCTGAGCGCTGTGGCACCGAGATCACGAAGGCGAGCGTAACTAGCGAAGTTATCGCCTGAGAGCGGCGGGCATGTCACGCGGCGGGCTCGACCCTTTCGTGGAAATCGAGTTGAGGT
The DNA here is from genome assembly GCA_036844485.1 of Candidatus Dormiibacterota bacterium. GTDB lineage: Bacteria > Chloroflexota > Dormibacteria > Aeolococcales > Aeolococcaceae > Aeolococcus. The sequence goes on along the minus strand of DAIUFS010000053.1, from coordinate 10,716 downwards.
CATGCTGGTAGCGCGGCTGCCGGCGACCGACCCTCATCTGCTGGCTTCTGCCGGGCAGCGAAGGCCGCGTCCAGCCGGGTAAGCGAGGGCACGGCTGCAAGCCGGTCGAAGATGGTTCGCGCCTCGCCTGCCATCGCGGTGGCGCTCTCCGAGCGGCCGAGGCTGTCGAGGAGCTCGGCATGTTCGAGCAGCGTGCCGGCAAGATCGAATTGCGCGCCGATGTCACGGAAGTTCGCCGCGGCCGTGTCGTACGCAGCACTGGCCGCGTCGGAGGCGCCGCGTCGGGCTGCGAGGCGTGCCTGATAGCTCATCACATGCCCCTGGTGACGCCGGGAGGTGGCCAGCGATCGCGACCCCTTCGATCGAGCGATCAGCCGCTCGACTGCCGCAAGATCATCGAGCGCGAAGGCCGCTTCGAGCGCCACCTCGAAGCCCGTGACGACCCAGTCGGCAGCGTAGCCGAACACGTCGACGGTGACGAAAGCCCTCTCCCCGTGCTCCAGTGCTTCTCGATGCTCGCCATGGGCGGCGTGCAGTCCGCCGGCCGCCGCCGCGTAGGAGCCGGCCTCTTGGAGGTCGACAGAGTTCGCCGTGCCAGCTGCGGCGGCGATGAGCCTGTCGGCTGTGGAGATGTCGCCGCGGCGAACGTACAGGCGGGACATCGGCAGGTAGCCGATGAGCACGTTCGTGCCGGCGGCGATGTCGCCGGGTTGGGGCATTTCCGCTTCGTAGGCGACGGCATCGTCCCAGCGTCCCAGGACGATCAGCGGCGTGAGCACGTTGGCCAGCAACCGCAGTTCCCACATGAAGTTGCCGACGCGGCGGGCGAGCGCAAGTCCACTGGCAGAGTAGGTGACGGCATCGTCGAAGCGGTCGCGAGCAGCCACCGCATCGGCGAGGTTGTAGTACGCGCGCATTGCCGCGACATGCAGATCATTCTCGAGGGCGATCACCAGCGCGTGGCGCACAAGCGCCTCGGACTCAGCGCGCCGGCCGGCGGCGTCGAGCAGGATGCTCTTGGTGTTCAACGCCTGCGACGCGAGTTCTGGAAGGCCGAGCAGGTCGGCGATCTCCATGGCGGTGTCGACGCGCTCGGCCGCCTTCTTGGGATCACCGAGCAGGTTGTGGCTGCGCGCCAGCATCGACGCGAGGGCGCCGAGGTCGGCGTCAGGATCATCGCCGGTCAGCTCCGAGAAAGCGCCCTCCATCCGCCGCACCGCCTCCTCTCGGTCCCCACGCTCCCAGAGCACCTCGCCAAGCCGTGCCGACACGCGCGCCGCCGGATGGCTGGCGCCGGCGCTGACGAACAGTTGCGCCGCCTCCTCGAGCAGGGCGATGGCGTCATCGTGTTTGCCCGCGTTGCCAGCCATGTCCCCCGCCCGCTCGAGAAGCTCGGCGCGATCCAGCACGTCGTCGCTCAATTCGGCGGCGCGCTGGTAGTACCGCTCCGCCTCGACCACCGCGGCCAGGGAAGCCGCGCGCTGGCCGGCGCGCACCAGCATGTGTCGTGCGCTGGCACGGATCACCGGCGCATCTTCGTCAGCAGGGGCTGCGCGATACGCCTCGACGTAATGCGAGGCGATCACCTCGACGATATCGTCGGCCTCTTTCCCCCAGCCGATCTCCAGGTGGTGGGCGGCAGCCAGATGGCGGGCCTTGCGCTCGCGTTTCGAGAGCGTCTCGTAAGCGACGCGGTGAACCAGTGCCTGCAGGAAAGCGTACTGGCCGCGCTCCGGTGAGCGCGGATCGGTTTGCACCGTCAGGAATTCCTTCGCAACCAGCCCTGCCAGCAAGGTGTCCAACGCCTCCGCGTCGGTGTTCATCAGCGATGCCAGCGCGTCGCGCATGAAGCTCTGACCGAGGACGGCGGCGTGTTGGATGAGGCCGCGCTCCACCGAGCCGAGTTGGTCGAGCCGTGCGGCGATGAGCGCGTGGAGGGTCTGGGGGACTTCAAGGTCCCCGATCTCACCGGTGACCACGCACCGCTCACCCTCGCGACGGAGGAGGCCCCGGTCGAGCAGCATCCGCACCGTCTCCACCGCGTAGAGCGGCACCCCCTCGGCTCGGCCTCGAATCCGCGTCCGGACCTCTACGGGAAGACCCGGCACCAGCCCACCCAGGAGGGTGTCCATGGCGTCGGCGGACAGGGGCTCAAGGTACATCGACACGAAGTTGCGCTTTCCCGAGCCCCATGTCGGGCGCAGCTCCGCGAGTTCCGGACGCGCCAGGGTGACCACGAAAAGGGCGTGCTCGCGGGAGCGGTCGAGCAGCGACTCGATGAAATCGAGCAGACCGCTGTCAGCCCACTGCACGTCCTCGAACACGAGCACGGTTGGCGCCGTCGCGGCGAGGCGCTCGAAGAAGCGGCGCCATGCGGCGAACAGGTCGTCGCGGTCGTACGTGGTGCCCTCTTCCAACCCGATCAGCTGGGCCAGTCGGGGCTCGAGCCAGCGACCCTCTTCTGCGTCCTGCGCGTGCTCCTCGATGGTGGCACGCAGCTTGACGGCGGCGGACGCAGCCTCTTCGCCCTCGAGGATGCCGGCGCGTCGTCGCACCATCTCGGCCAGCGCCCAGTAGGTGACGCCCTCACCGTAGGCGAGGCAGCGGCCCCGGTGCCACAAATCCACGTCGGCGAGCCCGTCCAGGTACTTCTCCAGCTCCCAGGTGAGCCTCGTCTTGCCGATGCCTGCCACTCCGACCACCGACAGCAGCCGTGCACGGCGCTCCTCGGCCGTGGTGTGGTACAGCTCCTTGACCAGGCGCAGCTCACGGTCGCGGCCGGCCAGCGGAGCCTCGAGCCCAGCCGTGCGCTGCTCCCCACCGGTACCCGAGAGCACGCGTGTGGCGCGCCAAAGGTGAACCGTGCCCTCCTTGCCCTTGAGCTCATGGTCGCCGGCGTCCTCATAGGCGACGGATGCCTCGGTGAGGTGTTGGGTGGCGTCATCGACAAGCGCTGTCCCCGGTGACGCCGCCGACTGGATGCGCGACGCGGTGTTGACGATGTCGCCTGCGACCATTCCCTGCCCCTCGGCGCCGACCGTGGTCGCGGCCTCGCCTGTGACAACGCCGGCACGGAGTTGCAGACCAGGGTTTCCGACCTCAGCGCCGAGATCCGACACGGCCATCGTCAACTCCAGAGCCGCCCGAACAGCGCGCTCGGCGTCGTCCTCCCGAGCTGTCGGTGTGCCCCATACCGCCATGACGGCGTCGCCGATGAACTTCTCCACCACACCGCCGTACCGTGACACCACGCGGCGTGCCGTTTCGAAGTAGCGCGTCAGCAGTTCGCGGACCTCCTCGGCGTCGCGGTGCTCGGACAGCACGGTGAAGCCGACCAGGTCGCCAAAGAGCACGGAGACCAGGCGCCGTTCGGACAGAGGCGCCTGTCCGTCTCCGCGCGCGGAGACTGAGCGCCCTGGGGGTTGCCCTCCAGCTGCTCCCCCCTGCGGCGCGGCGGGTGCCCCGCATTCGTCGCAGAAACGCGCCTGTGGGCGGACCAGGTTGCCGCACACGGAGCACGCGCGGGTCAAGCGCGCGCCGCACTCGTCGCAGAACCTCCCGCCCACGCGGTTCTCAGCACCGCAGCTCTGACAGGTCACCGGAACCCCCCCGCGCCCCACCTCGGCCCGCTCAGCGTAAACGGTGCCGGAAACGAGGGTTCCGGGCGCTCGATGAGGTCTTCGTGCTGATCGCACATCTTGGGGGCGAGGCTAGCACCTGAGGGACCGCTGCACCGGGCCACTTGCTGTCTTCGGTGCGCGGTGTCGTCTGAGATTGAGTGCGCAGTTATCGCCGAGAGGCTCGCGGATCAGCGGAGGTACATGAAGTTGCGCTTCAGCACGTCCAGGTTGTCGACGGCCAGGGCGGTGCCGCGGACGGTGCAGGCATCGGGTTCGGTCGCCACCCGCGCGGAGCACCCGCTGACCGCAGCGAGGTGACGTTCCAGTCCTTCCAGGCGGGAGCCACCACCGGTGAGGATCAGGCTGGTTCCCTTGACGTCGCGGCGCAGGCTCGAGGGCGTCTCTTCGAGGACTTCGACCAGGCCGTTGTCGATGGGACTGAGATACTCGCCGACCAGTCCGGTCAGCTCGTGCGAGGAGAGGAGCACCCCGCCGATCTCTGCGGTGCGCTCCTCGTGCGAAGCGGCCACCAGGAGGCGCGCTGCCGATTGCAGTTCCGCAGAGCTGAGGGCCACGCCATGGACGGTCCCCACGTGGGCGGCGAGCCGCTCGAACAGCTCGTCCGAGCCGGTGGTCAGCGAGCGGCTGGCGACGGTGCCCTCGAGCGAGAGGACGGCGATATCGGTCTTCCCGGCACCAATATCCATGACCAGGTGTGGCCTCGGTGAGGCGACTGCAACACCGGCGCCCATGGCGGCTGCGATGACCGCGTTGATCAGATAGACGGTGCGCGAACCCGCCCGCGCGGCAGCCTCGAGCACAGCGCGGCGATCGTCGCCGCTCATCCCGGACCTGACCGCGATGACCACGTCCGGCTTGAAGATGCGCTGCCTCCCAACGGCGCGGTTGAGGGCGTGATGCACCAGGGCGCTGAGCGCGCGGAGATCGGTGATGTCGCCGCCGCGCAACGGACGGCGGAGCTCGAGTGTGCTGTCCGCGGCGGCGGCCTCCAGGGCGGCCTGCCCGAACATGCTGAGGGTGGGCTCACCCTCACGGATGGCAACCACCGACGGCTCCGCGACCAGGGCTCCCTCGCCGCGGGTGATGACCCGGGTGGTGGCGGTACCGAGGTCGACGCCGAGCTTCTTGCCGAGCACCGCCTTCGCCTCAGTCGCCGATCACGCCGCTGAGATCACGCAGCGCAGGCCCGGCACCACCCTCGATCGAGATGCGCTGGATATCGGCGCCGAGGCCGCGCAGCTTCTCCTCCAGTGATTCGTAGCCTCGATCGAGGTGATACACCGAGTCGAGGTCGCTGGTGCCGTGCGCGCACAGCGCGGCGATGACCAGCGCCGCTCCCGAGCGGATGTCGGGAACGGTGGCATGTGTGGCATGCAGATCCACCGGTCCGTCGATGATCGCGCTGCGGCCTTCGACGCTGATCCTGGCGCCAAAATTGAGCAGAGCTGGCACGTGACGGAACCTGTTCTCGTACAGGGCCTCGCTGACGATGCTGATGCCGGTTGCCTGCGTCATCAGCGCGCAGTACTGCGGCTGAAGGTCCGTGGCGAATCCCGGATGCGGCCAGGTGGTGACGTCGACCGCGTGCAGCGGTGCGCTGCGCACCCGCACCTGACTGGCACCCTCGACCACCTCCGCGCCGGCGCTGCGCAGCTTGTTGATCAACCAGCGGACGTCGCTCGGGCGCATGCGATCGATGGTCACGTCACCGCCGGTGGCGGCCGCAGCCACCATGTACGTGCCCGCCTCGATGTAATCGGTGGTGATGCTGTGCTCAGTGCCGTGCAGGAGCCCGCTCTGGCCTTCGATGACGATCAGCTCGCTGCCGGCGCCGGCGATGTGCGCCCCCATCCCGACCAGGCAGCGCACCAGGTCGACAACATGGGGCTCGCGAGCCGCGTTGGAGATGACGGTGATGCCCTCGGCGAGCACTGCCGCCATGATCAGGTTCTCCGTCCCGGTGACCGTGGGGATGTCGAGGTCGATGCGCGCACCGCGCAGCCGGCGCGCCTGCGCGGCATACATGTCCGCACGCTCCTCCACGCGGGCGCCCATGAGACGGAGCCCTTCGAGGTGCTGCTCGACACGGCGCATGCCGATGTCGTCGCCGCCCGGTTTGGCGATGGCCGCCTCGCCGGTGCGGGCGATCAGTGCGCCCAGGAGGAGGAAGGAGCCCCGCATGCGGCGGGTGAGGTCGGCCCCCACCTCGGCGGACCGCACCGTCTCGGCATGGAGCCGCCACGACGATGACGAGAGGCGGTCGACCTCGACGCCCAGATGGCGCAGCATCGCCGCCATGGCCTCGATATCCTCGATGTCAGGCACGTTGCGCAGTTCCAGAGCCTGATCGGTGAGCAGCGAGGCGGCCATCACTGGGAGGGCGGCGTTCTTGCTCCCTGAGATCGAGACGGTGCCATGAAGAGGTCGCGGCCCGGAGATGCGCAGTAGGTCCATCAGCGGCGTAAACGTATCCCACAACGGGTCGGTCCTGCGGAGTCCGGGGCAGATCGGAGCGTCGATCGGCGACACTGAGACCGCTGACCTGACGAATTGGAGACATGACATGGCCACGGCGACGGCGACCTCTCTCGGCGCGATCGAGAGCCTGCTGGGCGGCGAGGCACGGGCGCTCCTCGAGCACCGCTGCGAGACAGTTTCCAAGGAGCTGCTCCATCTCCCAGGCCCCGACTTCGTGGACCGGGTGGTGGCGGCGAGCGACCGCAACGTGCGGGTGCTGCGCAGCCTCGAGAGCCTCTTCGACCACGGCCGGCTGGCCGGCACCGGCTACCTCTCGATCCTCCCGGTCGATCAGGGCATCGAGCACTCGGCCGGAGCCTCATTCGCGGCCAACCCCGCCTATTTCGACGGCGAGAGGATCGTCGAGCTGGCCGTGGAGGGTGGCTGCAACGCGGTGGCCTCGACGATCGGGGTCCTCGGCTCGGTGGCACGGCGATGGGCGCACCGGATCCCGTTCATCGTCAAGCTCAACCACAACGAGCTGCTCACATATCCCAACCGCTTCGACCAGGTCATGTTCGGCAACGTCCAACAGGCGTGGGAGATGGGCGCAGTGGCGGTGGGGGCGACCATCTACTTCGGCTCCGAGGAGGGGATGCGCCAGCTCCAGGAGGTCACTGAGGCCTTCCACGAGGCCCATGAGCTGGGTATGGCCACCGTGCTCTGGTGCTACCTACGTAACAACGCCTTCAAGAAGGACGGCGTCGACTACCACACCGCCGCCGACCTCACCGGCCAGGCCAACCACCTCGGCGTCACCATCCAGGCCGACATCATCAAGCAGAAGCTCCCCACCGACAACGGCGGCTTCACGGCGCTCAACTTCGGCAAGTCCGTCCCAGACATGTACGAGAAGCTGAGCAGCGACAACCCCATCGACCTGACCCGCTACCAGCTGCTCAACTGCTTCGCGGGACGCTCCCCGCTGATCAACAGCGGCGGCGAGTCCAAGGGCGCCGGCGATCTCGCTGAGGCGGTGCGCACGGCGGTCATCAACAAGCGAGCCGGCGGAGCCGGGCTCATCACCGGGCGCAAGGCCTTCCAGCGCCCCACAGCGGAGGGAATCGAGTTGCTCAATGCGGTGCAGGACATCTACCTGCTCGACGAGGTGACCGTCGCATGAGCGATGTCCGGGGTCCCGTCGAGGGAGACAGCGAGATCGCTGCGCCTGCGGACGGTGAGCCCGACGCGGACACCGGCCTGGAGCATGGCGAGGGGGACTACCTCGACGATGAGACAGTCGAGGAACCGGTGCGCAGCAGGAACGTGGCCAGGCCGAGCAACGCGGTCCTCCTCCTCGGCGCCCTGCTGGCAGTGGTCGTGGCCCAGCTGGTGATGACCTGGTTCGTGCTCGCCGCCACCACCCAGGTGCGCGATCAGTCCACCGCCGCCAACGGCTTGCAGCGCTGCATCATCCACGCGCAACTCAGCGAGAACAGCACCACCGATCCGTCGGGGAGCGCGTACCGGGCGGCCGTCCAGAGCTGCGTCAGCAAGTGATGCCCGCCTGAGGCCCCGCCCCTCACGGAGATCGGGGGCTGGCCTCAGGCGCCGCGCAGCTCCCGACGGGCGATGGATTGCAGGTGCACCTCGTCGGGGCCGTCGAGGATGCGTAGCGCGCGTGTCCACGCATACATCCGTGCCAGGGGCAGGTCGTTGCTCATGCCCGCCCCGCCGTGCACCTGGATGGCGCGATCCACGACGTCGCAGGCGACCTGCGGAGCCGCCACCTTGATCGCCGCGATCTCCGTTCGCGCCGCCTTGGTGCCCTCCGTGTCCATCAGCCACGCCGCCTTGTGACACAGCAGCCGCACCTGTTCCAGCTCGACGCGCGACCGAGCGATCGCCTCCTGCACGACCCCCTGCTCAGCGAGCTGCTTGCCGAACGCGATCCTGGTGCGAGCGCGCTCGCACATCAACGCCAGCGCCCGCTCGGCGGTGCCGATGACGCGCATGCAGTGGTGAATGCGCCCCGGCCCGAGGCGTGCCTGGGCGATCGCAAAGGCGGCGCCGCGTTCGCCGATGAGGTTGGCCGCAGGCACTCGCACCTCGTCGAAGATCACCTCGCAGTGGCCCCCGGGGTCGTCGTAGCCGAACACCTGAAGCTGCCGGACCACCCCAACTCCGTCCGCGTCCATGGGCACGAGCACGAATGAGTGGCGCCGGTGCGGATCCGCGTCAGGATCGCTGAGCCCCATGAGCAGCGACACGCGCGCCAGCGGATGGGCGGCTCCGCTGGTCCACCACTTGCGGCCGGTGATCACCAGCTCGCCGCCGTCTTGCTCGATCCGGCAGCTGATGTTGGTGGGATCGCTGCTGGCCACGTCCGGTTCGGTCATGGCCACGCATGAGCGAATCTCGCCCGCCAGAAGGGGTTTCAGCCATCTCTCCTGCTGCTCAGGCGTCCCGAAGAGGGCGAGCACCTCCATGTTGCCGGTGTCCGGAGCCGAGCAGTTGATCGCCTCGGGTGCGATCAGACTGTGGCCGGTGATCTCCGCCAGCGGCGCGTACTCCAGGTTGGTGAGACCGGCTCCGAAGCGCTCGTCGGGCAGGAAGAGGTTCCACAGACCGCGCGCGCGCGCCTCGCGCTTGAGGTCCTCCATGACCGCCGGGATGTGATGCGGCACCGTCGCCGCGGAGAAGTCCGCGAAGTACTGCTCCTCAGCAGGGATCACGCGTGTGTTCATGAAATCCCAGAGCTGCTCCCGCAGCTCGAGGACACGGGGCGAGTACGCAAAGTCCATCAGCCTCCTCCCGAGAGTCCGGCGAGCCCCGAGGCGCTCGCCCTTTCCAATGCTCGCTCAACGATCAGAGGGACCGCAGGCCCCATGGTCTCGAATCCGTCCCCCACCGTCATGCCGAGAAGGAAGCGAGCGTTGATTCCCTCGGCGATGATCGCCAGCTTGTAGTGACCGAGGGCAACGTACCACTCCAGGTTGCTGAGGTCACGATCGCTCCGCGCCGCGTAGCTGGCGATCATCTGCTCGCGGGCAGGGAAGCCCTCTCCGAGGCTGACGCGGCCACCGGGAAGCGCGGACGCCGCCGGGTCGGACGCGTCGGTGACCCAGTACACCACCAGCAGGCCGAGGTCACAGAGCGGGTCACCGACGGTGCTCATCTCCCAGTCGACGACGGCTGCGATCCGATGCGGATCATCCGGTGCGTAGATGACGTTGTCGAAACGGTAGTCGCCGTGCACGATGCCGGGCTGCGACTGCTCCGGGAGGCCGTCGAGGAGGCGCTGATGGAGCACCTCGATGGCGGGCAGCTCGCGGGTCTTTGAGGCCTCCCACTGCTGCCACCAGCGCCTCACCTGGCGTTCGAGAAACCCCTGTGGCCGGCCGAAGTCGCCCAGCCCCACCGCGTCGGGGACAACTGAATGGAGGTCGAGGAGCGTGTCGATCAGCACGCTCGACATGGCCTCTCGCGTGGCCGCAGTCTCCGGCCAGGCGTCAGGGAGACGATCGCGAACCACGTGGCCATCGACGAAGTCCATGACATAGAAGGGTGCGCCGATGACTGCCGGGTCCTCGCAGAGGACCACGGCTCCGGCGACGGGGATGTTGGTGCGCTGCAGGGCGCTGATCACCCGCCACTCACGCGCCATGTCGTGGGCGGTGGGGAGAACATGGGCCAGCGGTGGTCGCCGCACCACCCACCGATGGACTCCGTCGCTGACCGTGTACGTGAGATTGGAGCGCCCACCGGCGATGACGGCGCCGTGCAGCGGCCCCTCGGTGGGGATGTCGTGAGACATTAGGAACGACCTCAGCGCACTCAGGTCGAGGCCCGGAGGGCTGTCCATGGCGGGCAAGCCTACCGGCTTGGCGGCGACATCGATGGACGCGCGCCGGCGCGGACGCTCAATCGCCGCGGTGGTCGCGGCGGTGGCCCCGGCGGATCTCGGCGACCCGGAGGCGGAAGATGGCCCGCTCCAGCTGCGCGGCCGCGCCAGCGTCACCGGCGTCCTGCGCGAGGGCATCCTGCGCCGACTTGCGAGCCGCGTCGGCGCGAGCCTCGTCGATATCCTCGGCGCGCTCGGCGACGTCGGCGAGGATCACGACCTTGTCGGGAAGCACCTCGAGAAACCCGCCGCCGACAAAGAAGAACTCCTCCTGGCCATCGTTGCGCACCATGATCTCGCCGATGCGCAGCGGTGTCAGCAGGGGGATGTGACGTGGCAGCACGCCGAGGTCGCCCTCGACGCCGGGCGCGACCACGAAATCGGCCTCCTGGCTGAACACGCGGCGCTCGGCGGTGACGAACTCGACCTTGAGCTTGGCCACTAGCCGCGCTTCCTCCTGCTCGCCGGCTTGGCCCTGCTCTTGCGCGCCGGCTTCGCGGAGCCGTCGGCCGGCTTGGTCTGGTCCGCTGCCTTGGCCTCGTCGTCGGGCGTGGTCTCTGCCTCGGGGGCTGGGGTGGTGGTCTTGGCCTCGGTCTCCTCTGCCGCGTCAGGCTCGCGCTGGCCGGCCTTGCCGTCCTCATCGGCCGGCTTGGAGTCGCCCGCGGGCTCCGGCGACTTCTCGTCAGCCGGCTTCTCCTCGCCGCCCGCCTCGGC
>DAIUFS010000052.1:0-13782 GCA_036844485.1 Candidatus Dormiibacterota bacterium | reverse complement strand
AGATGTACTTGAGCGTGCAGCCACCGAGCAGCTTGTTGGTGTTGGCCTGCTCCACCGCCAGCTGGGCACCGTAGGCGGGGAACGGGCCGTCGGTGGCGTCTCCCGCGGTGAGGGGCAGGTCGGTGGCGACCGTCACGGTGCCGCGGCAACCGGCGATCCCGGCGCCTCCGCTGCTGCTTGTGGACGTTGAGGTGCCGCACGCCGACAGGGCGATGAGGCCGGCCACCCCGGCAATGGGCAGCAGCCGTTTGGACAAGCTCATGAAACTCTCCCGGAGTGGAGTTAACTAGTGGTGTGCTATCTACACGTCCAACTGGTGCGGTGTCAAATACACGGCCAATCCTGACGGCGGGGCTTTCGCGTCAAACGTCCCGCGAGTTATGAAGGTTTGCAAAGCTTTGTCGAGGGATGTTGAAGTCGGTGGTTGACTGATGGCCGCGATCGTGGCGGCGGCGATCAGCGCCGCGTTCGCCGCGGTCGTCTTCACCCGCTTGACTGCGTCCGGGCGCCCAGCATTTGCCGCCTGGACCGTTGGTCTGCTGATCTTCGCCGCCGCCGCGGCATGCCAGGCCATCGGCGAGCGCGCCGGCTTCGACGCCCCGCTGTTCCGCGCCTTCTACCTCCTCGGCGGCGTCCTCGGCGTCATCTGGCTGTCGATGGGAACGCTGTTCCTCCTGGCACCTCGCCGGGTGGCCATGGCCGCGACCGTTGTCCTGGTGGCGGTGACCATCGCTTTGGCCATCGACGCGGCGGTGGTGCACGTGGACGTACGGCGTCTGAACACCCCCGCGGGCATCCTCGGCGACGCCATCTCCGCGAGCTCGCCCCTGCATCTGGGAGCGGTGGTGCTCAACATCCTGGGAACGCTCATCCTGGTCGGTGGATCTGGCTGGTCTGCCTACCGCCTGTACCGCGACCGCGGCGGCGCCGACCGAGTCGTGTGCAACGTCCTTCTCACCGCCGGCGCGTTCGTGATCGCGGCCGGCTTCAGCGCGGCGAAGCTCGCCGGGGGAGCACTGGACACCCTGGGGCTGTACGAGGCGATCGGCATCGCTGTGATGTTCGCCGGCTTTCTCAGCATCGGGCGGTTCCCGAGGGTCGGAACCAGACCGGCACCCGGGCTCTGAGGCGACGCGCTACGCTCCGAGCGGGCCCCGCGCGCTTTCGAACCGCGGACCGCACGTAGGAGGAACTCTGTGACCGACCTTGCCGTCCGGGGGAAGGACAGCGCCGGAGTGTGGCGAGAGCGCGACGCTGAGCTGATCTCGCCGGCCTACTCTCGATACTCCGATCTGGTCGTGGACCACGCCCTGGGCGCACGCCTGTTCACCATCGACGGGCGCGAGGTTCTCGACTTCGGCTGTGGCATCGGGGTCACCAACCTTGGCCATCTCCATCCGGCGGTGGTCAAGGCCGTTCACGAACAGGTCGACAAGCTCTGGCACACATCGGTGACCGCGCTCAGCCCCAGGATGGTCGAGGCCGCCGCCGCCCTGGTGTCGATCTCACCCGAGGGCCTTGATCAGGTCTTCCTCAACAACAGCGGCGCGGAGGCGGTGGAGTCGAGCATCAAGCTGGCCCGCCGTGCCACCGGGCGAACCGAGATCATCGCCTTCATCGGGGGATTCCACGGGCGCACCTACGGCGCCATCACCTTGACGGCGAGCAAGGCGAAGTACCGAGAAGGCATGGGTCCATTCCTCCCGGGCGTGCACCATGTCCGCTATCCGCACTGCTTCCGCTACTGCCAGCACGGACCCGATCAAGCCTGCCCGATAGCGCGCGGTGACGAGATCGCCCACCTGTTCAAGACGACAGTGCCCGCCGACACGGTGGCAGCGATCATCGTGGAGCCGCTGCAGGGCGAGGGGGGATTCGTGGTCCCCCCAGCCAGCTTCCTGCCGCGGTTGCGCGAGATCTGCGACGAGAACGGCATCCTGCTGGTGTGCGATGAGGTGCAGAGTGGATTCGGCCGGACGGGTCGCCTCTTCTGCGTCGAGCACAGCGGGGTCAGGCCGGACATCATGTGCGTGGCCAAGGCGTTCGGCAATGGACTGCCCATCGCGGGGATCGTCGCCACCCACGCGGTGATGTCGAAGTGGAATGCCGGCGAGCACGGCACCACCTTCGGCGGCAATGCGGTGGCCTGCGCGGCGGCCGTCGCGGTCATCGAGACGCTGCGCACGGAGCACCTTCCCGAGCGGGCCGCAGCCCTGGGCAAGCACGTTCTCGAACGGATCGGCGGCTGGGCGGCCGGCATCCCCGAGGTGGGGGACGTCCGCGGGCTGGGGCTGATGATCGGCATCGAGTTCATGCGCGCCGCCGCACCTGCCCCCGATATCGCGTCACGTGTGCAGCGCCGCTGCCTCGAGCGCGACCTCCTGCTGCTCACCTGCGGCATCGACGACAACGTGATCCGGCTCCTGCCTCCTCTGACGATCACTGAGGAGGATCTCGACGCGGGCCTGGATATCCTCGAAGAGTGTGTGCGTGAGGAGACTGCGCAGTGATCAGCGAGGAACAGGCGATCCGGACGGGCAACCTCATCGGTGGAGAGCGCCGCGAGGCCGCCAGCGGGCGGACCTTCGAGTCGCGCAATCCCGCCCGCCACGACGAGGTCATCGGCGTCTTCCCGGAGAGCTCTGGGGCGGATGTCGACGCGGCTGTGGCGGCCGCGCAGCGCGCTCTGCTCGGCTGGCGGTCGACGCCATGGCCACGCCGCGGCGAGATCATCCTGGCAGCCGCGACCATCATGGAACAGCGCAAGGAGGAGCTGGCACGTCTCATGACGCGCGAGATGGGCAAGGTCCTCACCGAGGCGCGAGGGGACGTGCAGGAAGCCATCGACATGGGCAAGTTCATCGCCGGCGAGGGCCGCCGGGCCTTTGGCGAGACGGTGCCCAGCGAGCTCCGCAACAAGTGGGCGATGACCATGCGCCAACCCCTGGGAGTGGTCGGCTGCATCACTCCCTGGAACTTCCCCATCGCGATCCCGTCCTGGAAGATCTTTCCCGCCGTGATGGCGGGCAACACTGTCGTGTTCAAACCCGCGGAGGACACTCCGCTCTGTGCGCTGCGCTTCGTCGAGATTCTCGAGGAGGCGGGGCTGCCACCCGGCGTCGTCAACATCGTCTTCGGCGCCGAGGGGGCGGGCGATGCGGTGGTGCGTCATCCCGGCACCGCGGCCATCTTTTTCACCGGAAGTGTCGACACCGGGCGGCTGATCGCAGCCATGTGTGGGTCGATGCTCAAGAAGGTGTCGCTGGAGCTGGGCGGCAAGAACGCCATCGTCATCCTCGAGGACGCTGACCTCGAGCTCGCAGTCGAAGGCGCCTTGTGGGGAGCCTTCGGGACCGCCGGGCAGCGTTGCACGGCATCGTCACGGCTGATCGTCGACAGGAAGGTGCTGGGCGGGTTCACCGACGCGCTGGTGGCGCGCACCCGGGCGCTGCGCATCGGTGACGGTCTGGTGGACGGGGTCGACGTCGGTCCTGTGATCAACGAGTCCCAGCTGCGCCGCATCCACGGGTACACGGAGATCGGCATCGAGGAGGGTGCCCGGCTGCTGACCGGCGGAGAGGTGGCCCGCGACGGCGACCTGGCGCGGGGCTTCTTCTACACCCCCACGGTCTTCGCAGCCGTCAGCCCCTCGATGCGCATCGCGCAGGAGGAGATCTTCGGGCCCACCACCGCCATCTTGCCCGTCGATTCCTTGGACGACGCCCTGGCCGCTGCCAACTCGACGCAGTTCGGACTCAGCTTGAGCATCTACACCAACGACTTGCGCCACGCCTTCCGCGCCATCCACGAGCTCGAGTCCGGGATCGTCTACGTCAACGCGCCCACCATCGGTGCCGAGATCCAGCTTCCCTTCGGTGGCACCAAGAACACCGGCAACGGACACCGCGAGGCGGGCGGCCACGTGCTCGACGAGTTCAGCGAATGGAAGTCGATCTACATCGACTACAGCGGGCGTCTGCAGCGCGCCCAGATCGACACCGACGCGCCGTAGTCAAGCATGGCGCAGCTCGAGGAACGATTTGTCCGTCACCAGGGAGGAGAGGTCCGCTACCTGATTGGCGGCGACGGCCCCCACCTGGTGCTGTGTCACGGTTTTCTCGGCTCCGCCGAGAACTTCGAGACCTGGTTCGACGATCTCACCCGCGTCCGCACCCTGGTGATCCCCGATCTGCCGGGATGTGGTGCCTCCGCACCGCTGGTTGGCGCGCGGCACACGACCGGCCGGCTCGCCGGGGCAGTCGATGCTGTGTGCGGTGACGCGCGCGTGGAGCGGTTCGATATCGGCGGTCTGTGCCTGGGCGCGTCGGTGGCCATGCGGTTCCTCAAACGGCGCCCCGCCGACGTCCGGCGTTTGGTTCTGCACACGCCCCTGCTGGCGCCGGAGCTCGTGCGCCGCCGGTTTCACCTCCAGGTGCGCGGGTTCATGGCACCGGGCATCTTTCCGGCGATCTCGTGGCTGAGCAGGCGTCGTCTGGTCAGCGATCTGTACAAGCGTCTCCTGGTCGAGGGTGACAACGTCGACGGCGCCGCCGCGGAGATGAACTTCCGCAACCAGCTGCGCGCCAATCCCCGCGCCCTGCGCGAATGGATCCTCAACGGGTTGGCCGGCGACGACGTCGAGCACTTGCGTGACTCCGGCAAGCAGGCGCTGATCATCGTCGCTTCCGATGACCGCATCGTCGACGTTCCGCACCTCCGCACCACCGTCGCCGGCATGGGACACGTGCACCTGGCGGAGGTGGCGGACGCCGGCCACGGTTGGACGGAGACCTACGTGAGACGCCAGCTGGAGCTCATCGCCGCCTTCCTTCAGGATCGACCGTTGCCTGCTCGGGCTGCGGTTGCGGCGGTCGCTTGAGGCGATGACCGCGCTGCCGGCAAGCGCGGAGTGCGTCATCGTCGGCGGCGGCGTGGTGGGCTGCAGCCTGGCGTATCACCTGGCTCGTGCGGGAGTTCGCTCGCTGCTCCTGGAGCGCGGCGACCTCGGCGCCGGCTCGACGGCACGCGGCGCCGGGGGAGTCCGCCAGCAGTTCTCGACCGAGATCAACGTGCGGGTGGGCATGCTGAGCAGGCAGCTTCTCGAGCGCTTCGAGGACGAGGTGGGCGTGACCGCCGATCTGCGCTCCATCGGCTACCTCTTCGTTGCCACCGAGACGACGCAGATGGAGCAGTTCGCGCGCAACGTGGAGATGCAGCACGCGGTGGGCCTCAGCGACGTTGAGCTGCTCACCCCTGATGCGGTGGCCGAGCTGGTCCCTCAGCTGAATATCGAGGACGTGGTGGGTGGCTCCTTCTGCCCCAGCGACGGGCTCGCCGGGCCCAACGAGGTCACCTCGGGCTATGTCGCCGCGGCACGCCGGCACGGCGCCCAGGTGGTCGACGGCGTCGCCGTGGAGGCAATCGAGCGTGACCGCGATGTGGTGTCCGCGGTGGTTGCGGGCGGATCCCGGATCTCCACACCGCTGGTGGTCAATTGCGCAGGACCGTTCGCAGCCGCGGTGGGCGATCTCGCATCGGTCACCGTGCCGGTGAAGCCGTACCGCCGCCACCTCTTTCTCACCGAGAGGTTCTCACTCGAGCGTGATCCTCCGATGACGGTCGACATGCGCACATCGTTCTACTTCCATCCCGAGGGCGACGGGCTGATGCTGGGCATGAGCGACCCCGCCGAGCCATCCTCGTTCGACACCAACGTCGACTGGGGATTTCTGGAACATCTGGTCGAACACGCCACCCACCGACTCCCGGTCCTGGAGCATGCCGCCATCAAGACAGGGTGGGCCGGGCTGTACGAGGTGTCACCGGATCACCAGGCGATCGTCGGTGAATCCGATCTGGGCGGCTTCTGGCTGTGCTGCGGTTTCAGCGGCCACGGGTTCATGCAGGCGCCGGCGGTCGGCCGCCTGCTGGCCGCGGAGATCACCGGCGCGGACAACGAGATCGATCTCTCCCCATACCGTCCTGACCGCTTCGCCCGCGGTGAGAGCAGGCCGGAGGCAGCGGTGATCTGATCACGCCTGTCGTCTGCGGGCGAAGTTGGCGCCCACGAAGCAGAGAATGCCGAGAATGGCGGCTACGGTGGCGTGCTTGTAGTGGCGCGCGACGGCGCCGGCCAGCAGCCCGGTGTCGGTGGTGGCGTAGAAGATCGCGAACGCGATGAACAGCACCCCCAGCAGCGCCAGCAAGATGGCGGGAAGCGGGCTCCGAGAACTCATGCAAACTCCAATCTTGTCAGCGAAGGATGATCAGGCCGGTGACACCAAGGGCTGCACAGTAGCCCGCGAAGGGGTCAAGCCGCCCAATCTCGAAATACTTGACAAGCACCCGGGCGCTCGCGTAGGCGATCACACCGGCGATGACGGCGCCGGCGGTGTAGAGCCCCAGCGGGGCGCCGCTGCCGGGCAGCTGGGGCACCTCGAGGAGGCCTGCTCCGAGAATGATCGGGGTCGCAAGCAGGAAGGCGAACCGCACGGCCTCGGTGTGACGCAGCCCCGCCACCAGTCCTCCGGCCATTGTCACGCCCGATCTCGAGATCCCGGGAAGCAGCGACGACACCTGGAAGATGCCCACCAGCACGGCGCGAGTGAAGCTGAGGTCCTCCACCCTTCCGAAACGCTGCTCGCGGTCGGCACCGCTGCCTGAGCCGCGGCGGCGCTCCTCGCGCCGGCGCAGCATCTCCGCCCCGGCGAGGATGCAGCCATTGACGATCAGAAAGATCGCCGCCGTCCTGGGGTGGGCGAAGAGGCTCTTCAGAGGGGTTTCGAGAGCGACGCCGACCGCCCCCGCGGGGATGGTGGCGACGACGAGGAGAAAGGCAAGACGCTCGTCGCTGTTCTCGATGCGCCCGCGGATTGCGGCGTTGACGAAGCCGCGGACAATCCGCCACCACTGCTCACGGTAGAGGAAGAGCAGGGCGAAGCCGGTACCAAGGTGGAGGAGGGTGAGGAAGGGGACGAAGCTCGGAGCCGAGGGGTCGACGTCCAGGTTGAACAGAGCCGGCACCACCACGGCATGGCCGAGCGAGGACACCGGGAACAGCTCGGTGGCACCCTGGAGAGCGGCGAGGAAGATGACGAGGGTTGCGCTCACGCGGCCCGAGCCTATCAGCGAGGCGGCCGCGGAAGCGGCGAGGGGCAGACGCCGAGCCATGATGGGCCTGTGCAGGAGAGCGAGCTGGGGGAGCCAGCCACCTCCGTGATCCCACCGGCGACGCCGGCGGTCGGCCCTCTGCCGGAGGCCCTGTCGCCCCTGCCCCGCTGGCCGCCGCCGGCCCTGGGTGTGCGGGCCTTCCGGTGGTATTGGATTGCGCAATGGCCCACCCTGCTGGGCACCTGGATGCAGGTGGTGGCACTCGGGTATCTGGTCTTCGACCGCACCCACAGCAGCACAGCGGTGGCGGCGGTGGCCGCCGCGGACGGGTTGCCGGCGGTGATCCTGTCTCTCGCCGGAGGCCTGCTCGCCGATCGCCTGCCACGCCGGCGCGTCCTCATGGTCACCCAGTCCGTCCTGGGCGTCAGCTCGGGCGTCCTCGCCGTGCTCGCGCTGACCGGTCACGCGGGCTTCTGGGCGATCATTGCTGTGGCGGTGGTCTACGGATCGGCGGACGCGCTCGACCTCCCCACCCGCCAGGCGATGGTGTCCGACCTCGTCGACCGCGACCTCATCGTCAACGCGGTGGCGCTCAGCTCCACAGCGATGAGCGTCACCCGTATCGTGGGGCCGTCTCTGGCGGGTGTGCTCATCGCCACCGCTGGTCCGGGTGCGTGCTTTGCGACCCTGTCGCTGGCGTACATCGCCC
This sequence comes from Candidatus Dormiibacterota bacterium, assembly GCA_036844485.1. Taxonomy (GTDB): domain Bacteria; phylum Chloroflexota; class Dormibacteria; order Aeolococcales; family Aeolococcaceae; genus Aeolococcus. The sequence continues at coordinate 5,963 of DAIUFS010000052.1, read as the reverse complement.
CCCTGGCGGTGCTCATCACCGTCATCCCCGACGTCAGGCCGCTGCCGAGAGTTGCCGGCTCGACGGCGCTCGGCGATCTGTTCGAGGGTGTGCGGACAGTGCGCCGCGATCCGCTGGTGCGGGGCATCGTCATCGTCTGCGCCGCCCTCGCCTTCTTCGGGGTCTCGTACATGCCGTATCTACCGGTTCTGGCCAGAACTCAGCTGCACGGTGGTGCCGCCGTTCTTGGCCTGCTCTATTCAATCGGAGGCATCGGCGGCATCGTCGGCGGAGTTGTGATCGCCACCATCGGCAACACCGGCGGCAGGCGGCGGCTGCTGATCATCGGCGGATCCGTCTACGCCGTCAGCCTGTTCGTGGTGGCCCATTCGGCGGCGCTCCCCATAACGCTGGTGGCGCTGGTGGGTATCAGCTTCGCCTTCCTGGCCATGAACACCTCGATGACCACCCTGCTGCAGACCGACGCCGACCCTGCTCTCCGAGGCCGCCTCCTCGGCATCTACGCGATGCTCTTCGCGGGGCTCCAGCCCCTGGGCACGCTGATGTACGCCGCCGCGGGCCACGTCGCGGGACTGTTCAACGCCATCGGTGTGGGGGCAATTGTGGTGGGAGTCGTGGCCGTGGTGGTCGCGGTGTCACGGAGCTTTCGTGATCGCTTCGCGACCGTCCGATCTGCGCGAGACCGTGCTCCCGGGGGTGCTGACTAGACTGGCATCGAAGTGCGTCGTTGCCTCGCCGTCCTGCTTGCGCTGGTCTGCGCCGCGTGCGCCGGCGGTCCGGCATCGCCGGCCACCCCGGGGACGCAGGTGATTGCGCGGGTCGGATCCACAGCCATCACCGCCGACCTGTTCGCGGTGCGTCTGCAGAGCGCGCTCACAGCGGTCAGCCAGGCGGGGGGGCCGGCGAACAATCCCGCGATGACGGCGCAGGTGCGCGCGTCGGTTCTGCGCAGCCTGCTCATCGATACGGTGATCGCCCAGGAGGCGGCGGCGTCCGGTGTCGCCGCCACCGCACTCGAGGTGCAGTCCCAGGTCGATGCCGACGCCCAGACGGCCGGCGGAACCGCGCAGCTGCAGAGTCAGCTCGCCAGTCTGGGCGGCTCGCTCACCCAGCTTCGCGACGAGATCCGATCCTCGCTGAATGAGCAGAAGCTCGAAGACGCGTTCGCCAAGCAGCGCGCCGGCGAGATCGAGCAGAAGCTCGGCAGTGGCACCGCCTTTGCCACGCTCGCCTCGCAATACTCGGATGACGCTGACACGGCCGCCAAGGGGGGCGCACTCGGCGCCGTGCCGCGCACGCAGATCCAGGGCGACGACCCCGCGTACGCGGCGGCGGTGCTCGCCCTCCACCCTGGCGGGTACACCAACCCGCCAATCCGCGATGCCCAGGGGTACGACATCGTGGCGCTGGACTCGTCGTCGGCCACCACGTTGACGCTGCGCCACATCATCGTGAATGCGCCCCAGCCGTACACGGTGAAGGAGCGACCGGCCTGGTTCTCGGAGGCCATCTTCGAGTCACTCGCCCAGGACTGCTCGGTCGGAGAGATTCATATCTACGTCAGCAACACCGGAGACAATCCGTGCGCGGCGGCGTCCGCGAGCGCGTCGCCGAGCGGCTCGATCAGCGCCGCGCCGACCGTCACGCCGACTCCGTGAGACCGGTCGGCACCTTGGCTGGTTGACCAACGTTTCCCGCTTGCCGATACTCCCACCCAGATTCCTGCCGCTGCACGCAGGAGCAGTTGCCGGGGTAAGCACACATGACCACTGGCGTTCAGCCGTCGGTAGTGGACCAGGAGGGAGCGGACGCGTCTTTGCTGAGCTGGGCAGCCACTACCCGATCGCCGGCGCTCTGTTTCAATGGGGCAAGAACCTTCTCGGTCCCCGATACGGGTGGTGGGTGGGCTGGATCTACGGCTGGGCGCTGATCATGACCGTGGCCTCGGTCGACACGTACCTCTCCTTCCTCCTCGTGGTCATCGCGTCGCTGATCGCGCGGATGCGCGGCTGGGAACCGCGGGGGGCATTCCGTCTCGGCGCCTGGGCCTACCCGGTGACGTTTGCCGGCATCGTGTGGCTCGGGGCGATGCTCGTGAACATCCTCATCCCGTCGGGGATCACCAGCCCGAGGGGTGTCCTGTTCAACTACGACTGGATGACCCTGCTGGTCATGGTTGTGATCATCGCCATCGGCGCCGTGTATTCCATCGTGTCGCGGCCCGCCCGGCGCATCCCCGTGGCGGCCCCAGCTCCCGCCGAGGCCGCTATCTGACACCGCCCGGGTGGCGGACGGCGAGGCTCACGCCATGAGCGTGAGGGCGTTCCTCGCCGTCCCCATCGTGCCACCGGCACTGGAGCCCTTCGCTGCGCTGCGTGAGCGGCTGATCGCCGGCGTGGATGCGGTGCGCTGGGCGCCCCCCGAGAGCCCGCACATCACCCTGCACTTCTTCGGTGCGCTCGACGATGACTCGGCGCGCCTGGCTCTTGAGGCCCTGAGGCCGGCGCTGGCGGAGCAGACGCCGGTGAGGCTGCGGCTGCGCGGCCTCGGCGCCTTTCCCTCAGCCCGGCATCCGCGCGTGCTCTGGTGTGGGGTCGGCGGCGACCTGGTCGCTCTCCATGCTCTGGCCGAGGCGTGCCGCGCCGCGCTCGGCGCGGCTGGGTTCGCTGTGGAGGCGCGCCCCTGGCACCCGCACTGCACAGTCGGCCGGCCTCGCGATCCATGGCCCGAGGAGGCGTTGCAGAACTGGCTGGCCCTGGCCCGCGAAGAGCCAAGCACTCCGCCGTTCATCGCCGACCACGCCGTCCTCTACGAGTCGGTCAGGGGCTCGCGAGGCGTGTCACACCTTCCGCGCACGGCGCTGCCCATCGGCGGGCGACACCGCGTGGCCACCGGGTAGACCGCGTCGCCTCAGAGCAGGCGGGGCTCGACGCCCTCAGTTCGAATCTCGTACTGCTCGAGGGCGGCGGTCACCACGTGCCGGGGCACCTGCTCCTCATCGGCGAGAGCGTCGAGCGCCGCCACGGTGATGTTGCGGGCGTCCACCTCGAAGTGACTGCGCAAGGCGGCCCGAGTGTCACTCCGCCCGTAGCCGTCCGTCCCCAGCGGGATGAACCGCTGGGGCACGAATCGCGCCACCTGCTCGGCAACCGTCTTCTGGTAGTCGCTGACCGCGATGACCGGGCCGGGTGCGTCGCGGAGCTGGTCGTCGAGGTACGAGGTTCGCTGCGGTGAGTCGGGGTGGAGGCGGTTCCAGCGCTCCACCGCGAGCGCGTCATTGCGCAGTGCCAGGTAGCTGGTGACACTCCAGATGTCCGCGGCCACGTCGTGCTCCGCGAGCATCCCCTGTGCTTCCAGCGCCGCCTGCATGGCGGTGCCGCTGGCGAACAGCTGGAGCCGGTGGGCGCGCTCCTCGCGAGCCGGCTGAAACCTGTAGAACCCCCGCAGGATGCCGTCCTCCGCTCCCTCGGGCATGGCCGGCATCGGGTAGTTCTCGTTGTACAGCGTCAGGTAATAGAAGACGTCCTCGCCGCGCTCGTACATGCGCCGCATCCCCTCGCGGATGATCACCGCCACCTCGAAGGCGTACGCGGGGTCGTAGACCTCGCAGTTGGGGACCGCCGAAAAGAGCAGGGGAGAGTGCCCGTCCTGGTGCTGCAGCCCCTCGCCGTTGAGCGTGGTTCTCCCGGCGGTGCCGCCGAGCATGAACCCCCGGCCGCGCGCATCCCCGAAGGCCCAGACCAGGTCGCCGACGCGCTGATAGCCGAACATCGAGTAGTAGATGTAGAAGGGAATCATCGGCTCGCCATGGGTTGCATACGCCGTCCCGGCCGCGCTGAAGCTGCCCATGGCGCCGGCCTCGGTGATGCCCTCCTCGAGCAGCTGGCCATCGCGCGCCTCCTGGTAGCTGAGCACCATGTTGGCGTCGACGGGCTCGTAGCGCTGCCCGAACGGCGCGTAGATCTTGACCTCACGGAACAGAGCGTCCATTCCGAAGGTGCGCGCCTCGTCGGGGATGATGGGCACGACACGGCGCCCCACCTCGGGGTCGCGAAGCAGGTTGCGCAGGACGGCGCCGAAGGCCGCGGTGGTCGAGGCGGCCCGTCCACCGCTTCCGCCAATCGAGTCGGACCACACCGTGTCGCCGGGGATGGTCAGGGGCCGGCTGCGAACCACGCGCTTGGGGAGGGCGCCTCCCAATGCAAGGCGGCGGCTCATCAGGTAGTCGATCTCCTCCGAGCGGCTCCCCGGATGGTAGTAGGGAGCGATCCCCTCATCGAGCTGCTTGTCGCTGATGGGCAGTTGGAGCTTGTCGCGGAACGCTTTCAACTCCGTGTCGCCGATCTTCTTGATCTGATGAGTGGCGTTGCGGCCCTCGAAGAGCGAGCCCAGCGTCCATCCCTTGACGGTGTGCGCGAGGATCACCGTCGGCGCACCCTTCTGCTCGAGCGCCAGGCGGTAGGCGCTGTAGAGCTTGCGGTAGTCGTGCCCGCCGCGGCGGAGATGGCGCAGGTCGTCGTCACTGAGGTGCTCGACGAGGCGGCGCAATCGCGGATCAGGACCGAAGAAGTTCTCGCGGACGTACGCACCGGTTTCCGTCGAGTACTTCTGGAACTGGCCGTCGTTGGTGCTGTTCATCTTGTCGACCAGCACGCCGTCGACATCGCGAGCCAGAAGTGGGTCCCATTCGCGCGCCCAGATCACCTTGACGACATTCCAGCCGGCACCCCGGAACACCGACTCCAGCTCCTGGATGATCTTGCCGTTGCCCCGAACCGGCCCGTCGAGACGCTGCAGGTTGCAGCTGATCACGAAGACCAGGTTGTCGAGTTGTTCGCGCGCCGCCAGGGAGAGCGCACCGGTGGCCTCCGGCTCGTCCATCTCACCATCGCCGAGGAACGCCCAGACCCGCGACTCGCTGGTATCGGCGATCTTGCGCTGGTAGAGGTAGCGATTGAAGCGAGCCTGGTAGATCGCGTTGAGCGGACCCAGCCCCATCGAAACGGTTGGGAATTCCCAGAACTCGGGCATCAACCGGGGGTGCGGGTACGAGCTCAGGCCCTTGCCGCCCGCCTCGTGCCGGAAGTTGTCGAGGTGCTCTTCGGTGAGCCGTCCCTCGAGGAACGCCCGTGAGTACATCCCTGGCGCCGCATGTCCCTGGTAGTAGATCTGGTCGCCGGACCGACCGTCGTCCTTGCCGCGGAAGAAGTGGTTGAAGCCCACCTCGTAGAGCGACGCTGACGACGCGTACGTGCTCAGGTGGCCGCCGATCCCGTCACTTCGCTTGTTGGCGCGCGTGACCATGACCGCGGCATTCCAACGCACGATTCTGCGGATGCGGCGCTCCATCTCCTCGTCGCCCGGGAACCACGGCTCCTCCTCGGGCGGGATGGTGTTGATGTAGGGCGTCGACACCAAGGCCGGAACCCCCACCTGGAGGCTGCGGGCGCGCTCGGCGAGCTTGCCGATGACGAAGCGCGCTCGAGACACGCCCTCGGTGGCGACCAGGGTGTCGAGCGATTCCAGCCACTCAGCGGTCTCATCGGGATCGCTGTCAGGGAGCTGGTGCAGGAAGGCGTCGAAGGTCATGTCATCCGTCTGGGGGATGGATCCGGCGGTCCCAGCGTAGCGCGCTATGTCCGAACTCCCACCTCGGCTTCCGATGCCCGGTCGGCGGCCTGGGCACGCTGGAGGCGCAGGGTCTGATCGCGACTCTCCATGACCAGGCGCCGCCCGGACTCCTTGAGGTCGCTGCCCTCGAGCAGCCGGTCGGCTGCCGCCACCACCACGTCATCGACCCGGTAGACCGGGTACATGCCCGCGGTGAAGAACTCCGCCTCCTCGGAGGTCCGGTCGCGCCAGTAGCGCGGCACCATCTCCACCCAGCGGTCGAGGAACGGCGCGAACAGCTCCTGCTGGTCGCGCTCCTGCAGCCCGCGGATGAGGGCCTTCTGCGTGGCCAG
>DAIUFS010000051.1:0-13994 GCA_036844485.1 Candidatus Dormiibacterota bacterium | reverse complement strand
TCCACATAGCGGCGCTGGCCCTCGGCGTAGATGGTGTCGAAGGCGAGGCTCGATTTGCCGCTGCCCGAAAGACCGGTGATGACGATGAGACGATCACGGGGAAGGCTGAGATCGATGCCCTTGAGGTTGTGCTCGCGAGCTCCGCGGATGTCGATGGTGTCGTGGGGCATGGACCCTTAAGCGTAATCGCACATGTGTTCCCTTCGCCCTGGGGGTTCTCCGCATCGGCTCGGGCTGCCGCGTCATGTGAGCGGTGTCAAACGGGCCACCTGCGGGCACAATGTACGCGAGGAGATGAACATGGTCAGCTTTCTGAGGTCACACAAGACCCATTCGGTGTCGGCCGCGGAGGCGCTTCCGGGGCGATCGGAGGCAATGCCGGTCACTGCCACCCACCGCGTCAGCGGGCGGCCGCTGGCCCCTCCCTATCCGGAGGGCATGGAGACGGCGATCTTCGGCATGGGCTGCTTCTGGGGCGCCGAGCGGCTCTTCTGGAGGCTCGAGGGTGTGTGGGTGACCGCCGTCGGATACGCGGGAGGCTTCACGCCCAACCCGACGTATGACGAGGTGTGCTCGGCGCGCACCGGCCACGCCGAGGCGGTGCTCGTGGTCTACGACCCCGCCGTGGTCTCCTACGACAAGCTGCTGAGCACCTTCTGGGAGGAGCACGACCCCACCCAGGGCATGCGCCAAGGCAACGATGTCGGCACCCAGTACCGCAGCCTGATCGGTACGTCCACGGTCGCGCAGGGGGCGGCGGCAGAGCGATCGCGAACGGAGTACCAGCAGCGCTTGAGCGCCGCAGGCAAGGGCGAGATCAGCACCGAGATCGTCAACTCGCCGGCCTTCTACTTCGCCGAGCCCTACCATCAGCAGTATCTCTATGCCAACCCGGGCGGCTACTGCGGCCTGCAGGGAACGGGCGTGAGCTGTCCGATCGGGACAGGGGTGAGCGGACTCGCGGGGAGCTGACGTTCAGCGGCGCAGCGCGCGCGCCAGCGCGAAGAGGCGTGCCCCGAGCGGCCGAACGGTCAGCTCCCATGTGCCTGCGTAGCTCTCGCGTTCGGGCCCGAAACCGCTCTTGAAGTAGGTGATGCCGCTCCACGGGTGGTCGGGTCCGGCGTCTGGCGGCGCCGCTCCCCAGAAGTCGAAGCGTTGCCTGCCCCGCTCGCGAGCATCGAGGATGGTCTCCCAGATCAGAGGCGGCGCGGGCATCAAGGGTCGCGCGTCATCGTCCATGGCCCCATACGCGTAATAGCGTGTGGGGCCGAAGTCGAAGACCAGAGCTGCCGCCACGATTCGCTCCTCGGTCCGTGCGAAGTACAGGGTGGCCGCTCCCGTCGGCAGCAGCTCCTCCGCTATCGCTGCGAAGTACGGATCCTCATATGAGAAGAAACCGGCCCGTCGCTCGGTCGCACGCAGCAGACGGAGGAATTCTGGCATCCGACCCGACTCGTTGCTGTGCTCGAAGCTCAGTCCCCGTTGGGCGGCACCGTTGATCCCTGACCTGTGCCCGCTCCTCATTCCCCTGCGGAGCGAGGCCTCGTTGACGTCGAGCCGCAAGACCAGGGTGTGCTCGTACTGGCGCGAATGCACGCGCTGCGCGCGCGTTGCTGCGATCGCGGCGGCGGCGACCGCGCCGGGTTCGAACCGCACCAACACACACCCCAGCCGGCGCGCACGCGCACGCGCCGCATCCAACGCGGCGTCGAGTGCAGCGGGAGTGCGCAGCGACGGGCCGAAGGGAAGGTACAGGTAGCGAAACGGACCTGCGCGACGCACGATCCCCAGCCAGCACCAGTCGCGATCCGCTCCGACCACGACCCGATTGCCGAGCCGCTCCTGCACGCGCGCCCACGCCGTGCTCTGCAGAAAGTGCCCCCCGAGTGCGATGACGCCCTCGTCCCACCCGTCGGGAATCCACGCCCTGGTCACGGCCGAGCAAGCTACCACAGGCGTCCCACCATGCCCGACAAATTCGTCGCGAAGCGACAGCGGCGCGCTAGGCGCGCCGAGGGGTCGGGGTGAAGCGTGGTCGGATTGATTCCGACCACCGAGGGGCGGGGATCTGCCCCGCACCTGTTATTCCGAGGGTGGGCTGCCTGCGGCGGCGGCCTCGGCCTTCTCTGGCTTCTCCTTGCGGTCGCGCTTCTCCTTGCTCTTGGGCAGCAGAGTCATGTTCACCTCACCGTCGATGAGGTCGACGATGACGGTATCGCCAGGACCATGCTTGAGGCGCAGCAGCTCCTCTGACAGCGGGTCCTCGATGACGCGCTGGATCACCCGGCGCAAGGGTCGTGCGCCGTACACCTTGTCGAACCCCTCGGTGACGATCTTGTCCTTGGCCGCGTCGGTGACGTTGAAGTTCAGCTCCTGGGCGGCGAGGTGCACCGCCACCTTGGCGAGCATGAGATCGACGATGCTGCGCATCTGCGCCTGATCCAGACGGTGGAACACCACCACCGCGTCGACGCGGTTGAGGAACTCGGGACGGAACGCCCGCTTCAGCTCCTCCATGATCTGGTCACGCATCTTGCCGTGCTCAGAGGACGCGGTCCGCTCGTCGGGAATCGACGGCTGAAAGCCCATCGACATGTTCGCCTTGAGGTTGGAGATGCCGATGTTGCTGGTCATGATCACGATGCAGTTGGCGAAGTTGACCGCCTTGCCCTTGGCGTCCGAGAGGCGGCCGTCCTCGAGGATCTGCAACAGCATGTTGAAGACCTCGGGATGCGCCTTCTCGATCTCGTCGAAGAGCACCACGCTGTAGGGCCGGCGGCGCACCGCCTCCGTGAGCTGGCCGCCGTCGTCGTAGCCGACGTAGCCGGGCGGGGAACCCACCAGCCGTGCGGTGGAATGACGCTCCATGAACTCGCTCATGTCGAGCCGGATGATGGCGTCCTCGTTGTCGAAGAGGAAGGAGGCGAGTGCTCGCGCCAGCTCGGTCTTGCCGACGCCGGTGGGCCCGAGGAACATGAACGAGCCGATCGGCCGCTTGGCGTCCTTGAGGCCGGCGCGCGCACGCCGCACCGCCTGCGAGATGACCTTGACCGCGTCGTCCTGGCCGATCAGGCGCTTGTGGATCTCGTCTTCCATGCGCAGCAGCCGTGAGGTCTCTGCCTCCACCAGCCGCGACACGGGCACGCCCGTCCAGGAGCTGATGATCTCGGCGATGTGCTCCTCGTTGACGTCGGGCACGGTGGCGCCCAGCTCATCGCGCCAGGTCATCTCCAGGGTGACGTACTTCTCCTTGAGCTTCTTCTCCTTGTCACGGAAGCTCGCGGCGGTCTCGTAGTCCTGCCCGGCGATCGCCTCCTCCTTCTGCGCCTGGAGCTCGCGAATCTCCTTCTGCATCTCGCGGAGGTTGTCGGGAGTGGTGGTGAGCTTCATGCGCACCCTCGCGCTGGCCTCGTCGATGAGGTCGATCGCCTTGTCCGGCAACGACCTGTCGGTGACGTAGCGCACGCTCAGCTCGGCTGCCGCCTTGAGGGCGTCGTCGGTGATCTGGACTCTGTGGTGCTTGTCGTACAGGGGCCGGATCCCGTGCAGGATCTCGATCGTCTCCTGCAGGCTGGGCTCGTCGACGAAGACGGGCTGGAAGCGCCGCTCCAACGCCGCGTCCTTCTCGATGTACTTGCGGTACTCGTTGAGCGTGGTCGCGCCGATGCACTGGATCTCACCGCGGGCGAGCGCCGGCTTGAGGATGTTGGCGGCGTCGATGGCGCCCTCGGCCGCGCCTGCACCGACCAGGGTGTGCAGCTCGTCGATGAACAGAACCACCTCGCGGGACTGGCGGATCTCGTCGAGGATCTTCTTGAGGCGCTCCTCGAACTCCCCGCGGTACTTGGTCCCGGCGACCAGCGCGCCCATGTCGAGGGTGAGCACCCGTTTGCCCATCAGGGACTCGGGGATGTTGCCGAGGATGATCGCCTGGGCCAGGCCCTCGGCGATGGCCGTCTTGCCCACCCCGGGCTCGCCGATGAGCGCGGGATTGTTCTTGGTGCGCCGGCTGAGAATCTGGACGACCCGCTCGATCTCCATGGCCCGGCCGATGACCGGGTCGAGGGCGTTCTTCTGGGCGAGCTCGGTGAGGTCGCGGCAGAACTGGTCGAGGAGCGGGGTCTTGCTCGGCTTCTTCTGCGCCTCCTTGGCCTCCTCCTCCAGCCCCGACTCGTGGAGCAGGCGATCGATCTCGCCGCGTACCTTCTCGAGGTTGGCGCCGAGGTCCTCGAGGACGTGGGCGGCGATGCCCTCACCTTCGATGAGCAGACCGAGTAGCAGATGCTCGGTGCCGACGTAGTTGTTGCCCATGCGGCGCGCCTCTTCGAAGGAGATCTCGATGACCTTCTTGACACGCGACGTGGGGATGATCTGCTGGATGATGATCCGCTCGTTGCGGCCCAGCACGGACTCGATTGTCGAGCGGACCTTGTTGATCTCGACGCCGAGGTTGTTGAGCACCTTGGCCGCCAGGCCCTCGCCCTCGCGGAGCAGGCCGAGGAGAAGATGCTCGGTGCCGATGTACGAGTGATGAGAGCGCTCCGCCTCCTCCTGCGCGAGGGTGAGCACTTTCTTGGCTCTCTCGGTGAATCGCTCAAAGGGGTACAAGTGCCTGTTGCCTCCGTACCCGGGACCAGCCCCCCCTGAGGCGGCGGAGGTCAGTGACGGGCAACCTGGAATCTCACCCCATTATGCCCGGCCCACTCGGAGTTCAAGCGTTCCGGTGCAACGCGGTGACCAGAAGAGTCGAGGAGGTTACCCCTCCGTGCTCTCCTCGGCCGCGGCCGGATCGTCCGACTCGCCACCCGCAGGCACGTTGTCGGCATCGATCGCGGCAGCCGCGGTGGCGTTCCCCTCAGCGCTCGTATCCGCCGGCGGGCCATCTCCAGGTGTCTCGACTACGGTCACGTCGGCGGCGGCAACCTCGAGGACCTCGTCCTCCTCGTCATCGGGGATCTGGTAGGCCGGGGGCTCGTAGGTGCTGCCCCCATCGCCGCCCTCGGCAGGGCCGCCGCCATGGAGCTGGCGCAAGGACAGGCTGATGCGGCGCCGCACCTTGTCGGCGCTGAGAACCATGACCTCGACGACTTCGCCCACCTTGAGGACGTCCTCGGTGCGCTCGACGTGATCCCAGGACAGCTCGCTGATGTGCAGGAGGCCCTCGACCCCGTCGGCGATCTGCAGGAAGGCACCGTATTTCTTGGTCTTGGTGACCTCGCCGGTGACCGCCTTACCGGCGGGGAAGCGATCCTCGATGGTGTCCCAGGGGTCGTCGCTCATCTGGCGCAGCGACAGGCTGATGCGCGACAGCTCGGGGTCCAGCTTGATCACCTTGACGCGCACCTCGTCGCCGACGTTGAGCATGTCGCTGACGTTGTTGATCCGGTCCCAGGAGAGCTCGCTGATGTGGATGAGCCCGTCCGCACCGCCAAGGTTGACGAACGCTCCGTACGAGGTGAGACCGCTCACCTTGCCGGTGACCACGTCGCCGATCTGCAGCTTCTCGAACAGCTCCTCGCGCTGGCGGGCACGATCCTCGTCCTGTGCCGCCCGCTGCGACACGATGAGGCGGTTGCGCTTGCGGTTGACCTCGAGGATCTTTACCGGGATCTTGGTGCCGACCAGCTCCATGAGGTTGCCGCTGAATTGGCGAGCCACCTGGCTGCTGGGCAGGAACCCGCGCAGTCCCATGATGTTGACGATCAGGCCGCCCTTGTTCTGCTCGCGGACCTCGGCGTCGAGGATCTCGCCCTCCGACTCCTTCTGGGCAACCGCCTGCCAGATGCCCTCGGCACGCGCCTTGCGCAGCGAGAGGACGACATTGCCGTCCTCGTTCTCGGGCTGGACGACATAGACCTTGACCTGGTCACCGGGATTGAGCACCACCTGCGCCTCACCTCGGGCGGACAACTCCCGGTTGGAGATCACCCCCTCCGACTTGGCGCCGATGTCGACCAGCACCTCGTCCGGATCGACACGCACGACCGTTCCGTCGACGATGTCGCCGTGGGCGAGGGCTCGGATGACGTGCTCCTCCTCGGCGAGGAGCTGCTCCATGGTGATCTCGTCGTCAGGGGCCAGGGTCGCGGTCAAGATTCTCCTCTGCTCTCTCTCCCTCTCTGGTGCTGCGGCGGCATGAGGCTGCCGACCTGCGGGTCCTGTGTCCAGTGTGGGAACGGTGCGGGCGCGCCCGCCGAACGATCGCGCTGGTGGCTCTGACGGGCGCGAGCGCCCGTACCGGATGCGATCACGCCAAGTGTAGCGGACCGGCGAGTCCAGGGCTGGGGATGGCCCTTTCTGGCCTCCGGCACCGCGGAGGCGGATGTCGGCGATTCGTTGCCGGGCGGTATCCGGGTGGCGACGGCCGGGGGCATGGTCCGTCGCAGTTCAGGTGCCACTCTGCAGAGGCGATGAGAGTCACCATCACCTGTGAAGATTGCGGCGAACGCCACCGCCTGGAACGGCACATCTCCGAGCCCGGACCGATCTGGATCGTCTGCCACGCTTGCGAGCTGCCGCTCCAGGCCGTGCTCGACGGACCGGCGCCGGCGCCCACCCAGACCCATGCGGTCTGGTCAAACATCCTCGACCTGAGCCCCGGCGTCCGCCCCGCGGCCTAAACGCTCGGCGGCTCCGACCGGTCACTCCGGCCGTTCGACCCGTTGGACACGTCAGCCGGGCGGCTGACGCCCCGGTGCTAGCATCGGGCGCTCCATGCACCCGACCCGCTCCCGGCTGTCGTCGTGACCGGACGGCGCGTGGCACTGGTCGTCGACAGCGGGGCCGCACTGGAGGATCGGGTCGACACGGGCCTCGCGGTGGTGCCCATGCATGTCGTGGTCGGCGACGCCACACTCGACGCCAGCGCCGACGGTGAGGTCTACGTCCGCCTCCGCCGAGGCGAGAAGGCGACCACCTCGACGCCGAGCCCGGGCGACTACCTCGGCGCCTTCCAGCGGCTCTCGGGACGGTTCGAGGCGATCATCTGCCTGACCATCCCAGCGCGGTGGAGCGGCACATTCGCCAGTGCCAGCGTCGCGGCCGATCTGTTCGCCGGCAGCGGCAACCCGTCCACGTTGGACATCGTCGAGACCCCGACTGCGGCGGTGGCGTACGGTCTGGTGGCACGCATCGCCGACGCCGTCTGTGCCGCCGGCGCCGACCGGGACGCCGTGCTGTCGCGGGTCCGCCGCGCCGGCCAGGAGGTGCGCATGTACGGTGCCCTGGAGACGCTTGAATACGTGGCGCGAAGTGGACGGGTCCCGGCCCTGGTCGCCGGCGTCTCCGATGCCCTCCACGTCCGGCCGGTGTTCGAGATGCATGGCGGCGGCACCGGTCGGGTGGGGTTGGCGCGCACCGAGAGCGGCGTCCTCCGAGCCCTCGAGCGGGTCGCCAGGGAACGTCTCGAACCGGGGCGTCCCCACTGGCTGATGCTCTTCCACGCCGACGCCGCCGAGACCGCGGCGCGGCTGCGGGACAGGCTGCTCGCCGCCTGCGCCGTCGACCGCGACGAGACGGTCGCCCTCGCCTCCGTGATCGGGGTGCACACGGGGCCGGGAGCGGTGGGTTTCGCGGCGCTGCCCATGCACGAGGCCGATCCTCCAACGGCGCGCGGGTGACTCACCCGGCCACGGCGGTCGCCGTGGTGGTCCTGGTGGGCGCCTACCTGATCGGCTCGCTGCCGATCGCCTGGCTGCTGGGCCGGTGGCGCAGGCTGGAGCTCCGCGATGTCGGCTCTGGCAACCCCGGCACCAGCAACCTCTTCCGCAACGCAGGAGTGGGCGTGGCCGTGCTCTCCGGCCCCCTGCAGTTCGCCCAAGGCGTGGTTCCCGTGATCATCGCCCGAGCCGTGGGTGGCGACGGTGGCTTCATCGAGATCGCCGCCATCTGCGCCGTGGTGGGCAATGGCTGGCCGATCTGGTTGAAATTCAATGGGCAGCGCGGCATTGCCGTCGCCACCGGCGCGGTGGCTGCGATCAACCCGGCGCTGCTTGTGGTGCTGCTCATCTGCTTCGCCGCCGGCGCGCTCGGCCACGCCATCGCCGTCGGTGTGCTTGCCGGCTTCGCAGTGCTGCCGGTCGCCGCGGCGTGGATCGGCGGCCGCGGACTGGCGCTCACCTGCTGCGCCCTGCTTGCCGCGGTGGTGCTGCGCCGGTTGGAGGGTCTGACCGGGGATCTTCGCCACACGGGCTCCGCTGACGAGCGGCGGATCCTGCTGCGCAGGCTCTTCCTCGACGAGCGTCCCGGGCAGGCGCTGGTGGGACCTCGCGAGGACTCGGCACCCGTCAAGCCGCACCCCTGAGAGTCCATCGAGCCTCCGGGCCGCAGGGCGTCGACCCGATCGCCGGGAGTTTCGGTCCGACCCATACACTGGGCACCGTGGACGCACAGCCGTTTGGTGAGCGGATGTCATGAGCGCCCACGCCGCCTCCTTGGCGCGCCCCCGGCGCACCCTCCGGCAGCGCGTCTTCAGCCGCCGCCGCATCCCGGTGGTGGTGGCACTGCTGGTGATCGGGTCCCTGATCGTGGCCAGCAATCCCGCTCAGGTGGGCGGGGCCATCGAGCGCTTCCACATCAACGACATTCCCATCATCGTCGGCCTGTCGATCGGCTACTACGTGCTGCAGGGAGTGCGCTGGTGGACGCTGCTGCGCATCGTCACCCCGGATCCGCCGCTCGGCGAGACGGTGCTGATGACGCTCACCGGTCAGTCCACCGCTCTGCTCCCCCTCGGTGAGCTGACCCGGGCCATCCTCCTGGCCCGGGTCCGCGACATCGCTGTGGGATCGGCTGTGGCAGCGGTCACGGTTCAGGAGCTGCTCTACTCCGCGATCCTCATCGCCGCCGCTCTCCCGGGTTCGAGCAGGTACTACTTCGCGCGCGCAGGCGTCGCGGCCGCGCTGGGAGGCACGGCCCTGGTGGTGATGCTTCTCACCGTGCGACCGGTGTTCCGCACGGTGCGCAGAGTGGTGGCGCGTCTCCCGGTGCTGCGCGGCATGATGGTCTCCGTCGATCAGCTCCAGGCCGACACAGTTGTTCTCTTCGAGAACTGGCGGACGTACGTCTGGCTGTGGATCAGCGCGGTGCAGGCGGTGATGGCCGTCAGCCTCTTCTATGTCGTGGTCAACGCCATCGCTCCGGGCCGCGTCGACTGGGTGACCGCCGCGTTCGTGTACGCCATCAGCAACGTGGCGTCGGCCATCACGCTGTCACCGGGAAGCCTGGGGGCCTTCGAGGCCACCACCGCCGGCCTGCTGGTGGCCGCGGCGGGGCTTCCGTTCGGCGTGGCCACCGCGGTGGCCGTGGTGCACCGGCTGGCCGACAAGGGCCTGAGCGCGGTGGTCGGACTGTCGCTGTTCGGGTGGGTGCGGGCCCATCGTCGGCTGCACGGCATCTCCCTGTTCGACCTCCGCGACACTGAGACAGCGCGCCGGCTACCGGCGCTGGCTGATGACGGCTGAGGGCCGGCCGCTGCGCGTCGCCCTGTTCGGCCATGCCGCGGGGCGCCGCGGTGATGGGCTGTCGACATACAGCCGAGAGCTGGTCCGCGCGCTCCGTGCCGAGGGGGCCGAGGTGCGCTTCTTCGCTCATGAGGAGGACGGGGACATCCTTCCGGTCGATCCTGCCGATTCCGTGCGACTGCGTGCCTGGCACTTCAAGACGGTGACCATCCCCCGGCCCGGGGCCATCGCCACCATCAGCGCCGCCCTGGCGGCCTTCGCCCCCGACGTGGTGCACATCTCGTGGAGCTTCTCCCTGCAGGACGGGGGCATCGCCCGTGCCACCCATCGTCTGGGAGCCGCGGTCGTGGCCACCTTCCACCTGCCCCACGGCCCGGCAGGCACGGCGCGCGGTCGAGTCCTGCACGGCCTCTACCGGTATCACCGCACGCGCATGCGCCACGTCGACCACTGCATCGCGCTGAGCACCGACCAGCGCGAGCTGTTGGTGCGCGCCGGCTACCCGGCCGAGCAGATCACTGTCATCCCCAACGGCGTCGACACCGATGCCATCAGCCCGGGTGCCTCTACGGTGCGTGACGAGCTCGGAGCGCGCCTTGTGGTCCTGTACATGGGACGGCTGGATCCCGAAAAGCGCGTTCCCGCCCTGGTCGAGAGCTTCCTGTCCCTCCGCCTGCCGGACGACCACGTGCTCTGCATCGCCGGCGATGGGATCCAGCGCCACCTCCTGCACCGCCTTGCCGGGGGGCGCCGCAACGTGCGCCTGGTCGGGCTGGTCGCCCCCGACCGGGCTCTGGAACTGCTGCGCGGATGTGACGTCTTCGTGCTGCCCTCCACCGCGGAGGGGCTGGCGCTCTCCCTCCTCGAAGCGATGGCGGCGGGCTGCGCCATCGTGGCCACCGCCGCCGGCGACAACGGCCGTGCCCTGGAGGAGGCCGGAGTGGTCATCCCCATCCATCCCCTGCGGCCCGCGCTGGACGACGCCATGCTGCGGCTCATCTCGGACCCACGTCGTCGCGCCGCGTTGGGTGCGGCGGCGCGGCAGCGTGCTGTGGACAGCTACGCGATGTCACACAACGCGCAACGGGTGCTGGCGGTGTATGCGGCGGCGGCGCGTACGGCGCTGGACGCCCCGGGCACGGCGACACCGGCCGCGCTACCCTAGGGGGGTGGCCACGGCAACTCCGGTCCCCGTCGAGGCGCCGGTCCGGAAGGAGCAGATCGTCCGTGATCCCGGCTGGATAGTGATCGTCTGGAACGACCCGGTCACGCTCATGACCTATGTCGTGCTGGTGCTGCGCAAGCTCTTCGGCTACGACCACGTCACCGCCACCACCCTGATGCTCCAGGTGCACGAGGAGGGCAAGGCGGTGGTCGCGACCCAGCCTCGCGAACAGGCCGAGGTCTCGGTTGCCCGGTTGCACGCCTTCGGTCTTCAGGCCACGCTCGCGCGGCTGTAGCGGAGGCAGGCACGCTGTGGCGTCGGTGCTGAAACGGCGCGGCCGCATCCAGGTGCGCCTCGATGAACGCGAGCGAACGGCCTTGCTCGACATCGTCGCACGCCTGCAGAGGCACATCACCCGTGCGCTGGCAACCACGCCACGCGCCTACGAGGACGAGACCAAGCAGGCCGAGTACGACCGGTGGGTCCGTCCCGAGATCGAACGCGGCTATGAAGCCGACCTTGATGTCATCCGCGACGCGCTCAGTGCCGGCGACGAGCTGCTCGTCCTCACCGAGGCGCAGGTGTACGCCTGGCTGCGGGGCTTCAACCAGCTGCGCCTGGCGGCCGCCTCACTGCTCGGCATCACCGAGGACGGATGGGAGACCACGGCGAGCGCGGAGCTGCGCGAGCGACCCGAGTTCGGCATGCTCATGGCTCTCGGTTTCCTGCAGGAAGAGCTGCTGGCCGCGTTGGAGACGTGACCTAATACCGCGTGACCTTCATGGAGAAGTCGAGCGCGGTGGCGGAATGGGTCAGGGCTCCGACAGAGATGTACGCCGCCCCCGCCAGTGCGTAGGCGCGGGCGTTGCTCACCTGCACGCCCCCGCTGATCTCCACCTCGGCGCGGCCGCGGATGATCTGCATCGCCTCACGCACCTGCCCGGGGGCGAAGTTGTCGAGGAGGATGCGTGGCGCCTTGTCGGCCAGCGCCTGCTCCAACTCCTGGATGTTGCTCACCTCCACGTTGATGTCCGTGTCTGCGTACGCTTTGCGCACAGCGCGCAGCGCCGGCGTGATGCCTCCCACCAGCGCCAGGTGGGTGTCCTTGATCAGCACCGCGTCGTACAGGCCCATGCGGTGATTGACCGCACCGCCAATTCGCGTCGCGTACTTCTCCAGGCCGCGCAGGCCGGGGGTGGTCTTGCGGGTGTCGAGAATCTTGGCCTTGGTCCCGTCCACCGCCTTCACATAGCGTGCCGTCATGGTGGCGACACCACTGAGGTGCTGCAGAAAGTTCAGAGCCACGCGCTCGGCCTTGAGCATGCCGCGCGCCGGGCCGGCGATGCGTGCCACGATCTGATCCTCCTGCACCTTCTCGCCGTCCTTGGTCTTGGCGTCGAAGGTGATCCGCTCGTCGACCACGGCGAAGACGCGCGCGGCCACGCTCAGGCCGGCGATGATGCCGTCCTCTTTGCACACGATCTTGCCTCGGCAGGTCATGTCGGACGGGATCACCGCGTCAGTGGTGACATCGCCGGCCCCGATGTCCTCGGCGAGTGCTGACGCGATCAGCTCGTCAAGGGTCTCCGGTGTGAGTGCCTCGGTGATGGGATCAAGCGTTGCGGTCAACTCGGTGCCCCCTCTGTTTCTGCATGACCAGAACGCCATGCCAGCTGTCACGGGTGGATGGGAAGTCGGTGCGGATGTGGGAGCCGCGGCTCTCCTCGCGGAGGAGTGCCGACCGGCAGATCAGGCTCGCTGTGGTGGCTGCCTGGTGCAGGTGCACGTCGTCAAGCGAGGTGCTCGCCGAGGTGGAGGCGGCGATCTCCTCGGCGGTGGCCAGCGCTCGACCGAGCCCGAGGGCGTCTCGGACCAGGCCGCAGCCGTCCCACATGCCGGCGCGGAGGCGCTCGAAGGCGATGTGCGGCGCATGCCCGTCGACCTCCGCGACCGCGACCTGGGGCCGAGCTCGGGGCGGGGTCGCTGGGCGCTCAGCGATGTCCTCGAGGGCACGGAGGGCGGCGCGGTGACCGAAGACCGCGCCCTCCAGGAGGCTGTTGCTGGCCAGGCGATTGGCGCCGTGCACCCCGGTGCCCGCCACCTCGCCACAGGCGAAGAGCCCGGCGACGGTGGTGGCGCCGTCGAGGTCGGTGCGCACCCCGCCGATCTGGTAATGGGCCGCCGGGGCGATGGGGATCGGCTGCGACGTGATGTCGATGCCGTGAGCGCGACAGGTGGCGGTGATGGTCGGAAAACGCTCCCGGGCGGTCTCTCCGAGAGGGCGGCAGTCGAGCAGGACGTGGTCCGTTCCCTCGCGGAGGAGATGCTCCCAGATGGCCCGCGAGACCACGTCGCGGCCGGCGAGCTCGCCCCGGGGGTCGCTGTCGAAGAGAAATCTCCGGCCTCGGGCGTCGATGACCTGGGCACCTTCGCCACGCATCGCCTCGCTGATCAGGAACCGGGGGGCGCCGTCGAGCGCCAGCGTTGTGGGATGGAACTGCATGAACTCCATGCTCATCACCTCGGCGCCGGCGTCCCAGGCCAGGGCAACACCATCACCGGTCGCCCCGGCGGGGTTGGTGGTGTTGCGCCAGAGCTGTCCAGCACCGCCGCTGGCGAGGATCACGGCGCCCGCGCCGACGATGCGCGCCGCCCCGGAGCCGTCGCTTCGGCGCAGCTCGACGCCCGCGCATCGCGAGTCGCCGTCGAAGAGCAGCGCCACGACGCAGTGGTTTTCCAGGACCGTCGCCCCGGCGTGGCGGAGCCGGCGCACCAGGGCGGTTTCGATCTCACGGCCGGTCGCGTCACCCCCGGCGTGAATGATGCGGTTGCGACTGTGGGCCGCCTCGCGCCCGACTGTGAGAGCGCCGCCGCGCTGGTCGAAGGCAGCACCCCAGGCGGCCAGCTCATGCACCCGCGCCGCTCCCTCCTCGACGAGGACGCGCACAGCCCGCTCGTCGGAGAGACCGCGGCCGGCGGCGACGGTGTCCTCGAAGTGGAGCTGCGGGGAGTCGTCGGCGGCAACAGCGGCAGCGATCCCGCCCTGGGCCCACCGGGTGGCACCGTCGTCGACGGTGCCCTTGGTGACCACGGCGACGCGGGCGCGCGGCGACGCGGTCAGCGCGGCGGTCAGCCCGGCGACCCCACTCCCCACGACGACGACGTCGTAGGCATCCCTCGCTGCGCCGAGCTCGTTGTTCAGGAGACGGTCACCTCGAGGTTGGCCTCGCCGGATCGGAGCACGACGCGCTGCATCACTCTCTCCCCTGAAGGCCGATCATCCCCGGGACCTGTGAACCATGGGGACCGCCGACGTCCAGCGGAGCCTGGTCGATTCCCAGCCGGATCACGTCAATCAACCGAGTGGC
>DAIUFS010000050.1:5083-14018 GCA_036844485.1 Candidatus Dormiibacterota bacterium | reverse complement strand
GAATTCGACCCTGCTCACCCCACTCTTCGGCGCGCCTTGCGCGCCGACGGCACCTTGTAGGGCGATCACGGCTTGCGCGACACGGCACCTTGTTGGGCCATGTCGGCTTCGCGCGAGGGGGTGGATCTGCGGGGTCTTGACGCCTACGCCCCTGGTCTTTCCACCAGGGTGGCGTTGAGGGTGATCGTCTTGCCGGCGCGGCGCACCGTGCAGGCGATCGTGTCTCCGACGTGGTGGGGCTGGATGAGGCCGCCCAGGGTGATGCCTTTGTCGATGGCCACCCCGTCGATGGCCACCAGGACGTCGCCGGCCGCGAAGCCGGCTTTGGCCGCGGGCGTCCCCGAGCTCACCGACTTGATGTAGACGCCCGGGCCGTCGAAGGGGGTGCCGTTCTCGATGGCGTCGATGCTGGTCAGGTAGTCGACGCCCAGGAAGGGGTGCTGCACCTTCTGGTGGGCGATCAGCCTCTCCGCGACGTAGCGGGCTAGGTCGGCGGGGATGCTGTAGCCGATGTTGGTGGCGTTGCCCGCCGTGGCCACGTTGACCCCCACCACGCTGCCGGCGGTGTCGGCGAGCGGGCCGCCGCTGTTGCCCGGGTTGATGGAGGCGTCGGTCTGGAGCACGTCCTCGAGGGTCTCCGACGATGATCCGGCCTCGCCGGAGGCGGTGATGGTGCGGTGCAGCGCGCTGATCACGCCGACGGTGACAGAGCCCTGGTCACCGAGGGGAGACCCGATGGCGATGACCCCTTCTCCCACGGACAGCTTCGCCGAGGTGCCGAACGTCGCCTGCGGCAGCGAGGTGCTGGGCACGCTGACCACGGCGATGTCGTCGAGCGCGTCGGTGCCCACCAGCCTGGCCGTGAACTGGTGACCGTCGGGCATGACCACGTGCAGAGCGCTGGCGCCTGAGACGACGTGGTTGTTGGTGACCAGGTAGCTGACCGAGGCATCCTTGGCCATCACGAACCCACTGCCCAGGGAGTTGGAGCTCTGCAGGGTGGCGACGATGGTCCCCACCGCCGGACCGAGCTGGTTGGCAACGTCCACCGCGGCGACCGTGGGAGCCTTGGCTGGACTGCCGTTCACCTGGACCTCGGCGATGCTCGACCCTCGGCGGTCGCCGAGCGCGGCGAAGACCACGAGGCCGCCGACGAGCAGGCCGGCGAGGAGCAGCGCCAGCCCGCCGCGCCAGCCCGGTCCGGGACGGCGCCGGGGCGGTTCCGCGCCGGCTGCGGGCCCATCCCCCGCAAAGAGGTGCCCGGGGTCGTGGGGGCGCAAGTCCGACGGAGACGGCGGCGGGGGCGGGATGGTTCCCTCAATCTCGTCGATGGCGCCTATTGTGGCCCGCGCATGCTGCTCAGCGCCCTCTCGCTCGGGACACCGTGAGCCGACTCACGTGCGCGCTCGGTCCCGACGCCGCGGGCACCCTGCTGCATCGCTTCCTGGAGTCCGCGACGGCGCGGCTGGACGTCGCCGTCTACGAGGCCGGGCCCAGCTACGGCTGGATGTTTCCCCGCGCTGTGGAGCGCGGGGTGCGGGTGCGGCTGCTCCTCGACGGGCACGGCGGGGCCAACCAGGGATGCCTCGAAGAGCTCCGCGCCGCGCGCGAGAGGGGGGTCGTGGTGCCCTGCAGGGTGCGGCGTCACGACGGGCTCCGTGAGGCGCACTGGAAGCTCCTCGTCGCCGACGCCGACCGCCTCGCCGTCGGCACCGGCAACCTCATCGAGCGGGATGCGCCGGCCGACAGGCACGGACGGCTGCCTCCGGAGGCCCCACCACTGGCGGGGACGCGCGAGTGGTGGGCGTTCGTCGACGGCGCTCCCACCCTCGCCGCCGCCGCACGGTCGCGGATCACCAGCGCCTGGCGGGAGGCGACAGAGCCGCCGCCCGTGTGGGCGGTCGAACACAGGGCGGAGGCCCCCCCTGTGGGAGCCCCGCAGCCCAGCGTCGCTCCTCTCGAGGTCGAGGTGTCGCCGCGGCGCCTCCAGCTGGCCACCGACGCGCGCGCGGTGCTCACCGCCATCGAGGCCTTGCTCGAGGGCTCGACCCGCCGCTGCCTGGTGACCGTTCCGTACATGCACACCTGGGCGCACGAGGTGCGTCCCCTCCTGGAGCGGCTCGCCGAGCTTCGCCATGGCGGTGCCGACGTCCGGGTGCTGCTCGGCTCCGTGCCCGCCGGAGGCGACGTCGCCACCCTCCGCGATCGGGGAGTGCCGGCACGGGTGATGGACCCGCAGCGGTGCACCACGGGTCACGCCAAGGGCATGGTGGTCGACCGCAGCGTCCTGGTCATGTCATCGAATTGGAGTGCCGGGGGGCTGGGCACCTCGTTCGAGGCGGGGCTGCGGATCGACCAGGCCGCCGCCACCGCCTACTTCGCCGACGCTTTCGAGCGCGACTGGGCTGTCGCCGAGCCCGCCTGGAACGGCCCCGGTTGAAGGGCGGGGGCGGGGGTATCCTGCTCGCATGACCGCGCCCCCGATCGCGCCGCCTGACGCGACCGCCCCCGAGCCGGCTCGTCTGCCCGTGGTGCCCCTGCGGGACAACGTCGTCTTTCCCCACCAGCTGGCGCCGCTGGCGGCGGGCCGCCCGCGCTCGGTTGCCGGCCTCCAGGCGGCGGTCAATAGCGACGCTCGCGTCATCCTCGCGGTCCAGCGCGACGCGGAGCCCGACGAGGTGGGCTTCGCGGACCTCCACGAGATCGCGGTCATCGCCACCGTCGGCGCGCTGAGGCTCGTCCCCGGCGCGGGGGCGCACGCTCTGGTGGAGGGCCAGCAGAGGGTGCGCCTGAGCTCGTTCGAGAGCGACGGCGAGCACTGGTCGGCCGCCTACACGCCTGTCGACGAGGGAGATGTCAGCGGCACCGAGGCCGATGCCCTGGCCGGCAGCGTGCGCGAGCTCTTCGCCGACTACGTCACTGCGGGCGGCCAGGTTCCCGCCGAGGTGGCGGCCGCCATGGCCCGGGCCAGCGGCCCCGCCCGAGTGGCGGACATCGCCTCGGCCGCGCCCGACCTCACCGTCGTGGAGCGGGTGGAGCTTCTCCAGGCACTCGACGTGGTCGAGCGCTTGCGCCGGCTCGCGCCTCTGCTCGGCCGTCAGGTCGAGGTGGCCTCGATGCGCACCCGAATCCACGAAGACGTGCAGCGCACCATCAACAAGTCGCAGCGCGAGCACATCCTCCGCGAGCAGCTCCGGGCGGTTCGCAAGGAGCTCGCCGAGCTCGAGGGCGAGGGGGAGGAGGGCGAGGACCTGGCGGGGCGCATCGAGGCGCTCGGCATGCCATCCGCCGTCCGCGCCCGAGCTCTCAAGGAGGTGTCCCGCCTCGAGCAGATCCCCGGCGCGTCGCCGGAGATGGGCATGGTGCGCACCTGGATCGACTGGCTCCTCGACCTTCCCTGGGGGGAGCGGCCGATCGAACAGATCGACATCGACCGGGCCGCGGCCATCCTCGACGAGGACCACTACGGCCTCGCCAAGGTGAAGGACCGCATCCTGGAGTGGATGGCCGTCCGCGACCGCGCCCAGCGCCGGGCCGCGGCTCTTGCCGCGGCCGCGCAGGAGGCAGAGGCGGCGGCCGTGGCGGAGGGCACGAGCGACGAGCCCGCGGCGGCTGCCACCGGCCCAGCGCCGGACCCCATGGTCGACGCCACCACCCGCCCGCCGCGCGTCCTGCAAACCCCCATCCTCTGCCTGGTCGGTCCGCCCGGCGTCGGCAAGACGTCGCTGGGGCGGAGCATCGCGCGCGCCATGGGACGCCGCTTCGTGCGCCTCTCACTGGGAGGCATCCGCGACGAGGCGGAGATCCGCGGGCACCGCCGTACCTACATCGGTGCGCTGCCCGGCCGCATCATCCAATCGATGAAGACAGCCGGCACCGTCAACCCGGTCATCATGCTCGATGAAATTGACAAGGTTGGCACGGACTTCCGTGGTGACCCGTCCGCGGCGCTGCTCGAGGTGCTCGATCCGGAGCAGAACCGCGAGTTCAGCGACCACTATCTCGAGGTGCCGTACGACCTCAGCAACGTGCTCTTCATCACCACCGCCAACATGGTCGACACCATCAGCCCGGCGCTGCGTGACCGCATGGAGCTGATCCGCATCAGCGGCTACACCGAGGCGGAGAAGCTGGGCATCGCCGAGCAACACCTGATGCCCCGCCAGCTCGAGCAGCACGGCCTCGAGCACGGAGAGCTGTCCATCTCCCACGAGACCCTGGTGGCCATCCTCCACGGCTACACGCGCGAGGCCGGGGTGAGGCAGCTGGACCGCACCATCGCGGAGATCGCCCGCAAGGTGCCCCGGCGGCTGGCCGCCGGAGCCGAGTCCGTCACGGTCGAGCCCGCCCAGCTGAGTGATTTCCTGGGGCCGCAGCGCTTCGAGTACGGCGAGGCCCAGGACGCCGACGAGGTCGGCGCGGTCACCGGCGTGGTGGTCAGCGAGGTCGGTGGCGACATCGTCACCGTCGAGGCGCTGGCGGTGGAGGCTCGCCCGGATCTCTCACTGACGGGCCAGTTGGGCAGCGTCATGGAGGAGTCCGCGCGGGCCGCGCTAACCTGGGCGCGGGTTCACGCGGTCGAGTACGGAGCCCCGCGCGACTTCTTCGAGACCCATGCGCTCCACGTGCACGTTCCCGCGGGCGCCATTCCCAAGGATGGTCCGTCGGCGGGCGTCACCATGGTCACCGCCATGGTCAGCCTGGCGTCGGGACGCAAGGTGCGCCGCGACGTCGCCATGACCGGCGAGGTCACCCTGCGCGGCCGCGTTCTGCCCATCGGCGGCGTCAAGGACAAGCTGCTCGCCGCCCATCGCTCGGGACTGACCACGTTCATCCTGCCGCGCAAGAACATGCGCGACCTCGATGAGATCCCCCGCGAGGTGCTCGACACCGTCGAGGTGGTTCCCGTCGACCACGTCGGGGAGGTCCTGGCGCGCGCCCTCGTCGAGGCGCCGACCCAGCGCCGCGAGCGTCGCGGAGCCGGCTTCATGCTGCCTCTGCGCACCGACGAAGGTGAGCACCCCACCATCACCGCCTGACCGTGGACACGCTGCGCGACCTGGTCGAGCTGGCGGTCGTCGTCGACCCCGCGTACGACCAGAACTGCTACGTCCTGCACCGTCGCGACAGCGACGCCGCCATCGTCGTCGACCCCGGGCTGCAGAATGCCCAGACCCTGCAGCTGCTCGAAGCGCGGAGCTGGCGCTGCGAGCGCATCCTCCTCACCCACGGGCATGGCGATCACGTCAACGGGGTGCCCGCCCTGGTCGCCGCCCACGGCTGCCGGGTGGCGCTCCACCCCGACGACCGCGAGCAGCTCGTGACCATGCGCTTCCTTCCCGGCATCCCCGAGGACGTCCCGGACGTGGCCATCGACGACGACCTCAGCGACGGGCAGGTGATCGGCTGGCACGGCGTCGACATCGGGGTGCTCCACACCCCCGGCCACACCCGGGGCTCGGTGTGCTTCGTGGCCGGCACCGATCTGCTCAGCGGGGATACCCTGTTCCGGCGTGGAGTCGGCCGCGCCGATCTCCCCGGCGGCGACTGGCAGAAGCTGCTCGTCAGCATCGAGCAGCGCGTCTATGCGCTGCCCCCGGACACCGTGGTCCATCCGGGGCATGGCCCGACCACGACGATCGCCGAGGAGATGGCCTCCAACCCCTTCGTCGTGCATCCGCGCTACCGCTGAGCCCCCGAAGAGCTCTTCTGGCCGGCCACGCGGGCCATCAGCTCGAAGAGGATCGAGCCGGTCACGCCCCAGATGACCGTGCCACCGGCCAGGTAGTAGTGCACCTCGCGCGCGACGCCCTGGTGGCTCACGGTTCGGGTTGCCAGCGGCGCATCCATGAGGGTCTGCAGGTCGACGCGGAACAGCCGCGCCACCTCGAACGGTTCGGGGCGCGGCTCCAACTCGGCGTGCTGGAACCCGACCACGGGGGTCAGCCAGTTGTCGGATGTTACAGTCAGGAATGGCGGTAACAGTCCGATCACCTCCACAGTCGCGGCGGGAACAGCGGCCTCCTCCTCGGCCTCGCGCAGGGCGGTGGCGACGATGGTAGCGTCGCCCGGTTCAGCGCCTCCGCCGGGAAAGCCGATCTGGCCGGCGTGGTGGCGGAGGTGAGCGGTGCGCTCGAGAAAGAGCAGCGGCAGGCGCGGATCGCGGACGTCGAAGAGGAGAAGGACGGCCGCTGTCCGGCTGTGGGGCGGGGCTGCCTGGTGCACCGCGTCGAGTGGATCGACGGCGCTGCGCAGGCGCTGTTCGAGGCTGCCCATCGCCTCACTGTAGGCGACGGCCGCGTCCGGCCAGGCTGGTCAGGCGGCGCGCCGCCTGACGGCCAGGCGCAGGCTGGCGTCAAGGCGCGACATGGCGTCGGCGCGGCGCATCGCGTCCTCGACCACGCCGGCGAGAACCTGCCGGCGCACGTAGCGCTGGGCGGCATCGTTCTCGCTCGCGTCGGCGAGTCGCTGCAGTTCCCGCGGTGCCATCTGCTGCTCCTGCGTGGGCCGGCCAATTCCTTGATGTCGGGTGCGACGGAATCGGCTGCTGGAACCGTACGCTTGACCCCTGTGGTATCGGTCACGCGGCGAGCAAGCCTGAGTAAATGTCGGTGAAGGAGATCTGAGCACGTGCAACGGCGGGTGTCGGCCGGTGACGGAGATCGCACAGATCGCATGGGGCCGCGCCCCTGCCCGCAGTGCGGCGCTGCGCTGCGCGTCTCGCATCGCGTGTACGCCGGCGCAGGTGCGAGCACGCTGGTTCTGCGCTGTGCGGCGTGCGGACACAGCCTCCAAGGGACGACGCGCAGCGACGCTGACCGGCAGCCCAGCAACGGCGGTCGCTCGCGACGCCACCAACCCGTCGACGAGGGTCCT
This sequence comes from Candidatus Dormiibacterota bacterium, assembly GCA_036844485.1. Lineage (GTDB taxonomy): Bacteria > Chloroflexota > Dormibacteria > Aeolococcales > Aeolococcaceae > Aeolococcus. The sequence continues at coordinate 7,142 of DAIUFS010000050.1, read as the reverse complement.
CCCCCCAATCCCGTGCTCGATCCCGACGTGGCGCGCCGTCTCCTCGAGGAGATGGGCGGCTGAGCTCAGCGGGACGCGGAGGCCGAGCCCGGGGGCGTGCTGAGGGAGCGCGAGTGACGCTCGAACCACTCCAGCACGGCCGCGTTGATCTGGTCGCGGTCGATGTCGACGCTCATGCCGTGCCCGCTGCGCGGAAAGGTCTGGCGGCGCACCTCCCGGCTGGACACCAGGCGCCGCTCGATCTCGGCGGCGTTGGCGGGGTCGATGGTGCGGTCACGCCCGCCGTGGAGCACCAGCACCGGCGCCCGGATCGCCACCAGCTCGTCACGCACCTCGCCGATCAGGCGCACGAACTCATGGATGGAGCGCATCGGACGCCGCCCGTGGGAGTAGAGCTCATCGGTGGCGGCGAGGTCGTAGAGGTCGATGTCGCGACCCGGGCTCTGCCAGCGGATCAGCCTCCGCGCCACCGGGACGACCCGGCTGGCCAGGCTGGACAGCCACACCGGGGCGGCCAGCGTGGCCACGGCCGCGATGCGGAGATCGGTGGCGGCGAGGTGCAGCGCGATCGCGCCGCCCATCGACTGACCGGCCACCATCACCTCGTCGCAGTCCCGGGCCAGTGAGTCGAGCTCTGCCTGAGCGGAGGCGATCCAGTCCTGCCGGACCGTCGCCTCGAGCTCCTCAGGGGTGGTGGCGTGCCCGGCCAGGGCCGGCCCGCGGCAGCGGAAGCCGTGGCCGGCGAGGTGTTCGCCGAGACGCCGCAGCTCGGGCGGCGTGCCCGCGAAACCATGGAGGAGAAGGACACCGCGGCGGCCCTCGCCGAGCGTCCACGGGCGCACCGCCTCGGGGTCGAACGGTGTCAGGCTGCGCGCGGTCATTGGGCGGCCGAGTATATGGCGGGCCCGCGGATGCTACCGTCGCGCCCACGTGACCGATGAGCTGATGCGCGACGCGCTGGAGAGGATCGTCGGCGGCGACACCCTGGATGTCCCGACCGCGCGTGCCGTCATGGACGTGGTCATGGACGGCAGCGCGACCGCCGCTCAGATCGGCGCGCTTCTGGCGGCCCTGCGAATGCGCGGCGAAACCGTCGACGAGCTCACCGGCATGGTGATGTCGATGCGCGACCACGCCACCCGAGTCGAGCTGGAACCGGGCGCGGTGGACACGTGCGGGACGGGCGGCGATGGGAGCAACACGTTCAACATCTCCACCGCGTCCGCGCTGGTGGCGGCCGCGGCCGGCTGCCGCGTGGCCAAGCACGGCAACCGGGCGGCCTCGTCGCAATGCGGGAGTGCCGACGTCCTCGAGGAGCTGGGGGTACGGGTGGCTCTCGATGCCGGTGGTGTGCGCCGCTGTGTCGACGAAGCGGGGATCGGATTCATCTTCGCCCCGGCGTTTCATCCCGCCATGCGCCACGCCGGTCCGGCGCGTCGCGAGCTGGGGTTTCGTACCGTGTTCAACGTGCTCGGGCCCCTGGCAAGCCCGGCTCGAGTGCGCCACCAGGCGCTGGGGGTGGCGGGCAGCGTCCCGGTGGCTGTCATGGCCGCGGTGCTGCACCAGCTCGGTCACCAGCACGCGCTGGTGTTCACGGGCCCCGGGGGGATGGACGAGATCGGACTCGATGGGGTGACCTGCGGCTACGAGGTCACCGAGGGTGGCCTGCGTGAGCTGGAGATCGACCCCCAGGCGCTGGGGCTGGGCTGGGCGCCGCGCCAGGCGCTGGCCGGGGGGGACGCCGGCGCCAATGCCGCCGCCATCCGCAAGGTTCTCGACGGCGAGGCCGGACCGCCACGTGATGTGGTCGTGCTCAACGCCGCCGCGGCCATGGTCGCCGCCGAGGTCGCCGCCGACCTGGCGGAGGGGCTGGAGCGTGGCGGGGCCGCGATCGACTCCGGGGCGGCGCGCCAGACCCTGGACCGGCTCGTCGCGGTCTCTCAGGCGTGATCACGCTGCGGATGTGTGGTGACGGCACGGAGGTGGGCGGGTGAGCCGAGGCGGCGATCTGCTCCGCCTCCAGGAGACCGACACCCGCCTAGCCGGTGACCGTGCCCGG
>DAIUFS010000050.1:0-5073 GCA_036844485.1 Candidatus Dormiibacterota bacterium | reverse complement strand
GACGTGGAGGCGCGGATCGCCACCGACCCCGAGCTGGAGCGTCGCCGGCGTGAGGCGCGGCGGCTGCGCCGGGAGCAGACGGCTGCCGACGCGGCGCTGACCGCGGTCGAACAGGAGGTGGACGGGATGCGCCGGCGCGCCCGCGAGCTGAACCGCCAGCTCTACAGCGGGTCGGTGCGCAATCCCCAGGAGCTGCTCGGCATGCAGCACGACCTGGACGCATTGCGGCAGCGCGTCGACGCGCAGGATGAGCATCTTCTCGAGCTCATGGAGCGCGCGGAGTCGGCGGCGACCGCTGACCGGGAAGCCAACGCGGCGATCGTCGACCGCGAGCGCGAACGGGCCGGCCAGGCTGGCGAGCTGCTCGAGCAGGCGGTGGCATTTCGGGAGGCCGTCGAGCGCGATGAGCGCGACCGGGCCGAATTGACAGCTGCACTCGCCGAGGCCGATCTCGCGCTCTACGAACGGTTGGCACGCCGGCTGGCTCCCGTGGTGGTGCGTATGCAGGGCGACAGTTGCGGGGGGTGCCACATCCCCTTCGCCAACTCCGAGGTCCGCCGGATTCGCACGGCCGACGAGCCGCTGCAATGTTCCAGCTGCGATCGCGTCGTGGTTCCATGACCCAGACGGTGGTGGCCTACACCGACGGTGCCTGCTCGGGCAATCCAGGGGCAGGAGCCTGGGCCTACCGCCTGGAATGGCCGGACGGCTCGTTCGATGAGGCGGCCGGCGCTGAACCGATGACCACCAACAACCGTGAGGAGTTGAAGGCGGTGCGCGAGGCGCTGCGGGCGGTCCGCGCGCGCATCGGTGACGACCGCGACTGGCGGATCGTGGTTCGCACCGACAGCCTCGGGGTGATCAACTGGCTGACGCGGAACTGGAAGCGCAAGGCCAACCTCGATCTCTATCCCGAGATCGACGCATTGGTGGACGATCGCGTGCGCTTCGAGCATGTTCGGGGTCACAGCGGCGAGCCCGGCAACGAGCGCGTCGACAGCCTGGCCGTGGCGGCGGTGGCGCGACAGCTGGCCCGCGGCCCGGCGCTGCCGCCCCCTCAGGGGGAGCTGCCGCTGGGGTGACGCCCGGATGCATCCGGCACCGGGACGGCTACCGGAAGCGTTCTTGGAGCGCGGCGAGCTGAGCGGAGCCGGGGCACAGCTCCGCGTGGGGCAGGCGGACCAGTGGACGGCGCGACGTGGCGTTGAGCGCGTGCAGGTCGTTGACGGATTCGTTCAGATAGAGCAACCCGGTGACGACCTCGCCGTCGATGTTCTTCTGCTGCAGATATCCAGCCACGGATGAACGATCGGTCGGATCGTAATCGTCCGGGACCGACCTGAAGCGAACCTCGCTCCCGTCGTGCATCCGCACCGCGCGCACGCCCTCCCCGGGAATGGTTGCCACGATCTCCTCCTCCGGCGGGACGAAGTCGGCGACGCTGACCTTGATAGCATGCTCACGAGTGAACAGATAGCTCTTGGTGGACCCCTCATGGTCATTGAAGGTGACGCAGGGTGAGATCACGTCGATGAGAGCGAAGCCCTGATGCGCCACCGCGGCCTTGAGGATCGGCACCAATTGCTGCTTGTCGCCGGAGAAGCTCCGGGCCAGGAACGTGGCCCCCAGCGAGAGGCCGAGCAGGATCGGGTCGATCGCGGACATCCGATTCGGCTCGCCCTTCTTGGGTCGGCTCCCCACGTCGGCAGATGCCGAGAACTGGCCCTTCGTCAAGCCGTACACGCCGTTGTTCTCGATGACGTACACCATGGGGACGTTGCGCCGTATGGCGTGGGAGAGGTGACCCAGTCCAATCGACAACGAATCCCCGTCTCCGGAGATACCGACGCACAGCAGGTCCCGGTTGGCCGCCTTGGCACCGGTGGCGATCGCCGCCATCCGGCCGTGGGCACCGTTGAGACCGTGGGCGCCGGCGACGAAATACGCCGGGGTCTTCCCCGAACAGCCGATGCCGCTCAATTTGGCCAGCATGTGGGGAGGCGTCGACAGCTCCCAGAAGGCCCGAACCAGAGCAGCGGTGACGGAGTCGTGGCCACACCCCGCGCAGAGCGTCGACATTCCGCCCTCATAGTCGCGGATGGTCAGGCCCAGCGAGTTCCGTTCCATCGATGGATGTCGGGCGATCGGTTTGGTGATCGATGCCACGGTTACCGGCCCACCTGCGCGGCAATGCCCTCGACCACTGTCGCGGCGCTGAGGGGGAATCCACCGTACGACAGCACCGAGCGCAGGTTGTCCTTGGGGGCTCCGGTTTCGAGCGTCAGCAGTGAGCGCAGCTGGGCATCGCGGTTCTGCTCCACCACGAAGATGAGGTCGTGCTCCTCCAGGAAGGCGCCCACCGCCTCGACGAACGGAAAGCCGCGGATGCGCATGAGGTCGGCCGCTGTGCCGCACTCCTCGAGTATCTCCAGGGCCTCGCGGACGGCGAGGTCGCAGCTGCCCAGGGTGACCACCCCGATTCGTGCGCCAGGGCGCCGTTCGACAAGGGGTTCCGGCAGGTACTTCGCCGCCGCGGTATGTTTGCGCGCCAGTCGATCGAGCACCTCCTGGTATTCGTCGGGCGTCTCCGTGTACCTGCCCTGGCGGTTGTGGCCCGAGCCGCGCGTGGTGAAGGCTCCCCCGGGGCTGACGCCAGGCAGGGTTCTTGCGGAGACGAAGTCCGCGTCCTCATCCGAGTAGCGTGCGAACCGACCGATGCCCTCGAGCTGCTCGGCGGTGAGGACCCGCCCGCGATCAGGCACATAGGCGTCGTCCCAGGCCAGCCGTGGCACCACCCAGTCGTTCATTCCGATGTCGAGATCACTGAGCATGATCACCGGGGCCTGGAACCGCTCTGCCAGGTCAAAGCACCGGACCGCGAAATCGAAGCACTCGGCAGGGTTGGCGGGAAAGAGCAGGATGTGCTTGGTGTCCCCGTGCGAGGCGTAGGCGCAGCTGAGGATGTCCGACTGCTGGGTGCGCGTGGGCATGCCTGTCGACGGGCCCACCCGCTGGATATCGATCACCACCGCGGGGATCTCAGCGTAGTACGCCAGGCCCAGCAGCTCAGTCATCAGCGAGATCCCCGGGCCTGACGTCGAGGTGAACGCGCGAGCTCCGGCCCACGAAGCCCCCAGAACCATGCCGATCGCCGCCAGCTCGTCCTCCGCCTGGAGGATCAAAAATTTGTTTTCGCCGGTCGCCGGGTCGTGTCGATACCTTCCACAGAAGCCTGTGAACGCGTCCATGACGCCGGTCGACGGCGTGATCGGATACCAGGCGGCCACCGTGGCTCCCGCGTACATGCAGCCCAGGGCGGTGGCCGTATTGCCGTCGACGAGGATCTTGTCCGCGGTCCCGTCCATGGTCTCGACTCCGAATGGCAAAGGCGCGAAGCTCGCCAACGAATGGTCATACCCAAGTCGGAGTGCCAGTTGATTGGACTCACGCAGCCTGTCCTTCCCCGCGTATCTCTCGGCGAGGAGCTGGGAAACGACGTCCACGTCAATGCCGAGAATCGCGACCAGCGCTCCCGCAACGGCGACGTTCTTCATCAGGATGCGTTCACGGGGCTGACGAAAGCTCTCGTTGCACATCCGAGCCAGCGGGACACCGAGGAAGGTCACATCGTCGCGCAGCAGGCCTGGGTCAAGCGGCCACGAGGAGTCAAAGAGAACGTATCCGCCGGAGCGCACCTCCTTGATATCGCTGTCGTAGGTGGCGTGGTTCATGGCGACCATGAGGTCGTAGTCGAGGGCGCGTGATGTGTATCCCGTCTTGTTCACGCGGATCTCGTACCAAGTCGGCAGGCCCTGGATGTTGGAGGGAAAGAGGTTCTTCCCCGAGACAGGAATCCCCATCCGGAACATCGCCTGGGTCAGCAGCCCGTTCACGCTGGAAGAACCGGTCCCGTTCACCGAGGCCAGCTTGAGCGCGAAGTCGTTGATGCGAACCGGGGCCGTGGATGGCGAGGTGATGGCGTTCACATCATCGCTCCAACCTGCAGCAGCGGAATCGGGGTGACGGCGTAGGGGATGACGATGTCCGACTTCTCCATGTCCCAGGCCGCGGTGGGACACCGCTCCGCGCAGAGGCCGCAGTGAACGCAGACATCCTCGTCCTTGAGCATGAGCCGGCCGGTCTGGGGGAGGGGGTCGGAGACAAACAGCGCCTGGGTCGGGTTGATTGCGGGAGCAGAGAGCTGTGACCGCAGCTCATCCTCGTCGCCGTCGGGTGCGATGGTCAGACACTGGACGGGACACACGTCGATGCAGGCATCACACTCGATGCAGAGCGGCGCATCAAAGACCGTCTGGACATCGCAGTTCAGGCAGCGCTGAACCTCGCGTGCGGTTTGCTCCGCCGTGAAACCCAGCTCGACCTCGATGTCGAGCTTCTCGAACCGGTGGGTCAGCTCGATGTGGCTCATCTTCTGCCGAGATGCGGGGTTGTAGTCGTTGTGGTAGCTCCACTCCGACATACCCATCTTCTGGCTGACCAGATTGAGGCCCATCGGGAGGCGCTCGGTGACAGCGAGGCCGCGGCAGCGGTTGTGGATCGAGATGGCTGCCTCGTGGGCATGGGCGACCGCCCAGATGATGTTCTTCGGCCCCCAGGCGGCATCACCGCCGAAGAAGACACCGGGCAGCGTTGACTGCATGGTGATCCCGTCCACCACCGGCATGTCCCATTCGTCGAATTCCATGCCCAGGTCTCGCTCGATCCACGGGAAGGCATTCTCCTGGCCGATGGCCAGGATGACGTCGTCCGCTGGGATCACCACGGTATCGATGACGGTGGATCGGCGCGCTCCCTCGTCCCACGAGAGGCGTTCGAACTCCATGGCGGTGAGGCGATCGTTCTCGATGATGAACCGCTTGGGGGCGTGGTTCACGAGGATGTCGATCCTCTCCTCCTCGGCGTCGTCCAACTCCCAGGGTGACGCCTTGAAGAAGCCGCGGGGCCGTCGGGCAACCACCTTGATGTCCCGGCCTCCGAGGCGGCGCGAGGAACGGCAGCAGTCCATGGCGGTGTTGCCGACGCCGATGATCAACACCCGCTCGCCGATGGAGT
>DAIUFS010000049.1:0-14035 GCA_036844485.1 Candidatus Dormiibacterota bacterium | reverse complement strand
TCAGCCAGCCGGCGGTGCTGCCCTGGACCGTGCTCGTCGAGTTGAGCGAGCCGTTGACGATGGTGGAGCTGGTCTGGTTCTCCGGCGCCACCGCCAGGATGTCGGGCGCGCCGACCTGATCCTGCAGGCCGGTGACGTCGGTCATGGTCAGCGTGGCAGCGCTGCCCGCCCCGCCCTGGACCCCCGCGGAGACCGAGCTGCCGCCCGTGATGGTGAGCTCGTTGGTGCCCAGCGACGCGATCCGGCTGTTGACCGAGTCCGTCGAAGCCTGGCCGATGCCGACCGTGGCGATGACCGCGGCGACGCCGAAGAGGATTCCGAGCGTGGTGAGGATGGATCGCAAACGGTGGGCCGCGATGCCGCGCAAGCCGGTCTGGAAGGTGCGCAGCAGGCTCACGCCGTCACCGCCTCGTAGAGGTGTCCATCGCGCATCACGCACTGCCTGCTGGCGACCGCGGCGACCGACGGATCGTGGGTGATGAGGATGACGGTGCGCCCGGACACGTTGAGCGCGACCAGCATCTCGAGGATCTCGCGACTGGACGCGCTGTCGAGGTTGCCGGTGGGCTCATCGGCCAGGATCACGTCGGGGTTGGTCACCAGCGCGCGGGCGATGGCGACGCGTTGCTGCTGACCGCCGGAGAGCTCGGTGGGCCGGTGCTCGACGCGGTCACCGAGGCCGACGCGGTCGAGCACGTCGACGGCCAGCGCCCGCCGGTCGGTGGCGGTGCGGTACAGCAGGGGCAGCTCGACATTGCGCCAGGCGGGCAGGCTGTTGAGCAGCTGGAACTGCTGGAACACGAACCCGATACGGCGATTGCGGAGGTCGGCGAGCTGGTCCTCCCCCATGGTCTCGACGCGCTCGCCGGCAAAGAGATACTGGCCGCTGGTGGGCACGTCGAGGCAGCCGAGGATGTGCATGAGCGTGGACTTGCCCGACCCCGACGGCCCCATCACCGCAACGAACTCACCTGCCTCGATGGTGAGGCTGACACTGTCGAGGGCGTGAACGGCAACGTCGCCGATGCCGTAGACCTTGGAGACGTCGCGGATGTCGACGAGCGAGGCCGCCTTCATCAGGGTCCGACAGGTGCGATGCCGCCCCGGCCGCCGCCGCCGCCGCCGGCACCACCGCCGAAGGTGCCGCCGCGCGTGGCGGCGGCCGAGCTGGGTACGGTGCTCGACACCGTGGCGATCACCACCGTCTCACCCGCGGACAACCCCGATTGGATCTCCGTCCGCGACGAGTCGGCGGCCCCGGTGGTGACGACCACTGACGAGGGCACGCCGTTGGTGAGCACCTGGACCGTGGATGTGGTCCCGTTGGTGTGGACCGCGCTGCTGGGCACGGTGAGCACCCCGACCACCTGGTTGATGATCACGCTGATGGTCGCCGACATGCCGTCGCGGAGCGATGGGTGGGTGCCGGTGACATCAACTGTCACAGGAAAGGTCGCGACACCGGACGCGACGGTGGCGATCTGACCGACCGAGGTCACGGTGCCGGCCAGCCCGCTCGCCGTGCCGGCTGGCGTGACCACGGCGTGCTGGCCGACGGCCACCTGGTTGACCTGGCTGTCACTGATTGTCCCGGTCACCTGGAAGGACCCCGGGGTCAGGATGATGAAGTTGGCTGCGGTCGGGCTGGCGGCGCTGGCCGCTGCCGCGCTCGACGCCGCGCTCGTCGAGGCGGTGGTGATGGCGTTGCCGACCGTGACATTGATCGCGGCAACAGTTCCGCCGGCCGGAGCGAGCAGGCTGCTCTCGTTGACGGACGTGGTGTCGTTGGTGACCGCCTGCTGTGCCTGGGAGACGCTGGCCGTGTCCTGAGCCACGGCGGCCTGCTGTGTGGCAGCACTGCTGGAGCTGTTGCTGCTCGACAGTGCGTTGTTCAACGCCGTCTGATCGGACGCGACCTTGGCGGCAGCCTGATCGGCTGTCTGCTGGGCACGCACCTGGTCGGTCGGCAGGATCGCCTCGGCGGTGGCGAGCGCCTGCGCGTCCTTGGTCTGCTGCTGCTGGGCGGCGCTCAGGCTCTGCGCGTCGCTCGAGCAGGTGCTCGACGAGGTGCTGTTGCACCCATCGCTGTTGTACTTCTGCTGCGCTGCCGACACCGCCTGGTTGTCCGCGTTCACCGCGGACTGATCGGACGTGATCGTCCGCTGATCAGAGGCGATCGTCTGCGCGTTGACGGCCAGCGTGTCGCGGTACGCCGTGGTGTCGTTGCTCAGGTTGGTTCTCGCGGTTGCGAGGTTCTCTGCGGCAGTCGTGCTCGAGCTCGGGGACTGATCGGCCGCGAGCTTGGCCTGCGCCGCCGCCAGGGTGGCCTGCGCCTGTGTCAGCGCGGACTGCACGGTGCTGGCATCGACGGTGGCCAGCACCTGCCCGGCCGTCACCGTCTGGCCGACGCTGACGTCGACCGCCGTGACCGTCCCACTGACCTGGAAGTTGACGTTGGATTGACTGATGGGGCTGAGATTTCCGGTCAGAGACAGGGTCTGCTGGATGGTCCCCAGGGTCGCGGTTGCGGTGCGGTACTGCGTTGTCGCCGAGCCGGCGTGAACAAACATGTAGCCGCCGCCCGCAACAATGACGAGCGCGAGACCGCCCGCCGTGAGCACCCTGTGGCGGAGCAGTGTTCGGAACAACCTCATCTCTGGCCTCAGGTGACGGTGGCGGCGAGAATGACCGGCGTCCCGAGGGCGGCGCGGCGACGGCCTCGAGGCCGTCGCACGGCGCCGCGGGAAGGGAGAGCGGACTTCACTGGCGTGGACTGTGACGCGCCCACCTTGCGCTTCGATGACGGAGCGCGGACGGCCCGCGGACGCAGCTCAGACCTGAACTGCAGCCATCTCCCGCTCCACGACCTCGACCAAGGCCGCGATGAAATGCGGATCAGTGTTTGGCATGGTGATGCGGTGAAAGCGGAGTCCGGCGGCGCGCGCCTGCTCGGCCGCCGCGACATCGATGTCGTAGAGGGTCTCGAGGTGGTCGGCCACGAACTGCACCGGGACGACCAGGACGTCAGTGCTGCCGGAATCGCGGATGGCGGCCAGCACCTCGGTGAGGTCGGGCTCGAGCCACTCCTCGGGGGTGTGGCCGGCGCTCTGGAATGCGAACGTCCACTGCCCAGCATCCAGACCGACCCGACGGGCCACCGCGGCGATGGTCTCGTCGATCTGCACCATGTAGCCGGGGTCGCGCTCCACCACCGGACGGGGAAGGCTGTGCGCCGTGAACACCACCGCGAGCCCGGCGCCGGCCTCTGCGTTCACCTCGCGCAGCGAGTCATCGACACGCTCCGACAGCGAGGCGATCCACGATGGCGTCAGATGCCACGCGCCGGCCGTGCGCACCGTGACCGTGGGCCCCGCCGCATCGGCCGCTGCGCTGAGCGTGCGCTCATACCCGGCGAGGATGAGCGGTGAGTACTGCGGCGCCAGCACGATAGCGATGACCCGCGTCACCCCGTCGGCGACGAGGGCCCGCAACGAGTCGGCGACCCGAGGCTCGGAATGGAGCATCCCGACGGACACGCGCACCGCGGAGTCGGTGTGGCGGACGGCGAGCATGCTCTGCAACGCCTCCGCCTGCGCCGCGGTGATGTCGATGAGCGGGGAGCGGCCGATGGCGTCGAAACGGCGCTGAAATTCCGTCACCAGTTCGGCGGATGGTTCGCGTCCACCCCGAACACTGCGCAGGTAGGCGGGGACGTCGGCCGAGGTCACCGCCGAGCCGAACGTGAGCAGCAGCACCCCGATCGCCGCATCACTCTGCGACACGGCAGGCCCGCGGCTCACGCGGCCACGGCGGTGCGCGTGTGCGTGTGGACCAGGTCGACGAGGCGGCGCAGCGTGTCCGCGGGGGTATCGGCGAGAACCCCGTGACCGAGGTTGAAGACGTGGCCGGCACGGCCGCCCGCTTCGGCGAGGACGCGGGTCGCCTCACGCTCGACGACCGGCCACGGCGCCAGGCAGACGGTGGGGTCGAGGTTGCCCTGGATGGCCCGCTCGCCGATCCGAGCCCACGCACGGTCCAGGGGGAGGCGCCAGTCGACCGACACCGCGTCCGACCCGGCGCCGGCCATCTCCTCGAGAAGGTGGGCCGTCGAGGTGCCGAAATGGATGGTCGGGACCGTTCCCGCCACTCCAGCGAAGATGCGGCGCACATAGGGGAGCACGTGCTCTGAGTACTCTCGGGCACCGAGCGCGCCGACCCAGGAGTCGAAGAGCTGCACAGCCTGCACCCCGGCGGCCACCTGGGCGCGCAGGTAGCGGATGGTCACCTCGGTGAGCGTTTCCATGAGCTCGTGCCAGAGCGCGGGCTGCCCGTACATCAGAGCCTTGCTGTGGGCGAAGTCCTTGGTCGGGCGGCCCTCGATGAGGTACGACGCCACCGTGAACGGCGCGCCGGCGAATCCGAGCACCGCGGTGCGGCCGTCCAGCTCACCGCGGATGAGGCGGATGGCCTCGAAGAGCTCCGGCGTGGCCTCCTCGGCGTCGACGATGCGCAGCGCGCGCACCGCGGCGGCGTCGCGCACCGGAGCGTGGATCACCGGTCCCAGGCCCGGGTCGATGGAGAACGGTACCCCCATGCCGAACAGCGGCAGCATGATGTCCGCGTACAGCACCGCGGCGTCGACGCCGAACTCCTCGACCGGCATGAGGGTGACCTTGGCGCACAGCTCGGGGGTGCGGGTCATGGTGAGGATGTCGTAGCGCTCGCGCAGCTCCCGATAGCCGGCCAGGCAGCGGCCCGCCTGGCGCATGAACCACACCGGGGTGCGGTCGACAGGTTGGCGCTGGACCGCTGCCAGGAATCGGGTGGCGCCCGTCATCGCGGTGGCCGGGGCGTGGACCGTGGTCATGGATCGAGCGTAGCGGACGGCGGCAGCGAGCCGGCCGCGGCTCAGCCGGTGGGATGCGAACCGATCTCACCCGTGTGGAGAGGATCGACGAGGTCGGCGAGCGCGCGCGCCAGCCCGCTGCTTGTGGCCTCGGCCACCACCGCGGCGGCCACAGCCGGCGCCACCGCTCGGTTGAACACCGAGGGGATGATGTATTCGGGATGCAGGTCATCACCCACGGTGGCGGCGATGGCCCGGGCCGCCGCCAGCTTCATGGGGTCGGTGATCTGACGTGCTCCGCTGTCGAGCAGGCCGCGGAAGAACCCCGGGAAGCAGAGCACGTTGTTGATCTGGTTGGGGTAGTCGCTGCGCCCCGTGGCGATGACCGCGGCCACCCCCTCGATCACCTCGGGCTGCACCTCCGGCTCGGGGTTGGCTAGGGCGAACACGATCGGGAGGTCGGCCATCCGCTTGACGAGATCGGCGTCCAGCAGCCCGGCGCTGCTGGTGCCGATGAAGACGTCGGCGCCCGCCAGGGCGTCGGCGAGCGCCCCGCGGATCTGCCGCGGGTTGGTGTGATCGGCGTACCAGCGGTGCCAGTCACTCAGCTCGGCGGCCTCACCATGGATGACCCCGTCGCGGTCGACGCCGACGATGTCACCGACGCCGGCCGCGAGCAGCAGCCGGGTCACCGCCGTCCCGGCTGCGCCGACGCCGAGGATGACCACCCTGATGTCCTCGATCTTCTTGCTCACCACCTTGAGCGCGTTGAGCAGTGCGGCCAGCACCACCACCGCCGTGCCGTGCTGATCGTCGTGGAAGACGGGAATGTCGAGCAGCTCGGAGAGGCGCTCCTCGATCTCGAAGCAGCGCGGTCCGGAGATGTCCTCGAGGTTGATCCCTCCGAAGGTGGGGGCGATGTTCACCACGGTGGCCACGATCTCGTCGATGTCCTGCGTCGCCAGGCAGAGCGGAAAGGCGTCGACCTTGCCGAACTCTTTGAAGAGCATGGCCTTGCCCTCCATCACCGGAAGGGCGGCCTCGGGTCCGATGTTGCCGAGGCCGAGGACCGCGCTGCCGTCGGTGACGATGGCCACGCAGTTGCGCTTGATGGTGAGGTTGCGCGCCCGCGAGTGATCGGCGGCGATGGCCATGCTGATCCGCGCGACCCCGGGCGTGTACACCATGGAGAGGTCTTCGCGCGTGCGGATGGGAGTCCGCGCCACCACCTCGATCTTGCCGCCCAAGTGGGCGAGGAAGGTGCGGTCCGAATACTCGAGAACCTCGACACCCGGCAGCGACTTCATCATCTCCACGAGCTGCTGGGCATGGTCCTCGTCGGCGGCGAGCACGGTGATGTCGCGCACGATGGCGCCGCGATCGACGCGCACGATGTCGATGCCACGAATGTCGCCGCCGAGCTCACCGATCGCCGAGGTGAGCTGGCCGAGCATGCCCGGCCGGTTGGTGATCCGGCAGCGCGCCGTGAAGGCGAAGCTCGCGGAGGGATGCTGGATCACGACGGCTCGGTGGAGAGCACACGCAGCACCTCGTCCCCGTAGCGGGCCAGCTTGGCGGGGCCGATCCCGGACACGCCCGCGAGGGTCTGCGTCGTGGCCGGGTTGCGCCGCGCCAGCTCGCGCAGGGTGCGGTCGCCGAAGACCACGAAGGCGGGCACCCCCTCCTCGAGCGAGGTGGCGCGACGCCAATTGCGCAGACGCTCGAAGCGTGCATCGGCGTCGCCATCGAGCGGCTCGCTCCCGTCGGCAGCTCCAGCATCACGCTGCAGGAGCCCGGTGACCTCGACCTCCACCTCGACGATGCCGCCGCCGTCGAGGACCGTCTGCCCTCGCGGGGTCAGCGACAGCACCGGCCGCTCGCCGCTGCTGCGGCGCACACAGCCCTCGTCGATGAGGCTGGCGAGCAGCTCGCGCACTGCGTCGGCGCCCCAGCCGCGCAGTGACCCGAAGAACGTCGCGTCGCGAACCCAGCCGCGCTGCCGCGTCCAGGCGTCGTCGGCGCCACGCAGCAGGGACGCCAGCCGAGCGGCGCCGAGGTGGCCGTCGAAGCGCCCGATGCACGACAGCGCGGCGGCCACATCTGGTGCCGACACCTGCGCCCGGCGCCGGGGCGGCGAGAGGCAGTTGTCGCACGACGTGCAGGTGCGCGGCGCCCCCTCCTCGCCGAAGTAGTCGGCGATGCGCGCATGCCGGCAGCTGCCGCTGCGGGCGTAGTCCATGACCTGGTGGAGCCGCGCATAGGCATGCTCGCGGAGAACCGTCTGCGCCTCGAAGTCCACCGGTGCTCCCTGCAGCCGCGACACGCCACCGCCGTCGAGAAGAGCGCCGGCGCGGCGCAGAATGTCGAGGGCCGCGCGCACCACGTGGCGTTCGCGACCGGGGAGACGCCCCGCCCAGTCGTCCAGATCCCAACGTCCCGCCCTGAGCACCTCGCGGTACACGTCGCGGACGGCGTCGCGCTCCGGATAGGCCTGTTCGATGAAAAAGGCCTGGAGGTCGCGATCGGCGGGGCTGTACAGGAGCGTGCAGTCGGCGTGCTCGCCGTCGCGCCCGGCGCGGCCGGCCTCCTGGTAGTACTGCTCGATGCTCCCCGGGAAGTCGAGGTGGATGACGTTGCGGATGTCGGGCAGATCGATGCCCATCCCGAACGCCGAGGTGGCGGCGATGGCGGTGACGTCTCCGCTGATGAATCCCAGGTGGGCGCGCTGGCGCGCATCCGCATCGAGATCTCCGTGGTAGGCGGCGGCGCGAAAGCCGTTGTCCCGCAACAGCTCGGCAATCTCCTCCGTGGCGCGCACCCGTCCGCAATAGACGATGGCCCGCCCCGGGAGTGACCGCAGCGCGTCGAGGAGGGCGGTGCGCTTCTGCTGCTGTCCCCGGCATCTCACCACAGCAAGTTGCAGCTCGGGACGCACGAACCCGGTGACGCGCACCTCGGGACGTTCCATGCCCAGTGAGCTGACGATGTCGGCGCGAACGCGGGGTGTCGCGGTGGCCGTGAAAGCGCTGATGGGCGGTCTGCCGCACAGCTCCGCCGCATCGCGGAGACGCCGGTAGTCCGGGCGGAAGTCGTGCCCCCAGCTGGAGATGCAGTGCGCCTCGTCGATGGCCAGGCGGCCGATGCGCAGCCCGCGGAGTGCACTCACAAAAGAGGAGACAGCGAAGCGCTCCGGGGTGACGTAGAGGAAGCGCAGGGTGCCCCGAGCGGCGGACTCCAGGGCAGCGTCCTGGGTGGCTCGGTCCACCTGGGAATGCAGGGCGGCGACGGGGACCCCCAGGGAGCGAAGCCGGGCCACCTGATCGTTCATGAGCGCGATCAGCGGCGAGACCACCAGGGTGAGGTCGCCGGCGGCGATCCCGGGCACCCAGTAGCCGATGCTCTTGCCCGAACCGGTCGGCGCCACCAGGAGCAGGTCGCGCCCGGCCTCCGCGGCGGCGACGATCTCGGCCTGGCCGGGGCGGAACGCAGCCAGCCGGAAGACGTCGTGCAGGACCGCGGACGCGGCGTCGCTGGGCGCGGCGACCGCGCTCACGCCCTCATCGGCGCCGCGGATCCCTGCGCCCTCATTGCGCCCGAGAGTAGCAGGCCCGCGAGGACCGTTCGCGGACAGCGTGCGCCCCGCGTTGCCAGGCCGCCCTCACATTGGGAGGATCACAGGGCGGTGATTTGCGGCAAAGTACCGAGCACGTCAAAATCCCTACCTGCGTCTTCGCCATTCCCTCTATAAGGAGCCCGGCAGATGAAGAGCACCATGCAGACCATCCCGCTGACGGTCACCTCGCTGGTGGAGCGCGGGGCCAAGCTGTTCGGCAACAGCGAGGTGATCACCTGGCAGGGGACCTCTGCTCGCCATTCCACGTACTCCGAGGTCTACGCCCGCGCCTGCCGCCTCGCCAACGTGCTGCGGGGGATGGGGGTGAAGGAGGGCGACCGGGTGGGAACGCTGTGCTGGAACAACCAGGAGCACCTCGAGGCCTACCTGGCCATCCCGTCGATGGGGGCGATTCTGCACACCCTCAACCTGAGGCTCACCCCCGCGCAGCTCGTGCACATCGTCAACGACGCCGCGGACCGGGTGATCATCGTCGACGGCTCGCTGGTGCCACTGCTGGCCGCAATCCGAGAGCAGCTGCCCACCCTCGAGCACGTCATCGTGGTCGGCGAGGCCGACACCTCCAAGCTCGGCGAGCACGTCAAGTACGAGGACGTCATCGCCGCCGCCTCCGCGGAGGTCGACTGGCCCGAGATCGACGAGTGGTCTGCGGCGGCGATGTGCTACACGACCGGCACCACCGGCGATCCCAAGGGAGTGGTCTACAGCCACCGGTCGATCTGGCTGCACTGCTTCGCGGTCTGGGGTTCGTTCCGTATCGACGAATCCGAGCGGCTCCTCATGATCGTGCCGATGTTCCACGTCAACGCGTGGGGGATCCCCTACGCGGCGTGGATGCTGGGCTGCACCCTGCTGCTCCCCGACCGCTACCTCCAGCCCCAGCCGCTCTGCGATTTCATCAAGGCCGAACAGCCAACCTTCACCGGCGGTGTGCCAACCATCTTCACCGGGATGCTCCAGTACGCCGAGGCAACCAACGCCGACCTTTCCTCCATCAAGCGCGCCATCTGCGGCGGCTCGGCTGTTCCGCAAGCGCTCATCGAGGCCTTCCGCGACAAGCTCAACATCGAGCTGATCCAGGCGTGGGGGATGACCGAGACCAGCCCGCTCGGCTGCATCGCCTTCCCGCCAGCGGGGATCCCCGCGGACGAGGAGATCGTCTGGCGCAGCAAGACGGGCCGGATGATGCCGGGCGTGGAGCTGCGCATCGTCGGCGACGACGGCGCCGAGGTGCCCTGGGACGGCCAATCGGTCGGCGAGCTCGAGGCCCGAGGGCCGTGGATCACCGGCTCGTACTACGGGGTGGAGGCACCGGAGCAGTTCCACGACGGCTGGTTGCGCACTGGCGATGTGGGAATGATGGATTCGCGGGGGTACCTGCAGATCACCGATCGGTCCAAGGACGTCATCAAGTCCGGTGGCGAATGGATCTCGTCGGTGGAGCTGGAGAACCTCCTCGCCGCCCACCCCGCGGTGGCCGACGCGGCGGTGGTCGGTGTGCACGACGAGCGCTGGGACGAACGCCCCCTGGCGGCGGTGGTGCTGAAGCCCGGAGCCGAGGCCGGCGCCGACGACCTGCGCGCCTTTCTGGACGGCAAGGTGGCCCGCTGGTGGGTGCCGGAGCGCTGGACGTTCGTGGAGGAGCTTCCCAAGACGAGCGTGGGCAAGCAGGACAAGAAGGTGATCCGCCAGCTCTACGCGGACGGGAAGCTCGAGGTGACGGAGCTCAGCAAGACGGTGCGCTGACCGCGCCGCCGCGGCCCCGGGCCCTTCGGAGGGTCGGGTTCGGGGGACTACACTCGGTGACCATGCGGGAGTAACTCAACGGTAGAGTGCAACCTTCCCAAGGGATCGGGCTAAATCCGGCCTGCTCTGAGGCCAGATATCCTTAGTTCACATACGTTTTACGCCGTCTTACCACGCTCTTATCACCCACCTGCGTATGATGGGGGAAACGTTCTCTAACTGAACCCTGCCGGGGGAAACGCTGTGAGCAGAATGCGGGTCGTCAAGGCGCCGAGGTCGGACCTGGCCATCGAGATCGAGGACTATCTGCTCGCCTGTCGGTCGCGGGGAGTGCGCCCGAGCACGATCAGACACTCTTACGGCTACAGCCTCCGCGCGGTCCTGCTCCCCTGGTGCCAATCCAAAGGGATCACGTCGGTCGCAGACATCGATGCGCGCACCCTGGAGCGGTTCGCCGCCGACATCCGCGATCGGGTGACCCGTGACGGTTCGGCCCTCGCCGAGAACACCGTGTGGACGTACTGCAAGGCCGCCAATCAACTGCTGCGGTGGTACGCCGCGGAGCACGACACCACAGCGCCCAAGGTCAAGCTGCGCAAGCCACCAGGGCGCAAGGTCGACGTCCTCGAGCGCGATCAGATCCTCACCCTCGAGCGGACAGCCGCCACGGTGCGCGACCGGGTGATCGTGCGCCTGCTGGCTGACACCGGGATGCGACCGGGCGAGCTGGTGTCGATCACCGGGGCCGACCTGAAACGCGCCGGGCGCCGTCACTACGTTCGCGTCCGGGGCAAGACCGGCGAGCGCGACGTCCCGGTCACCCCGGAGATGTTCGCCCGGCTGCGCGGCCTGGCACGCGGTGGGGGCGAGCCGCTCTTCGTCGCATTGCGCAAGGATCGTCGCACCGGGGAGCGTGAGCCGCTCCAGGTCGGCGCTGTGCGCCAGATGATCGCTGCTCTGGCGCTCGACGCGGGTATTAGGACGGTGGTCAATCCCTACGTGTTCCGCCACAGCGCGTGCCGCTGGCTGCTGCTCAGCGGTCAGAGCACGATCATGGTCGAGGCGATCATGGGGCACGGCTCCGAGCAGATGATTAGGGAGCACTACGCGAACATCGGCAGCGATGACGCCCACGACCGCCTGATCGCCTTGCTCCGCGCGGAGCGGTGAGAACATGGTGGAGATCCTCGCGCGGCTCGATCGCACCACAGGCATGCAAGTCCTCTGCGGCATGAAGAACGAACGCGGCATGCATACCTGTCGGGGCGAGGTTGCTCACATCGAGATCGTCGATGGCAAACGTGTGCTGAGCATGCTCGACGGATGGAAGCAACGGGGAAGCCCCAACCACTTCACCTTGAACAACCACTCGGTTCGCCTGCGAAAGGTGGCGCACGTGAAGGTGAGCAGAGGCGACCTGGCCCCCGATCAATTCGCCGGGCAGGGAAGGCCGCGCACTCGCCGGGAGGCCCTGGGCGATTGGGCCATCTTTCCGGCCAAGGGCATCATCCTGGCGGACTGCCCGCAGTGTGGTCACGTCAACACGCTGACGGGCTCAGCACTGAGGGTTGCGTCGCGCTAGCGGTCGTGTAGTAGACTGACTGCACACGCGAATAACGGATGCCGATCCTTCGGCCTCTCAGCGCTTCCCATTTCCCTCCGGGGACCGGGCGGCGCAGATGAGGCCTGCCCATGGAAGCACCGATTATCCGTCCCCGAGCTGGAGTCCGGCTCGATCGCAACAAGCTCGATTTCGAGCTAGCCCGACGCGGTATCAGCGCCCAGGAGTTGAGCACGCTGATCGGCGTTCACGCAGTGGTGCTTAGCCGCGCCAGGAACGGACACTCAATTCGCGAGGCGACGTTCCGCAAGATCGCTAACGGGCTTCTCGGAATCCCGCTGCTCGATGGGGCTGTGGAACTCCTCGCCGAGCCTGCCTCATGAGTGGGGCAGGGGGCCCTTGCCGGGGCCCCTCCGCCAACGCTCTCGAGGCCAAGCGTACCACCTGCCGTCCCGTCGACACAGCAGGAGCGGTTCGGCTCGACATCGCCGTGGATGGATGGCACTTCGCTTACGTCGTCGACACTAATCCGCAGTCGGGCGAGGTGCGCGACATCGCACAGACGATTGCCCGTGTGGCGGGATGCTCCCCCGATGTCGCACTCGGCGCCGTGCTCACGGCCATCGGTGCGCCGCCCCTCTTGGAGTGGGAGGCAGCGGCATGATTCGCCACACCTCCGCCAGTCCGTGTCGCATCTGCGGCGGGCATGAGGCCATGCCGCGAGGCCAGGGGACGCGCTGTGCGGGCTTCACCTCCGACGACGGGGTATGGGTCAACTGCTCGCGCACCGAGTTCGCCGGTGATCTCCGGCTCGATCAGCGCACCAGCCCGCCGACGTACTTGCACCGCATCGGCGGCCCGTGCAACTGCGGTCACGAGCACGCCCCGGCGCAGCCCGCACAGAATGGCCGCCGTCACCCGGCCCCGACGGAACGGCGCCGCATCGTCGCCACCTATGACTACGTCGACGCCTCCGGTCGCGTCCTCTACCGCGTGGCCCGCTTCGATCCCAAGGGATTCGTGCCCCAGCACATGACGGAGGCCGGCGCCTGGGCGAACGGCTTCGCCAGCGAGGAGCGGATCCTCTACCGGCTGCCCGAGCTCCTGGCCAATCCCGATCGAGGTGTCTTTGTCGTGGAAGGCGAGAAGGACTGCGATCGGCTGGCTTCTCTGGGCCTGATCGCCACCACAAATCCCGGTGGTGCGGCGAGCTGGAGGAAGCACGCCACCGAGTACGCCGAGCCCTTCCGCGGCCGCCGCCAGGCGGTCGTGATCCCTGACAACGACGCACCGGGGCGGCAATGGGCAACTGAGGTGGCCGCTTCGCTGGTCGGCGCCGGCTGCCCTGTGCGCGTCCTCGAGCTGGCCGGCCTGCCGGACGGTGGCGACGTCTCGGACTGGCTCGACGCCGGCCATACCATCGAAGAGCTGCGCGAGCTCGTCAAGGTCGCGCCGACATGGAAGCCACCCACTGCCGCGGGTGAACCAGCAACACCTATCGACACTGCGGCACTGCTCGATGAGATCCGGGCTGTTCTTCGCCGCTACCTGATACTGCCCGATGGCCATTTCTACGACGTCGTGGCGCTCTGGGTACTCCATGCCCATGCCATCGTCGCCGCCGACACATCGCCGCGGCTCATCTTCAAGTCGCCAGAGAAGGAGTCGGGGAAGACCAGAGCGCTGGAGGTTCTCGAATTGCTGGTTCCGGCACCGCTGGCCGTGATGAACACCACGATCGCCGCCATCTTCCGACTCCTCAAGGAGGAGCAGGCCACGGTGCTCTTCGACGAGGTGGACGCCATCTTCAACTCCAAGGTGGGGAACTACGAGGATCTCCGGGCGCTGCTCAATGCCGGCTACCGTCGCGGGGCCACCGTGGCCCGCGTTGTCGGCGAAGGCAAGGGGATGCGCACCGAACGCTATCCCGTCTTCGCGGCCACCGCGCTCGCCGCCATCGGCGACCTCCCTGACACCATCGAGTCGCGGGCGATCATCCTCCCCATGCGCCGTCGGGCGCCGGATGAATGCATCGAGCAGTTTCGTCGCCGCCGTGTCGCTGCGGGGCTCGAGGAAATGCGATCCGGGCTGTGCCAGTGGGGCCCCGAGCACATCGACGAGTTGGGTGCGGCTGATCCGGCGATGCCCGACGAGCTCACCGATCGCGCCGCCGACTGCTGGGAGCCGCTGCTCGCCATCGCCTGCCGCTAGTCAACATGGAAGGGCCGGCGCAACGTTGATCGTAGAT
>DAIUFS010000048.1:0-14657 GCA_036844485.1 Candidatus Dormiibacterota bacterium | reverse complement strand
TGTATGCTTGCGCGCAGCGCGTGCTCACTCGCACGACAACGTCATGATCAACGTCGCAGCAGACATCGCCCCCGATGCGAGTGACCTCGCAGGCTTGGCCTGCGGGCACCTCGATGATCTCGTGACGTACGTGACTCATCTGAGCGGAAGTCCTGAGGATGCCGTCGAGTTCGTCGCCGGCGGCCTCGCGCACGCGGCCAAGTACCCGCCCACTCGGGTGCGCGTCGACGGTCGCGCCGCGCTCTATCGCGCGGCGACTCGCGCGTGCCGCCAAGGACACCGATTTCCGCCGCGCGGACACGGGCCCGCACGATTCCTGCGCCGGCCGCGTCCCGCATTCCAGGCACGCATCGATGGGGAGGCGGCCGCGCGGATGAACACGGTCAAGCGTGCTCTGATGACGCTCCCCTTCGAGCGCCGCGCCGCGCTGCTTCTCCACGACCTCGCCGGTCTCGATTACCGCGAGATGTCACGCGCTCTGGAATGCTCGCCGGAGGCAGCCGGCCGCCTCCTGGCCGCGGCGCGACGTGATTTCGGAACCATCTACACCGAGATCGCTCTGTGAAGTGCAGCCTGCTCACCCTGAGCATCTTCATCGATGGAGAGCTTCCCGATGACCGGCGCTCCGAGGTGGATGCGCACCTGGTCGGCTGCCCGCGGTGCAGCGCCGGGGCAGCCACGCTGCGCGAGGAGAAAGCACGCGTTGGCCAGCTCGCGCGCGTGCACGTGGATCCCGGGTCGGCGCAGTCGATGCTCGAACAGGTCGGCATCGCCGTCGAATCCGGCGCACCCCTGGCGCCGTCGCTTCAGTCGCCGCTCCCACCGCGCCTGTCTCCGGCTGCGGACCAGCTCCCCTGGCAGGGCGGGCTCAGGAGTCCCGCGCTTCCGTGGACGCCGCGCCGTCCTGACGCCGCGGCTCCGGCCATGGAGGAGCCCGCCATGTCCACCACAACCCCCGACGTCCAACCCGATCTGCCGCTCGACAGCGTCGGATCCCCGTCCCCTTCGTGGCCGCCGGAGACAGCCGAGGTGGTCGCCGCATCCCTCGAGATGGATGCCCCCGCGCCGTCGGAATCGTGGGAGGCGGCTCTGCCGCCACCGGTCGAGATGTCACCCGACCTCGACGAGCCGTGGGACGTTCCATCCGAGCCCCGCGCGCCGGCACAGGCACCCGTTCTCGCCGCCATCGAGCTGTCGCAGCCGCCGCTGTCGCCGCCCCTTCCTCCCGCCGTCCCCCTGGCCGCGCAGGCGCCCACCCGGCTGGCGGCGGCGTCGGGACCCGGCGCCCTGTGGACGCGGGTCCGCGATGCGGTCGCCGTCCGAATGGCGCTCTCCCGTGGCCCGGACCCATCCGAGCAGTCCCTGCAGATCGTCAGTGGCACACCGTCCCGTCCTGCCGCGCAGCTGACGCCGCCCACGGTGGCCGCCGTTCCGGAGGCAGTCGCCCCAGCCGCTGAAGCTGCTCCAGCGCCGACCGCCGCGCCCCCCGCGGAGGGTGAGGTCGAGCTGAACGGCTTCGCACGTCCGTTCTCAGCGCCCGTCCCCGCGCGCACCGCGGCCTTTGCGGACGAGCGGGCCGCGGTCGCCGACCGCGGCCCCCACCACCGGGACGGCGGTCGCGACGGTGGTGAGCGATCCTCACCCGGCGATCCGGCGGGATGGAATGCGTTCGCCGCCTCGTCGTATCCCGTTGAGGCGGATGCGCCGGACCAGCCCCCCGTCGCTCCGGCTCGCCGGCTGGGACGCCACAGCCGCGCCGTTGCCCGCGAGCAGGTCCCGGTGGTCACGCGGATGGCGCGCGCGGTGACCAAGATGGCCGGGGGCCTGCGAGGCCAGGCCACGGTGGCGATGGCAACCGCCGGCCGCGGTCTGTCCGGCATGACCAGGTCGGCCCCGGACAGCCGCCTGCTTGCCGGGGTGGCCGGACTTGGCCTCCTCTTCGTCGGCGCGCTGCTGATCGGTCACGCCGGTTCGCATCCGACGCCGGCGGCGGCGCGATCGGCTCCGGCGTCGGCGCTCACGCCACCCAAGCACTCGGCTGCGGCGCAAACCAGCGCGCCAGCGTCGAGCGTTGCGCCGAGCAGTGCACCGGTCGCCACCGCTGTCCAGACCTTCGGCAGTGGCGCGGGCGGCTTTGAGGTCGTGCGGCTGCGCTATGGGGTTCAAGCCAATTACATGCGAGTTGTCTTCGACCTCGGGGCTGTCAGCGGCCAGACCACTGGCTCACCGAAGGTGGCAGTGTCCTTCACCGGTCCCACGAGCATGCTGGTGACCTTCACCGGAGCACCGTCCGCCGGGTCCTGGCGGGCGCCCCCGTCGGGAACTGTCATCTCGGCTGTGACGCTGGTCAGCAGCACCAGTCAGAAGACGGTGTACCGCTTCGATCTGACCCACGCGGTCACCACCTCCGGCTTCTACCTCGCCGCACCGACTCGCTTCGTCCTCGACCTCCACTGAGCGGGCGGCTCAGGCCGTCCAACCACCGTCGACGACGATCACACTGCCGGTGACGAAGGACGCCGCGTCGCTGGCCAGGAAGATGGCTGCACCGGCGATCTCGTCCGGCTGCGCATGCCGGTTGAGCGCGGTCTGGCCCACGATGTGGTCGTGGATCTGCGGGGTCTCGATGAGCACGCGTGCGAAGTCCGTGTCCACAAGGCCTGGGGCGATGGCGTTGACTCGGATACCCGCCGCGCCGAGCTCGTGCGCCAGAGTCTTGGTGAGGTTGATGAGCGCAGCCTTGCTGGCGTTGTAGGCGCCGATCATCGGCTCGGGATGGATGCCGCCGACCGACGCCATGTTGATGATGCTGCCGCCGTGCTCCCCCATCCAGGCCTGCACCGCAGCGCTGACCAGGCGCAGAGGCCCCTGCACGTTGACCTCGAAGATGCGGTCGACCGCGGAGTCCTCGGCGTCGACGAGAGCGCCGAACTGCGGATTGGTGGCGGCATTGTTGACGAGAACATCGAGGGCGCCGAGCTGATTCATGACAGTGCCGACGATTGCGGAGGCGTCCTCGGCGTGGCCGACGTTGCCGGCAACGGCGATCGCGGCTCCACCCGCGGCGGTGATCTCCGCGGCAACTTTCTCGCATGCGTCGAGGTGGCGTGAGCACACCGCCACGCGCGCTCCAGCCGCTGCCATGGCCAGCGCGATGGCACGGCCGATACCCCTGCTTCCACCGGTGATGAGAGCGGTCCGCCCCGAGAGCGAGAAGCGCTGGAGGTCGATCCCCATCAGTTCAGCGAGACGGGCACTATGTGGTCGCGCCGAGCCAGCATCTGGTCGAGGAACACCGACTCGCGACGCAGTATCCGCAGGCATTTGCTCAGCCGCCCGGAGACCGAATCCTCTTCGAGCAGCTCCTGCCGTCGGTTCACCTCGACGTTGAGCGACGCGGCGATCAGATAGGAGAGAAGTTCCGGGTCGTCGGGCGGCTCGATGGCGGCGGCCTCGTCCTCGGCCTCGTCGGCGAGTTTGCGCAACCCCGCCGCGTAGGTGGCAAACGCGAGCCGGGCGCGGCGGGCCAGATCTGGGATGGCAGCCTCGTCTCCGCGGGTGTCCTCGAGATAGCTGATGCTGCCAATCAGGTACGAATGGTTCAGCGAGAGGCTCTCGACACGGAAGCGCGACGCACCGGCGACCACCAGGTTGAAGCGGCCGTCATCGAAAGCCTCGAGCTTGTGGATCTGTGCCAGGGTCCCCACGGCGAAGGGAAACGCCGCACGTCCCGCCTCCAGCCCCTCGCGGATGCCAACGACACCGAAGCTGGTGCCCTGTTCCTGGCAATCGCGAATCATCTCGCGGTAGCGCTCCTCGAAGATGTGCAGTCCCGCGGGCATGTGCGGGAAGAGCACAGTGTTGAGCGGGAAGAGTGGCAGGCGCACGGACATGCCGGTGAGTGTACCGCCGCGATCCACCTCGGCTGAGTGGCTATGTGCGGCTACGCCGCCTTGCAGTTCTTGGTGTGCTTGAGGATTCGCTCGCGCTTGGGCTCGCCGGGCTTGCGCTGATGGCGGAAGGCGATTTCCACGCTGATCTCGTTCTGGCGCATCAGGTTGTGGCAGATGGGGCAGCGCTGCGAGGTGACGATGTCCTTCTGGGAGGTGACTCCCTTGGACTCCTTGATGGTGTTGGCCATGACTTGGCTCCGCGACGGTGGTGAGGTGTGCAGGCCGAATTGTACCCCTGAGCGGCTAGCATCCCGGCCTGATGAGTCTTCTCCCTCGCGGACTGTGCGGCCCGCTCGCCGCGTGCGCATTGACGGTGGTCAGTGCGTGCGGGTCGGACGCGCTCCCGACAACGAGTGGGGCGACGTCGGCCCCGGCCCAGGCGTCGCTGAGCGCGCCCTCGTGCACGCCCGCGCCGGCCGCGGTGGACAATTTCTCGCAGACGGTGCCGCTGACCACAACTGCCGACGGGCTCAAGTACGGAGACATCACCGCCGGGTCCGGCGCCATGCCGCAGAAGGGTCAGAACCTCACCGTGCAGTACACGGGGTGGCTCACCAACGGGTGCATGTTCGACACCTCACGGCAGTCCGGGCGCACCGCCTTCAGCTTCGTCATCGGGGCCACCCCGCCCAACGTCATCAGCGGCTGGGAGGAGGGTCTTCTGACCATGCGGGTGGGCGGCAAGCGCCGCCTGGTCATCCCGCCGCAGCTCGGCTACGGGAGCAGCGGACAGGGGTCGATCCCGGCCAATGCGACTCTGGTCTTCGACGTCGAGCTCCTTGCCATCGGAGGCCCCTCCCCGACCTAGCCGGGGTGGGGCGGGCGGCTACCCGCGGCTGATGCGACCGATCAGCACCCATGCGACCGCGCCGATCACCCCGACGCAGACCATGAGGCCCGCGGGAAGGCCGACCACGTACACGAGGCTGGGGGCGGGGGCGAGAAGCATCCCCACGAGTGTACCGGCCAGGAGGTCGCCACACCAGGCGGGAGCGGTGCCAGTTGTTACACTGCGACGCTTTATGTCACAGCGTCACTCTGACACTGCGCTGCTCGATGCCGCTCGGGCCTGCGTCGCCGAGCGCGGCGTCGCCCGGACGACGATCAGCGACGTGGCGCGGCGGGCCGGAGCCAGCCGGATGACCGTCTACCGTAGCTTTCCCGATGCCGCCACTCTCTGGTCGAACCTTCTCACCAGGGAGATCGGCACCGTCGTCGCCGAGGCGGAGGCGGCCGCCGCCTCGCTTCCCACCGCTCGCCAGCGGCTCATCGAGGCGGTCACGTGTGCCGTCGTGGCGCTGCGCCACGACCCGGTCATCCAGCGCGTCATCGAGCTGGACGGCGACCGGCTGCTGCCCTATGTCACCGTCCGGCGCGGCCATGCCCAGGAGATCGCGCTCACCGCGGTGCGCGAGCACCTCGCCGCCGGACGCCGGGACGGATCGATCCGCGAGGTGGGGGACGACGCTGTCGCTCGCCTGCTCGAGCTGGTGCTGCGCAGCTTGGTCGCCGCCTCCCCGGCGCTGGTCGACGACACTCTGACGCCGGCCATCGACGCCGAGCTTCGCCGAATGCTCGACGCCTGGCTGCGCCCCGTCGAGGAGCCGCGGTGATCGAGGGCTCGCTCAACGCCCGCCAGCGCGCCACGGACCTCGAGCGCATCGCCGCTGCCGAGCTCGATGTTCTGGTCATTGGTGGCGGAATCACGGGGACCGGCGTTGCCCTCGACGCCGCCAGCCGGGGGCTGCGCACCGCCCTGGTCGAACGCCGCGACCTGGCCAACGGCACCAGCCGGTGGAGCTCGAAGCTGGTGCACGGCGGGCTTCGCTACCTCCGCCACGGGCAGATCGGCGTGGCCTGGGAGTCGGCGCGCGAGCGCCACATCCTCATGACCGCGACAGCGCCGCACCTGGTGCGTGCGATGCCATTCGTGGCCGCTCTCAACGACAGTTTGTCCCCGCTCGGCGGCGTCCTGACCGAGGTCGGCGTGCGCGCCGGTGACCTGCTCCGCGTCGCCTCGGGGACCCCGCGGAAACGCCTGCCCGCGCCCCGTCGCATCAGCGCGCTGGACGCGCGGCTGCTGATCCCCGCGCTGCGCCCCGACCACCTGCGCGGCGGCGTGCTCTTCTGGGACGGCCAGCTCGAGGATGACGCCCACCTGGTCGTCACGGTGGCGCGCACGGCGGCCGCGCACGGGGCCGCCGTCGTCACTCACTGCAGCGCCCTCGCCGTCGACCGCGGCCGCGTGTCGCTGCGCGACGACCTCAGCGGGACCACCTTCGAGGTGCGCGCTCGCACCGTCGTCAATGCGGCAGGGGTATGGGCCGGCAGCCTCGACCCGTCGGTGCGACTCCGTCCCAGCAAGGGTGCGCACCTTCTCCTCGACTCCTCCGTGCTGGGCGAGCCACGCGCGGCCGTCATCGTGCCCGTCGCCGGCAAGAGCGCGCGCTGGGTCGGGGCCACCCCGACCGGCGACGGGCGGCTCATCGTCGGCGTCACCGACGACGCCCACCTCGGACCCATCGACGACGAGCCCACCGTGACAGCCGCGGAGGAGGGATTCCTGCTGGACACGCTGTCGAGGGCGCTGCAGACCCCGCTGACGGCACGGGATGTGCTCGGCAGGTACGCGGGGTACCGTCCGCTGCTCGAAAGGGGAGCGCGCTCGACGGCGGACCTGTCGCGTCGCCACGCCATCGTCGAGAGCAGGGACGGCCGCTTGCTCACCCTGGTCGGCGGCAAGCTGACCACCTACCGGCGCATGGCTGAGGACGCCGTCGACCGCATCGTGCGACGTCACGGAGGCAAGGCGAGCGCCACCGCAACGCTGCCGCTCCTCGGTGCCGTCCCTGCCGCCACAGGCGCGCCCGAGGCCATGCCGCAGCGCCTGGTGCGCCGCTTCGGGGCGGAGGCGCCGGCGGTGGCGGCGCTCGCCGGCGGCGACGCCTCCCTGCTCGAGCCGCTGTTCGCCGGCACGCCGGTTCTGGGTGTCGAGCTGCTCTTCGGGGTGGAGCATGAGGGTGCCATGGATAGCGACGACCTGCTCGACCGCCGGGTGCGGCTCGGACTCGTGCCCGCCGAGCGCCGCCGCGCGGAGCCCTTCGCGGCGTCCCTCCTGGCGGGCGTGGCCAGGTGAGCGCCGCGCCACCTCCGCTGCGGTGGTGGGGGTGGGGCGACCGCAATGCGAACATCCCGCCCGGACTGGCCCGCCTCCTGCGCGACGAGATCGGCGTTGAACCGGGCTCGCAGTCGCCAATCCCGCTGCTCGCCGCGGTCAGCCTCCCGGCCACCCAGTTGCCTGAAGACGACGGCGTGCTCACCGAGCTGCGCGATATCTGTGGTGCCGGCTCCGTGCGCGTCGACACCGACAGCCGGCTCCGGCACTCGGGCGGACGCGGCTACCTCGACCTGCTCCGCCTCCGCAGCGGTGAGATCGGCAGCGCACCGGACGCGGTGGTGCTGCCCAGGAGCGAGGCGGACATCGGAGCCGTGCTGCGGGCCTGCGCACGCGGTCGCTGCGCGGTGGTGCCCTTTGGTGGCGGCACCTCGGTGGTGGGAGGGGTGGCCGCACTGCGCGGCTCACTTCGCGCGGTCATCGCGCTGAGCCTGCGACGCTTGGACAGCTGCCTGCGCGTGGATGTCGCATCCATGACCGCCACCCTGCAGGCGGGCATGACCGGCCCGCAGGTCGAGGCGGCGCTGGCCCGGCACAGGCTCACGCTGGGTCACTTTCCGCAGTCGTTCGAATACGCCACCATCGGTGGCTTCGCGGCAACGCGCAGCGCGGGGCAGGCGTCAAGCGGGTACGGCCGCTTCGACGACCTGGTGCTCGGCCTCCGCCTGCTGGCGCCGTCCGGCGAGATCGTCGTCACCGCTCACCCAAGCACCGCCGCCGGACCGTCGATCCGCGAGCTGGTGCTCGGATCCGAGGGCCGGCTCGGGGTTATCACGGAGGTGACGGTGAGGGTGCGCCATCGCCCCTCGCAGCCGCGCTACGAGGCCTGGATGTTTGCGACCTTCGAGGACGGCGTCGCGGCGATGCGCGCCCTGGCCCAGGGTGACGTGGCACCCGACGTCGCCCGGCTCAGCGATCACGAGGAGACCCGCGTCGGCATGGCCATGGCCTCCAGTGGCGGAACCGTCGAAACACTGGGCCGGCGGTACCTGCGTCTTCGCCGCCGTGAGGGGGGCTGCCTGCTGATCGCCGGCTGGGACAGCGATGCGCTCGTCCTCGGCGCCCGCCAAGCCGAGGCCCGCGCGCTCATCAACCGCCACCACGGCATCGCGCTGGGCGCTTCGCCGGGCAGGTTGTGGCTGCGCCAGCGCTACCAGGGCCCCTACCTGCGCGACGCGCTCGTCGACGCGGGGGTGCTCATTGAGACCCTGGAGACGGCGACGTCCTGGAGCAACGTGGAGCATCTGCACGACACGGTGGCCAGCACTCTCGCCCACTCTCTCGGCGATGAGCACGCCTCCCTCGTCGGCTGTCACATCTCACACATCTATCCGTCGGGGGCATCTCTGTACTTCAATGTCCTGGCGCGTGCCGGGACCAACCCGAGCGAGGGCTGGCAGGCCGTCAAGGCAGCCGTGTGCGATGCCATCCTCGACAGCGGCGGCACCATCACGCACCACCACGCCGTCGGCACCGACCATCGCCAGTACATGGCTCGCGAGGTGGGCGATGACGCCATCGCGGCTCTCCGCGCCGTGGCGCGGCAGCTCGACCCTACCGGCATCATGAATCCCGGGAAGCTGCTGCCTGACTGACTCGCGTACCCCGTATCGGATTCGAACCGATGATCTCCGCCTTGAGAGGGCGGTGTCCTGGGCCACTAGACGAACGGGGCCGGGCCTCGGAAGTATACGAGCCCTCCCAGCGAGGTCCCGGCGGCTTCGGCTACATGCGGTCCGGCGCGGACATACCCATCAGATGGAGGGCGCGCGCCAGGGTGACGCGCACGGCCGCCGCGAGGTGGAGCCGGGCCGCGCTCACCCCGGGCTCGGTGGTGTCGACGATGCGATGGTCGTGATAGTAGCGATGCCAGGCCGCGGCCACCTCGTGCGCATAGAACGTTAGTCGGTGCGGCTCGAGATCGCGCGCGATGCTCCGCACCACCTCGGGGAGGTCGAGGAGCAGCTGGATCAGTGGCGATTCATCAGCGCCGAGCAGCGCCAGATCAGGGCTGTCAGCACCGATACCGTCAGCCTGTGCCTGCCGGAACACTCCGGCGCAGCGCGCGTGCGCCATCTGCACATAGAAGACGGGATTCTCGTTGCCTTCCTTGGCCGCCAGATCGAGGTCGAAATCGATGGTCGACCCGCTGCTGCGGCCGATCAGGAAGAAGCGGATGGCGTCGCCGCCGACCAGCTCCAGGATCTCTCTCAGGGTGACGTAATGCCCGGCGGCCTTCTTCATCTTGGAGCCGCCCACCGTGATCAGCTGAGTGACGACCATGCTCACACGGGAGTCGTCGATGCCCAGCACCCGCAGGGCTGCGTACATCCTCGGAAGATGGCCCTGGTGATCGGCGCCGACCACGTCGACGGCCCGGTCGAAGCCGCGCCGCTCCAGCTTGTCGAGGTGATACGCGACGTCGCTCATGAAGTAGGTCGGCATCCCGTTGGAGCGGACCAGCACCTCGTCCTTGTCGAGCCCGGCCTGGGTGGCGGCGAACCACACAGCGCCGTCGCGTTCCACGATGCAGCCGGCCCCGCGCAGCCGCTCCATCATGGTGTCGACCGCTCCACTGTCGAACAGGGACTGCTCGTGGAACCAGCCGTCGAAGCGCACTCCGAGCCGCTCCAGATCCTGGCGGATCTCGCCGAGCTGGGCGGCGATGCCGTGCTCACCGAGCTGCCGCACGTCAAGGTTGCGCAGCGAATCACCGTGCTCTGCGAAGAGCAGCCGAGCGGCGTGCTCAGCGGCCGGGTAGGGATCCTCGGGCGGCGGCTCCTCCACCCCGCACAGCTGCCGGTAGTACCAGGTGGAGTTGGCGAAGAAGGTCTCCATGCGGCTGCCGGCATCGTTGACGTAGTACTCACGCTCGACCCGGTATCCAGCCGCGGCCAGGACATTGGCGAGCGCGTCTCCGACCGCCGCTCCACGGGTGGCGCCGAGCGTCACCGGTCCCGTGGGGTTGGCGCTGACGAATTCGACCTGCACCGACCTGCCGGCGGCGAGAGGCACGTCGCCCCAGCGCTGATCCGCCGCGATGATCCCGTACAGCTGCGCGGCCAGCCACGACGGCCGCAGCCGGATGTTGATGAAGCCGGGTCCGGCAACGTCCGCGGAGGCGATGAGGTCGCTCTCGCCGAGGTGATCGCGGAGGGCTTCGGCGATCTGCCACGGCGCCAGGCTCACCGACCTGGCCAGGCGCATGGCGAGGTTGGTAGCGGCGTCGCCGTGAGCGGGGTCCTTGGGCTTCTCGACGACGATGTCCGGGGGGCCGACGACTGGTGGGATGGCCCCGGCGCTGACGGCTCTCTCGAGGGCGGCGGCGAGCTCGGCCCCGACCGCGTCCGGCACCGATTTCGCCTCTGTCACCGCCCCCTCCGTCGAGATCCTCAAGGAGGCGCCAGTGTAGTGGGCGCCCCGAGCCGGCTTGCCAGAGAGCACAGAACACCTTCCACGGGCGACAATGCGCCGCCGTGGATCTCCGCCATTGCGTCATCCCCGCCGCCGGACTGGGGACGCGCTTCCTTCCCGCCACCAAGGCTCTGCCCAAGGAGTTGCTTCCCGTTCTCGAGCGCCCCGTCATCCAGTGGGGGGTCGAGGAGGCCGTGGCCGCCGGTGCTTCCGAGATGGTGGTGGTGATCAGCGATGGCAAGGAGCTCATCCAGCAGCACTTCACCGCCCAGCCCGAGCTGGAAGCTCTGCTCGAGCAGCGCGGCAAGTTCGAGGAGCTGGAGGCGGTACGAGCCAGTGATCACATGGCGTCCTTCACCTGGGTGCGCCAGGACGAGCCCCTGGGCCTGGGCCATGCGGTGCTGTGCGCGGCGGACGTGGTTGGCGACCGTCCCTTCCTCTGCATGCTCCCCGACGACCTCTCCCACGGTCGTGTGCCGGTGCTGCGCCAGCTGGTTGACGCGCACCACCAATACCGCACCCCGATCCTGGCGCTGATGCGGGTGCCACCCGAGCAGATCTCTCGGTATGGATGTGCGGCCATCGCGGAGTCGCACGGCCGTGTGCATCGGATCAGCGCGGTGGTGGAGAAGCCTGACGCCGATCATGCTCCGAGTGATCTGGCCATCATGGGTCGGTACGTGCTCACTCCTGACATCTTCGACGCCCTGCGTGCCACCAGCCCGGGAGCTGGTGGCGAGATCCAGCTCACCGATGGCATCGGGGCGCTCCTCGATGAGGGTCCAGTCCACGGCGTCGAGTTCACCGGTGAGCTGCTCGACGTGGGCACGCTGGCGGGCTGGCTGGCCACCAACGCCAGGCTGGCGCTCGACGATCCCGTTCTTGCCGCGGCTCTGCGTGCGGCCCTGGAGCCGGTCACCGCATGAGCCTTTTCCGGCGCGAGTGGGGCGCCATCACCTTCGTCCTCACCGTCCTCATCGGCGCGGTGGCCGTGGCCATCTCCCTGGTGCTCACCGGATCTCATCAGCCGCCAGTCCCCCCGCTGCCACCCTGCCCGTCGTACACCCCGTACGTGGTGACCCCGACTCCCTCGCCCACCCCGACCCCCAAGACCACGCCGTCGCCGAGCGCCAGTGCCAGCCCCTCCGCATCGCTGAGCCCACCGCCCACCCCGACGCCGTTCAACCCGGCGCTGGCCAACTGTCCGACCGCCCCGGCGCGGCCGCTGTCGACGCCGTCGCTGTCGCCGGGCGCCTCGACGTCGCCGACTCCCACCCCCGTGCCCACACCCACGCCGGTGCCCACGCCGACGCCGACATCCATCTTCAGCACGCTGCCCCCGAGCACCCCGACACCGACGCCGTAGACCGGCCCCGCGCGGTCACGCGGCGAGCAGCAGCGTCCCGTTCTCCATGCTGATTGCGGTGCGCCGCAGCTCGAGATCCACCACCGGCGGATGGCCGACGTCGAGGACCACGGCGATGCTGTCCGCGAGGCACAGCCCGCCGAGGCGCACGCAGTCGCGCAGGAACGTGAAGGCGAGGGGACGCACCAGGTTCCAGATGTACTGGCGTCCCGCCTGGGCGTCGTCGCCGGCCAGGTCGCGGAGGCTGTGGTCACGAAAGGCCAGGACGCACACCTCGTCGGTGAGCTGTACTGGCGCCGTCCAGCTGTAGGCCTCGTCATCGCCGCTGACGGCGATCATCGAGTCCTTGGCGGTGAACAGGTTGAGGCGCTGTACCAGTCGTGCCATCGGCCGCGGCGGTCCCTCGATGATCAGGGGCACGTCGCGCAGCGGCTCGTTCCAGGCCTGCGCCGGATAGCGAGCGCTGAAGCCAACATCGCCCACCCCGCTGAAGGGTGAGGGCACTTTGATGACCAACTCATCCATTGGACTTCGAATCTACCATGCGAGGACGCGGCGCGCCGTCGCAACCGCGGTCGTGCTGGACGGCTGCACTACACTCGCCACCCGATGCCCCTGACAGGTGTGCGCGTTCTCGACCTGAGCCGTCTGCTCCCCGGGCCGTTCGCCACCATGATCCTCGCCGGGCTCGGCGCCGAGATCATCAAGGTGGAGGATCTCGACGGCGGCGACTACCTGCGCTGGATGCCCCCGTTGGACGCTGGCACCTCGGTGATGTTCACTACCGTCAACCGCGGCAAGAGGTCACTGCGCCTCGACCTCAAGTCGGCGCGCGGGCGAGACCTCTTCCTCGACCTCGCGACTCGCGCGGATGTCATCCTGGAGAGCTTCCGTCCCGGTGTCATGGACCGGCTGGGGTTGTCGACGGCCTCGCTCCACCAGCGCAATCCCCGCCTGGTGGTCTGCAGCATCTCAGGTTTTGGACAGGATGGTCCAGATCGGCTGCGAGCCGGTCACGATCTCAACTACCTGGCCCGCGCGGGCGTGCTGGCCATCACCGGGACCGCCGAGGGCGAGCCGGTCATCCCCGGAGTGCAGATGGCGGATGTGGGAGGGGGCGGTCTCGGCGCCGTCGTCGCCATCCTCGCCGCTCTGCGGCGCGCCGAGCGCACCGGCGCGGGGAGCCACTGTGACGTGTCCATGCTCGACGGCATGCTCAGCTGGATGTCACCGCACCTGGCGGCGGCGCGGGCGGGGAGCGCCGCCGTTGCGTCGGGCATGATGCTCAACGGCGCCCACCCGTGCTACCGCGTGTATCGCTGCGCTGATGGCTGGATGACGGTTGCGGCCCTGGAGCCGAAGTTCTGGAGCCGGCTGTGCGACCTGCTCGGCGTTGACGACCTCCGCGACGCGGCCTTCGCCAGCGGAGACGCCGGGCGGCGCGCCACCGACCGCCTGGAGAGCCTGTTCGCCACCCGGACGCGCGCACAGTGGCGCGAGCTCCTCGGCGACGAGGACGTCTGCTGCGAACCGGTGCTGAGCGTCACAGAGGCTCTCGACGACGCTCAGGTGCGCCATCGTGCGCAGGACGCGGGCAGATCTTCCGCGTGGTTTCCTGTGCGCGTTGGTGCACAGGCCCACGCCCCTCTCGGCCCGGCGCCCGCGTACGGCGCGGACAGCCGCGCTCTGCTTGCCGAGCTGGGCGTCAGCGACAGCGAGTACGAGCGGCTCGTCGTGGACGGGGTGACAGCGTGAGTGCCCGCCCCGCGGCGCGGCCGACACGGCGCAGCGCGCGCACGCGCGAGCGGATCATCGAGGCGGCCACAGAGGTCTTCGCACGGCGCGGCGTCCACGGGACGCGGGTTGCCGACATCGCTGAGCGCGCCGGCATCGCCTACGGGCTCGTCTACCACCACTTCCGCAACAAGGAGGAGATCCTCAGCGCCATCTTCGCCGAGCGCTGGGCCCAGTACGTCGCCTACCTGGAGGAGGTCGCTGCCGTGCCCCTGTCGTTCCGCGAGCGCATGGGCCGCCTCGTCCACTTCTGGGTGGAGACGTACCGGCAGGAGAGCGAGCTCATGACGGTGATGATCAACGAGATCACGCGGTCGTCCGAGTTCCTCGAGTCGCACGACATCACCGCCGTGCTGGCGGCATTCGATCCAGTGGAGCGGATCATCACCGAAGGGCGCGACAGGGGTGAGGTCCGCCCCGGTGTCGACGCCAAGCTGGCCACCTACATGGTGGTCGGGGTGGCGGAGATGGTGCTCACCGGCTACGTCCTCGGCAGCCTTCCGCGCGCCGACCAGGAGGCCTACGTCCGCGACGAGCAGCAGCTGCTCACCCTGCTGCTCGACGGCATGAGCACCCGACCCGCATAGCGGCCGGCGTTCAGAGGGGTGCGACCACCTCCCGCCACCAGGCGTCGACCTGAGCGGTGGTGGCCTCGCGACTGCCGCTGTTGTCGATGACCCAGGTGGCCAGGCCGCGCTTGTCATCGATGGGAAGCTGAGCAAGGAGGCGCTGCCGCGCCGCCCGGTCATCGAGTCCGTCTCGGTCGTGGAGCCGGCGCAGCTGGGTCGCGGCAGGGGCATAGACGAGCAGGGTCCCCTCGAAGTCATGGTCGCGCCGGCCCTCGAACAGCAGGGCGATGTCGGCGACCACCAGCGGCGCCCTCGACGCCAGCGCCGCGGCGATGCGCTCCTGCATCAGCGCGCTGATGCGTGGATGGGTGATGCGCTCGAGCTCG
>DAIUFS010000047.1:0-14978 GCA_036844485.1 Candidatus Dormiibacterota bacterium | reverse complement strand
CGGCGGGCTGCTTGCCGGTCTTGGCGGCGGCGCGGCGGCGGAAGCGCTCGACCTGGCCACCGGTGTCGATGATGCGCTGGGTGCCAGTGAAGAAGGGATGACAGACCGAGCACACCTCGGTCTTCAGCTCGGGCAGCGTCGAGCCCGTGGTGAAGGTGTTGCCGCAAAGGCAGGTCACGACGGCGTCGGTGTGGTACTGGGGGTGGATCTCGGTCTTCATGGCACTCGGAAACAGACGGGTTGGGACGACATTCAGCATACCACGGGCTCCAGATTCGAACCCCGGTCGTTCACACCGCTGCCGCCACCGGGCGGGTGAAGTTGCCGTGCTCGACGCCAGGGAGGAGCTGGCGGACCCGGTCGTAGGCGGCACGCATCCCCAGGCCAGCCGGCAGCGCCGGCAACACCTCGAGGAGCCAGTCGTGGTCGACGTTCAGCGAGCGCCATTGCACCTGGTCGACGTGCATCGCCAGGCAGGCGCGCACGGTGGCATCGATCTC
Source organism: Candidatus Dormiibacterota bacterium (assembly GCA_036844485.1). Lineage (GTDB taxonomy): Bacteria > Chloroflexota > Dormibacteria > Aeolococcales > Aeolococcaceae > Aeolococcus. The sequence continues at coordinate 14,478 of DAIUFS010000047.1, read as the reverse complement.
TGTTTCGACGTCGGTGACCCCGGGGAAGGTGAGCAGGTTGAGACACACCTGCCCTCCCCGGTCGTTCATGAGGCGCCCGCAGGCGACCACGTTGTCGAGGCTGTAGCCGATGGGGCGGTAGTAGGGCCGGAAGATGGCGTCGTTGAAGGAGATGGCGCTGATCCGCACGCTGTTGAGGCCGGCGTCGATGAGGCGCTCCAGCACGTGCGGCTTGCTGCCGTTGGTGTTGATGTGGATGGTCGCGCCGGGGTGCAGCCGGCGGATCCGGCGTGTCGCCTCCACCAGGGCGTCGTCGCGGGTGAGCGCCTCACCCTCGCACCCCTGCCCGAAGGAGACGATGGCGGCCTCGCTGCCGCTGAGATGCCAATCGGCGAGGGCCACAAGCTCATCCGCGGTGGGCGCGAAGCGCATCCGCTCCTGCGGAGCGGGCACCTCCCCGTCGCTCTGCAGGGAGATGCAGCCCAGGCAGTCGGCGTTGCAGGCGGGCGAGGCGGGGAGGGCGCCCTCATACCGGCGGTGCAGCGTGTTCTGCGCCGTGTAGCAGCGATTCTCCTGGGCGCAGTGAGCGAGGTGCTCGACCAGGCGGTTGCCCGGCAGCGCGGCGAGGGCCGCTTCCACCGCCGCCGGAAGGTCGGCACGGCCGTACCTGGCCGGCTGCCACCACGCGAACCTGTCGGTGCGAAGTGCCGCGCACATCAGGTCGCCCTCGTGCTCGACGACCGCGGTGTACCCGTACAGGGGGAGCCGCCGCGACCCACGGGTGCGGACGGTCGCCGGCAGCAGGGTCCGGAGGTGGCCCACCGGGAGGACGGCCGCCACGGCCAGCCACTCCCCCTCCACCTCGACCCCCGACCCGTCCGCGGCCACGGCCAGAGGACGGCGGCCCGGCAGATGGGCGAGAGTGGCCTCCTCGGGGAGGGGGATGAGCTGGTCGGGTGTCAGTCCGACCAGGGTACGCCCGTTCCGTGCCGCCGCACGGTAGCCATCGAGGAGCTCGATGGATCCGTCGGGGCTGCCGGCGACAAGACGCATGTCCCGATTATGGGTGCGCTCCTTTTCCGCCCCGCCGCGTCCGTCCTGCGCTAGGCGGCGCTGAGCTCGGCCGGGATCGCCGTGACGGTGCGCACCTCGCCATCGCGGACCACGCGCAGCACCATGAAGCGGTCGACAACCTCCGCCATCATCAGGCGCTGCACATCGCCGGCCGTCTGGACGGGGTGCGAGTCCAGCTCCACGATGACGTCACCAGGCCGGAGCCCGGCGACGGCGGCGGCGCTGCCGGGCACCACCTCCACCACCCGCAAGCCCCGGGCGCGGCCCAGCTGGGCGGTCAGCCGAGCCGACAGAGGCTGGGCCCGGCCCGCCACCCCGAGGAAGGCGCGGCGCACCCTTCCCTGGCGCATCAGGGCGGCGACGATCGCCAGGGTGGTGGCGTTGATGGGCACGGCCAGGCCGAGCCCGTATCCGGCCAGGGCGGTGTTGACGCCCACCACTCGGGCACTGCTGTCGGCCAGGGCGCCGCCGGAGTTGCCGGGATTGAGGGCGGCATCGGTCTGGATGACGTTCTCGACGACGCGCATGTGGCCGCCGGAGTGGGTGGGCAGCGACCGCCCCAGCGCGCTGACCACACCGGCGGTCACCGAGCCGGCCAGCCCGTGGGGGTTGCCGATGGCGACCACCAGCTCGCCGACCCGCAACCGATCGGCGTCGCCGAGCGCGGCCGGAGCCAGGTCACCGGCGCTGGCACGCACCACGGCGAGGTCTGACAGTGGGTCCTCCCCGACCACGTCAAACGGCAGCTGGCGACCGTCGGAGGTGTGGGCGGTCCCGCCGGCGCCCCCGTGCACGACGTGTGCGGAGGTCACCAGGTACCCATCAGGGGTCAGCACCCACGCCGAGCCGCTTCCCGCCGGAGCGCGGCCTCGCGGGGTGCGGCGTTCGACCTGCAGGCTCAGCACCGACGGCGCCAGGGTCGCGGCCACCCCGCTGACCACGCGGGAGTACGCGTCCATGGGGGATTCCACGCCCGTATCGGGGATCTCGGCGACCATCTCAGCCGGCGCTCGGTCCCTCGTTGCGAACCTTCTCGACAGCCGTGAGCGCCTCGCGAAGGCTCTTGATCCAGTCATCCTGGTGGCGGCTGACCAGGCGCACGCACCACGCCAGGGCCTCGCTGCGGCTGCGCGCCACGCCGGCATCGATGAGGGTGTCGAGCACCGCTCGATCGCTGAGGCGAAGGCGGGTCATCACCGGCACGCCGAGGGTGGTGAAGTGCTCCTCGACGTCTCCGCAGCGGGCGCCCCACGACACCTTGCGTCCGAAGAGCCGCTCGGCCTCGGAGGCAACCCCGATCCGCTTGTCTCGGGTCTCCTCTCGGAACCGGGCGATGCGAGCTGAGCGCGCCGCGGTGCGGGCCGCCTCGTTGGCGTCGGCGGGCAGCTCGGGCTCGGGAACCGACCCGACGATGAGGATCTCGTCGCGGTCGCCGGTGATGGTCGGGGGGCCGGCGAAGAGATCGTCGGGGATGCGCCCCGCGAACCAGCCGGAGAGTTCGTCGTCGCTGTAGGAGGCCTGCGCCTCGCGCTGTGTTTTCATGAATTACATGATTACACAGTTAGGCCAAGGGCGCAAGGCCGTCCGCCGGGATCGGCACCTCGGGCGCTCAGCGCACCCGGCGCGCCCCCTCGGGAGGCAGAGCGACGTGATGTTTGGTGAGGATCTCGCGCACCGTGCCGCTCTGGGCGCGCATCACCAGGCTGTGGGTCTCCGCCCACCAGTCGTGGTACTGGACGCCATGAAGAATTCCCCCGCCGCTGATGCCCGTGGCCGCGATGCTCACCTGACGACCGGGGACGAGGCGCTCCATGCTGATCGACTCCTCGGGATCGAAGCCGGCGGCGCGCACGGCCGCTGCCTCCTCCTCGTGGCGAACCCACGGCCGGCAGTGCAGCTCCCCGCCGAGGCAGCGCATCACGCAGGCGGCCACGATCGCCTCCTGGGTGCCGCCGGAGCCGATCATGACGTCGATGCCGGTCCCCGGCCAGGCGGCCATCATCGCGGCACCCACGTCGCCGTCGGAGATGAGCGCCACCCGTGCCCCCAACGATCGCACCCGCTCGAGGAGGGCCTGATGGCGGGGGCGGTCGAGCATCATGACCGTGAGGTCCTGGACCTGGACCTCCATGGCGAAGGCGATGCGGCGCAGGTTGTTCTCCGGGGTGTCGGCGATGTCGACGGCTCCCTTGGCGGCGGGCCCGACGGCGATCTTGTGCATGTACGCCACCGGCGGGGGCGAGAGAATCCCGCCCGGCTCGGCCGCGGCGGCGATGCTGAGCGCCTGGCTGAGGCCGCGCGCAACCAGGCTGACGCCGTCCACAGGGATGATCGCGAGATCGATGCGATCCCGGCCGACGCCGATACGCCGTCCCGGAGCGAGGTTGCTGTTGCCCCCTTCCGGACCGATGACCACCCTTCCGTCGAAGGGCATGCTGATGAGCGCCTCCTCCATGACCGTCTGGCCGGCGTCGCGGGTGCCCGACTTGTCGCCGCGTCCCAGCCAGCGGCCCACCGAGAGAGCCGCGGCCTCGGTGGCCCGGAGCAGCTCGAGGCCACGGTGCCGATCACGCCCCACCCGCGCCGGGAAGGCCGCGACGTCGGGAACAGCTGTGTCGGCCATTGCCGCGATTATCGGCGGCGGGCCACCCTCAGCCGGCGCCGGCCGCCTCCTCGGCGATCCCCAGCTCCACCCCGCCGATGGCGTTTCCGCGCTCAGCGGCCGCGCGCATGAACTCGCGGAAGAGGGGGTGGGGACGGTTGGGGCGGGAGCGGAACTCGGGGTGGAACTGTGACCCCACGAAGAAGGGGTGATCGCGCAGCTCGATGACCTCCACCAGCCTCCCGTTGGGAGAGGTCCCGCTGAACACCACGCCGGCGTCTCCGAGGCGGTCGCGGTAGTGGTTGTTGAACTCGAAGCGGTGGCGGTGGCGCTCGTAGATGAGCGCCTCCCCGTATGCTGCCGCCGCGCGACTCCCAGGTAGGAGTTTGCACGGATACACGCCCAGGCGCATGGTCCCACCCTTGTTCTCGATGTCGCGCTGCTCAGGAAGCAGGTCGATGACCGGGGCCGACGTGAAGGCATTGAACTCCGTTGAGTTTGCGTCAGGAGCGTCTAGAACTTGGCGGGCGATGTCGACGACGGCGCACTGCATGCCCAGGCAGAGTCCCAGGTAGGGCACGCCATGCTGCCGGGCGAAGCGCGAGGCGAGCACCTTGCCCTCGATGCCGCGGTGCCCGAAGCCGCCCGGCACCACGATGCCGTCGACACCCTCGAGCTCGGCCGCATCCTCCTCGAGGTGCTCGCTGTTGACCCAGTGAATGGTCAGCTCGACGCCGCAGTGCACAGCCGCGTGACGCAGCGACTCGGTGACGCTGATGTAGGCGTCGGGCATCTCGACGTACTTGCCGACCACCGCGATGCTGACCCCGGGCTTGGTGGCGGCGATGCGGGCCACCATGTCCCGCCACCTGTCGAGGTCCGGCGGCGAGGATTCGATGCCAAGGGTCTCGACGATGTAGTCACCGAGGCCGGTGTCCTCGAGCAGCAGCGGCACCTCGTAGATGGAGCGCGCGTCGGGCACGTTGATGACGGCGCGGCGTTCGACGTCGCCGAAGAGGGCGATCTTGTCCTTGAGGTTCTCGCCGATGGGCTGCTCGCTGCGAGCCACGATGACGTCGGGCTGAATGCCGATGCTGCGCAGCGTGTTGACGCTGTGCTGGGTGGGCTTGCTCTTGAACTCCTCGCTGGCCCCCACGTAGGGCACCAGGGTGAGGTGCACGTAGCAGACGTTGGTGCGTCCCACATCGTTCTTGAGCTGGCGGATGGCCTCGAGGAATGGCAGGGACTCGATGTCACCGACGGTGCCGCCGACCTCGACGATGACCACGTCGGGCTCGGGCAGCTCGTTCTCGGCCACCCGGAGGATGCGCTGCTTGATCTCGTTGGTGATGTGAGGAATCACCTGGACGGTGCCGCCGAGGTAGTCGCCGCGGCGCTCCTTGGCGATCACGCTGGAATAGATCTTGCCGGTGGTGACGTTGCTCGCCTTGCTCAGGGCGACGTCGACGAAACGCTCGTAGTGGCCGAGATCGAGATCGGTCTCGGCACCGTCGTCGGTGACGAACACCTCGCCGTGCTGGTACGGCGACATGGTGCCGGGATCGACGTTGAGGTAGGGGTCGAGCTTCTGCATGCCCACGTGCAGGCCGCGAGCTTTGAGGATGGTGCCGATCGACGCGGCGGTGATGCCCTTGCCGAGCGAGGAGACCACTCCCCCGGTGACAAACACGAACTTGGCCATGGGGGAGCCTCCTAGAGGTTTTCGCCAGTCTACCAGCCGACCCGGTTGCGGGGTGAACCGATGTTCGGTCTGGTCAGCCGCCGCCACGCGGTTCGAGGACGACCACGCGGGAGTCGTCCGAGCCGGTCATGGCGCCGTTGAGGTTGAGCTTGGGGAGGGCCTGGTAGGCGTCGTCCGCCAGCCCCATCTCCTTGGCGAAGGTGTCGACCGGCTCGTACTCGCCGCTGCCCGGCGACGCGGGCGATCGGTATCGCACCGGGATCACGATCGCCGGCGTCAGGGCGTTGACCAGCTTGGTCGCCGCCGCGGGTGCGAGGGCGTCGCCCCCCCCGACCGGTGCAACGAGAACATCGATATGCCCGAGCGCGTCGATCTCCTCCTCGGTGAGCTGGCGGTCGAGACGGCCGACGCTGACCACGCGGACATCGTCGATCTCGACCCGCATGATGGTGCGGCCGTTGCCCATGTCCACGCCACGGACGGTGACGCCCCGCACCTCGAACTCGCCGGCGCCGGCCACCTCCTGGCTCTGCCCGTCGCGAGGGCGGAGCTTGTCGGGGTCGGTGCGACCCTCGGTGCGGACGATCAGATCCGGGGTGGCCCTGCCCAGACCGGGCAGCTGGCCGTCAGGCGGGTCGACGATGACCTGGGCCTCGCGGCCGCGGAGGCGGACGCAGGACATGCCGAGGTAGGTGATCTCCATCTCCGAGGCATGGTAGCCCCGACGCCGAGAGTGCCGCCGCGGCCGTCCGAGCTCAGCTGGAGGAGACGGTGACGGTGACGGAGCGCGGCGCGCCCCCGGCGCCGGTCACCGTCAGGACGGCGCGGTCGCCGGCGAGCAGGCCGAAGTCGCCGGGCTGGAAGGCACCGGCGGAGAGCACGGTGGTGCCGTTGACCGCGGTGACGATGTCGCCGGGCTGGAGCAGCCCGGCCGCCGGGCCGGTGGCGTCGACCGAGCGGATCAGAGCTCCCTGGGGGACCGCGGTGGCCGCGGACACCGAGGGATCGATCAGGACGCTGGTCACCCCGAAGGTTGCCGCCGTCGGCGCGGAGCCGCGCTGCACGCTGCTCACCAGCGCGGCCGCGTCGCGGCCCGAGGCCGCGATCACACCCTGCGCCGAGGGCACGGTGGTGACCACGCCGGTCACAGCACCGGTGCCGTCGACCAGTGGCGCTCCGTCCGCCTGGGGGGCGGCGGTGGCGTCCACGCCCACCAGGTCTCCGAGATCTGCCTCGCCGTCGTTGGCGTTCATGCCGATAGCGTCAACAACTCCGCTGCGGGTGGTGACGGTGCCGAGCGCGGGACGGAACACCGCCACGGCGAGGTCGCCGACGCGCGGATCCGAGGCGGCGAAGCGCAGCGGCGTCAGTCCCCCCGCCCCGGCGGCGCGCAGGACGACGATGCCGTCGGCGACATCGCTGGCTGCGATGGTGGCGGCGTACCCCTTGCCGTCGCTGGTGGCCACGCGCAGGCGGGTGGCCCCACGGACAGCGTGCGCCGAGGTCACGATCAGGCCGTCAGCGCTGACCACAAACCCCTGGGTGAGCCCGCTGGCCGAGCCCGCCGCCAGCGCTGCCGGGGTGACAGGCTGTGTGCTCACAGTGACCAGAGAGGGCAGCACCGCGGTGGCAATATCGCCGACGGACACGGCGCCGTTGCCCGTCTTGGTCTCGGTGATGACGCGCTCGACCGGGCCGAAATGGCTGTACACGCCCCAGGCGCCGAGTCCGCCGGCGATCATGCCGACACACGCGCTCAGCACCACCGCGGCGAGGAGCCGGGTCCCGGAGGCGCGAGCGCCGGCGACCTTCACTCCGCGACGGCGGGCTGGCGCGTCGAGAGGTAGCGGACGATCCCGGCGGCGTTGCTGTGCACGCCGTTGAGAACCTCGAACTTCTCCCGCATCCCCTCGGGCAGATCTGGCGGTACTCCGGCAAAGGCGTCCGCGAGGGCGGCGGCCACGTCGTCGATACCGGCCTGTGCGCTCTCCCGCATGGTGCGATCGGCCACCTCCACCCAGCGGTGGAGCATCTCCTCGGCGTCGCTGAGGGTCGCCAGCGGATCCTCGACAGGCCCGTAGTGGGTCAGGACCACCATCTGGGGACGCAGCTCGGCGAACCGCCGCAGGCTGGTGGTGGCCTGCTCCAGGTCGAAATCCGGCGGCGGCGTGGCGGGACGGAGGACTCCGATGTCGGGGAGCTTGACGCCGACGGCATCGCCGACCAGCAGGGTGCCGGTGTGGTCGTCGAGCACCGCGTGGTGGTGCTTGGCGTGGCCAGGCGAGTCGACCATGGTCAGGAAGTGGCCGTCGCCGAGGTCGATGCGATGGCCGTCGGCCGCCGCCACCAGACGGTGCTCGGGCACGGGCAGCATGCGCCCGTACAGGCCGTCGAGGAGGGGCCCGTACACCCGCGCGGCGCTGTCGATCAGGCGAGTGGGATCGACGAGGTGGCGCGCACCCCGCTCGTGGACCACCACCGTGGCGTTGGGGAAGGCGGCCGCCATGTCGCCGACTCCGCCGGCGTGGTCGAGGTGGATGTGGGTGACGATGATCCAGCGCAGGTCGTCGGCCCCCAGGCCCGCTGCGGTGAGCGCGTCCCGGACAGCGGCCACGCTGGTCTGCGAGCCGGTCTCGACGAGCGCCGGCTGGGTCCCCTCGACGAGAAAGCCGGCGGTCATCCGATCCATGCCGCCGAGCAGGGTGTCGATCTGGTGAATCCCGGGCGCGATCAGCTCCACGCGCTCAGCCTATACAACCTGCTCTCCGTCCGGGCCCCGCGCGCTCGCGGCTCAGGGAGTCGCGGTCGGCGTCGCCGCCGGCGCGGCGCTGGGCGACGCCGACTGGCTCTGCTGGAGGAGCGCGCTCAGCTGGGTGGTGTCCGACTTGACGATGTCCTCCTCCTTGCCGAAGGTGGTGAAATCGTTCTTCTGGAGCGCCGCCTGGGCGGCCTGCTGGTGGGTCAGCAGGTCGTTGAGGAGGGCCAGCTCCTGGGAGGTGAAGTTCGCCGTCGACGGCGGGGTGGTGGTCGTCGGCGGCGTGGTGGTCGTGCCCGGCGTGGTGGTGGTGGCCGGGCTGACCAGCCCCGGGATCGGCTGGGTGGTGTTGAACAGCGTCTGCAGCGCCTGGGCGAACGAGCTCCCCTGGGCGACGGCGTTCTGGGTGCCGACGATGACCTCGTGCAGCTGCGGGAACGCGGTCCCTCCCGCTCCGCCCGAGGCGAGCACGTAGAGCGGGCGGACATACAGGAACGAGTCGTTGTTGAAGGGCAGCACGATGACGTTGCCGAGGATGACCGACGACCCGTGCTGGCTGAGCAGGCTGACCTCGGGACTGATGATCGGATCGGTGTTGATGTTGTTGTCGAACTGCAAGGGACCGAGAACGTTGACGGAGTTGTTGAGCGGGACCGCCACCAGCTTGGGGTGGTTGGTGGTGGTGTAGTCGGACTGCGCCGCCAGCCACGCCGTCATGTTGTTGGCACCGCCTCCGCTCGCGCTCGCCGGCGAGAAGGCCTGGAAGAGGACGAAGCTGGGCTTGGTGTCTCCGGGGAGGGTGACCTCGACGTAGTAGGGCACGGTGTCCTGTGTCTGGCCGTTGATCTGCTGCTGCGCGACCCGGTAGCGGTCGCTGCCGTTGAAGAAGACCGACGCGCTGCTGACGTGCACGTTGGCGTAGACCTGGGACTGCGCGGTGAACAGGCCCTCGGGGTACCGGAGATGGGCCCGCAGCGTGGGCGACATGGCGCTCAGCGGCTGCAGCAGGCCGGGGTAGATGGCGTTCCATGCCGCCGTGATCGGCTCGTTGAGATCGACCGCGTACAGGGTGATGGCGCAGGTGCGGGCGTCGATCACCGCCTTGACCGCGTTGCGCATGTAGGACGCCCCGTTCTGCACCGCCGACTCGGGGAAGCGGTCGGTCTGGACGTAGGCGTCGGCGACGTAGTCGAGGTGATTGGTGCTGTCGTCGACGACCACGTACGGATCGCCGTCGACGTGGAGGAACGGAGCGATGCTGGTGATGCGGTCCTGGATCTGGCGGTGGACGAGAACGCGGCTGTTGGCAGTCAGCGAGTTGTTGAGAAAGAGGTCGAGAGTGCCGAAGGAGTCCACCGACACGGCCAGCTTGTCGAAGATGTTGCCGACGGCGATGCCCTGCATCTCACTGCCGGCGTGGAAGGTCGCGTCGCCCCCGCCCGAGGGGTAATCGAACTCGTTCTGCAGGGTCCCTGTGACCACCGGCTGGGTGGTGGACAGGCCGCAGTAGATGCGCGGGTCGCCGGCGGCTCCGTTGAAGCTGAGGCCGGGCGGCGCGGTCGCCGACACCTGCTTCATGGGCTGCTGTCCGACCAGGACCTGGGGCTTGCCCTCGGCGGCGACGGCGTTGACCGACACCGCCGTGACCCCATACCCGTGCGTGTAGTTGAGCGCGGTGTTGATGAACGATGCGTTGGGGACATCGTTCTCGGCGATCTCCCGCGGACCGAGCATGACCTCGGCGTCGCCGGCGCCGCCTGCGGCTGGGTATCGATCCACCGTGATGGTCGGGTAGGTCTGGTAACTGCGACTGCGGTCGATCTGGGCGAAGGTGTCGGGAAGCTGGCTGACGTCCTGGATGCGCACGTTGTTCAGCGTCCCGGGGTCGGCGGCGAGATCGGCGAGGCTGGGCGCGGCGACAGTCCCGAACGACCGCACGTCGACGTTGGAGGGTTGCAGCCCCCACGCGTACCGGCTGGTGGCCAGGTAATCGTTGATCGACGGCGTCTGGGCCACCTGGAGGTTGGGGTTCACCGATGCCCCCTGATAGATCAGCGAGGGCACTCCCTGCACCACCCCGGCGAGGACCAGCCAGCCCACCAGCGTGCCCGCGAAGACCGCCGCGCTCGCGTTGGTACCACGATTGCGGCGGACGAGGACCAGCGCCAGGGTGAGCACGGCCAGCACCAGCGCCACCCACTGCAGCACTCCCAGCACCGGTCTGGCCACGTTGCGCTGGGTGGCGTCGAGGCCGACGAAGTTGTCGTGCTGGGAGGTGGCCAGGTGATAGACGCCGAAGTGGGCGCCGAGAGCCGCCAGGACGAAGACCCCGGCGAGGGCGACGCCGGCATGGGTGACCGCCGAGCGGAAGCCCTCCTCGAAGCTGCGGCCCTCAGGGGCCTTCACCGGCAGGGTCACCTCCGCCGGCGCGTTGGCCAGCGAGAACGAGAAGGCGGCCAGCCCGATGGCGCCGATCAGCCCCACGAGAACGACCGCCCAGAGCAGCGCCTGGAAGGCGTCGAGCACAGGGAGGGTGAAGACGAAGAAGGAGTAGTCCTGGTGAAACACCGGGTCCATGGCGCCGAACGGCTGCCCATGGAGCCAGAGGAGGACGTCCTGCCACTGACCGGCGAGGAAGCCTCCACCGGCGAGGCCGGCGATCACCGCGACGGCGATCCCGGCCCAGAGGGCGATCCGGCGGCCGTACCGATCGAGGTTGCGGGCGGCCCGCACCCACCCGTACACGCTCAGCCCCACGCCGCCGCCGGTGATCACAGCCCCGATGAGGAAGAGCACCACCTGCGCCAGGAACGGCGTCCAGAAGACGTTGGTGTGGTTGAGGCTGGCGTAGTAGAGGTAGCTGGCGCGCAGGCCGAGAAGCCAGCGGCCCAGAGCCACCACGATCAGGATCGCCACCACCACGATGGCCACCACGCGCCGGCCGATGTGGCGTTCCGGCGGGCCGCCGCCGCTGCGCACCACGCGCGGACCGCGCCGGCGCCGGAGGATCTCCTCGGGATCGAAACCGAATGCGCTCACTTGGCGCGGAGTGTAGCCCGAGGCGGCCCGGCACCCGCCGCCGTCATGCGCTCAGCGCCTCTGCAGGAGCAGCCTCACGTCGAAGGGATCGCGGCGGCGGCGCACCCGGCGGGTGACCTCAGGGCGCACCTGGATCATGTACGGCTCCTGCTGGCGGAGCACCTCCTCGATCGCGTCCGCGATCATCATTCCCTCGCGGATGGTGGGCACCCGCTCGCTGAGCGCCTCGACCATGCCGGCGGTGACGGTGGTCAGATCGAGCTCGTGGGCCTGCTCGAGGATGGTGAGGCAATCGTCAAGACGGCGCAGACGCACGCGCCGTTCCTCTCCCCCGCTGTCCAACTGGACCATGACCACGGACGGTACTGCATGCGCACGTCTGACGCGAGCGGCGGGCAGCCGGTCAGACCGCGGCAGGGGCCCTCTTGCGGCGGCCGTTGGCCGACGGGCGAGGTCCCGGCGCCAGCGCCGCAGCCGATGGAATCGGGTCCCGGCGGCGCAGGAGGAGGCGGAGGTACTCGCCGGTGGCGCTGAGGGGGGTCTCGGCGATCTCGTCGGGTGTTCCCACAGCGATGACCTCCCCACCCGCATCCCCGCCGGCGGGACCGAGGTCGATGACGTGGTCGGCGGTCTTGATGACGTCGAGGTTGTGCTCGATGACGATGACCGTGTTGCCCGCATCCACGAGGCGGTGCAGGACTGTGAGGAGCTTCTCGACGTCCGCGAAATGCAGGCCTGTGGTGGGCTCGTCGAGGATGTAGACCGTGCTCCCCGTCCCCCGCCTGCTCAGCTCGGTGCTCAGCTTGACCCGCTGGGCCTCTCCGCCGCTCAGCTGGGTGGCCGGCTGGCCCAGGCGGATGTAGCCTAGGCCGACGTCCTGCAGCGTGCGCAGCTTGCGCACGATGCGCGGCTGGTTCTCGAAGAGCTGGGCAGCCTCGTCAACGGTCATGGCCAGGACGTCGGCGATGTTCCTGTCGCGGAACAGCACCTGCAGCGCCTCGCGGTTGTAGCGCCTGCCCTTGCACACCTCGCAGGGCACGTAGATGTCGGGGAGGAAGTGCATCTCGATCTTGATCATCCCGTCGCCAGCGCACGCCTCACAGCGACCACCGGCGACGTTGAAGGAGAAGCGCCCCGGCTTGTAGCCGCGCACCCGCGCCTCGGGAAGCTTGGCGAAGAGCTCGCGAATATCGGTGAACACCCCCACGTACGTGGCGGGATTGCTGCGCGGGGTGCGCCCGATCGGCGACTGGTCGACGTCGATCACCTTGTCGACCAGGTTGAGGCCGTCGACACCCTGGTGCCGCCCCGGTCGCTGTTTGGCGCGGTAGAGAAATTGGGCGAGTCGCCGGTAGAGGATGTCGTTGACCAGGGTGCTCTTGCCGCTGCCGCTGACCCCGGTCACGCAGATGAACATTCCCAGCGGGAAGACCACATCGGTGCCCTTGAGATTGTTCTCGGTGGGTCCACGCACCACCAGCTCCTTGCCGCTGCCGCGGCGGCGGATGAGCGGGACGGGAACCGATCTCTCGCCGTTGAGGAACTGGGCGGTGATGCTCTCCGGCGTGGCCAGAACCTCATCGATGGTGCCGGCGGCGACCACGTACCCCCCGTGCTCGCCGGCGCCGGGCCCGACGTCGACGACGTAGTCGGCAGCGCGGATGGTTTCCTCGTCGTGCTCCACGACGATGAGCGTGTTGCCGATGTCGCGCAGCTTCTCCAGGGTGCGGATGAGCTTGTGGTTGTCGCGCTGGTGCAGTCCGATGGACGGCTCGTCGAGGATGTAGAGAACGCCCATGAGCCGGCTTCCGATCTGGGTGGCGAGACGGATGCGCTGGGCTTCGCCGCCGCTGAGTGTGGCGGCGCCGCGGTCGAGGGTGAGGTAGTCGAGACCGACGTCGTGGAGAAAGCCGAGCCTCTCGCGGATCTCCTTGAGCACCTGGCGCGCTATCAGGGTCTCGCGGTCGCTGAGCTTGAGGCGCTCGATGCGACCCAGCGCGGCCATGACGCTGTGCCGGCAGAGCTCCATGATGTTCATGCCGTCGACGGTGACCGCGAGGTACTCGGGCTTGAGCCGTCCGCCGTGGCAGGCCGGGCACGGCTTCTGCATCATCAGCCGCTCGATCTCCTGCTTGACCCAATCCGATTCGGTCTCGCGGTAGCGGCGCTCGAGGTTGTTGACGACGCCCTCGAAACCGGCGTCGTAGCTGCGTGAATAGCCGCTGTGACTGACATAGCGGATGCGCACGGTCTCGTCCTTGGGAAGTCCGTAGAGGATGAGCCGCTGCTCCTTGGCGGAGAGATCCCTCCAGGGTGTGCTCAGTGACACCTTGAACTTCCTGGCGACGGTCTCAAGGACGTCCATCAGCCAGGTCATCGAGGGCCCCCGCGTCCACCCCGACAGCGCCCCCTCGTTGATGCTCAGCGACGGATCGGGGACCACCGCGTCCGGATCCACCTCCATGCGCATGCCCAGCCCGGTGCACACGGGGCAGGCTCCGTGCGGGCTGTTGAACGAGAAGTTGCGGGGCGCCGGCTCCTCCATGGAGATGCCGCAGTAGACGCAGGCAAAGTCCTTTGAAAACAGCATTTCCCCAAGTGGCTGGCCACTTGGGGACCCCTCTTCTTTCGACAGGGGGGCGATGCGCCCCCCTCGACCGCCCGGCTGAGCCGGATCGGCCTCACCCCCCACTCGCGGCGACTCCGCCGCGGCCGAGTCTGCAACGGGGATGAGGAGGATGAGGCCGTCGGTGAGCTTGGCTGCCTGCTCGAGGGATTCGTGGAGGCGGCTGCGCAGATCGGGATTGACGACGACGCGGTCGACGACGATCTCGATGTCGTGCTTGAACTTCTTGTCGAGCGAGATGGGGTCGCTGAGATCGCGCAGCTCGCCATCGACGCGGGCTCGCACGAATCCACTCCGTTTGGCTTCGGCGAACACGTCCCTGTGCTCGCCCTTGCGACCCTGCACCATCGGCGCGGTGACCATCAGCCGCGTCCCCTCGGGAAGGGCCAGCACCTGGTCGGTGATCTGCTCGATGGACTGCTTGCTGATCTCCCGACCGCAGTTGGGGCAGTGGGGATGCCCGATGCGCGCGTAGAGCAGACGCAGGTAGTCGTAGATCTCGGTGACCGTTCCCACCGTCGATCGCGGATTCTTGCTGGTTCCCTTCTGGTCGATCGAGATCGCCGGGCTGAGACCGTCGATGTGGTCGACGTCCGGCTTCTCCATCTGGCCGAGGAACTGGCGGGCGTAGGCGCTCAGACTCTCAACATAGCGGCGCTGGCCCTCGGCGTAGATCGTGTCGAACGCGAGGCTGCTCTTGC
>DAIUFS010000046.1:6693-15120 GCA_036844485.1 Candidatus Dormiibacterota bacterium | reverse complement strand
AGGTGGCCCTGCTCACCAAGGAGCAGGAGGTGCTCTACGCGCAGCGCATCGAGGCGGGTGACGATGACGCCAAGCACCTGCTCGCGGCCGCCAACCTTCGACTTGTGGTCAGCATCGCCAAGAAGTACTTCGGGCGTGGCATGCCCTTCCTCGATCTCATCCAGGAGGGCAACCTCGGTCTCCTCCGCGCCGTCGACAAGTTCGACTACCACCGCGGCTACAAGTTCTCCACGTATGCCACCTGGTGGATCCGCCAGGCCATCACCCGCGCCATCGCCGACCAGGCCCGCACCATCCGCATTCCGGTCCACATGGTCGAGCTGGTCAACCGCCAGGCGCGGGTGGCGCGGCGGCTGGTCCAGGAGCTCGGCCGCGAGCCCGACGACGAGGAGATCGCCGACGAGCTAGGCCTCACCCCTGAGCGTGTCAAGGAGATCCGCCGCGTGGCTCAGGACCCGGTGTCGCTGGAGACGCCGGTCGGCGACGACGGCGACGCCGAGCTCGGCGAGCTGATCGAGGACACGGGCGCGATCCGCCCCCAGGACGCCGCGGCCAGCACCATGCTCGGCGTCGAGGTCGAGGACATCCTCGACACCCTGACACCACGCGAGCGGCGCGTCATCCAGCTGCGCTTCGGGCTTGTCGACGGCCATCCCCGCACGCTCGACGAGGTCGGTCGGCGATTCGGTGTCACCCGCGAGCGCATCCGCCAGATCGAGGCCAAGGCGCTGCGCAAGATGCGCCACCCCTCGCGCAGCCGCCGCCTCGCCGACTTCCTCGACTGATCGCAACCGGGCTCCCGCGCCGTACCCGACGTCTACATTGGGCGCACCGGGGACGTGCCCCGTTGGAGGGAGATTTGGCATGAGCACACTCCGTGACGACGTCATCCCCACGCTGGAGAGGAGCTCGCTCTTCGCCGGCCTGTCGCGCGATCAGATCCGCGCGGCCGCCGAGCGTTTCGGCGCGCAGCCGGCGAAGAGCGGCAGCACGGCCAGCTGACCCAGGCGCCCGGATGCGGGAGCGGCAGTGGTAGATTGATGGCACCGGGGTGCCCCGTGTGGGGCTGAGATCACACCCGCGAACCTGATCTGGGTCATGCCAGCGTAGGGAGTATCAATGGGTCGCACCGCTCGCGTTCTCAGCATCGCATCGTCGGATTCGGGCGGAGGCGCAGGCATCCAGGCGGATCTGCGCGCCTTCGCCGCCGCGGGCTGTCACGGCAGCACCGTCATCGTCGCCCTGACCGCGCAGAACACCAGGGAGGTGTCCGCCATCCATGCGGTTCCCAGCGATTTCATCGCGGCGCAGATGGACGCCGTCTTCGACGACATCGGTGTCGACGCCGCCAAGACCGGGATGCTCCTCTCCGCCGAGATTATCGAGACCGTCGCCAGCGCGCTCGCCGCACGTGACGTCCCGCTGGTCGTGGACCCGGTGATGGTGGCCAGCTCCGGTGCGCGATTGCTGCGCGAGGACGCCGTCGACGTCATGGTGCGCAGCCTGTTCCCGCTCGCCACCGTGGTCACCCCCAACCTTCCCGAGGCGCGGTTGCTCACCGGCATGGGGGGATCGCGCCGCGAGCTCGCCGAGCGCCTCTACCAGATGGGAGCCGCTGCGGTGATCATCACCGGCGGACACGGCGAGCCCGCCGTCGATCACCTGTTCGACGGCACCGACCATCTCGAGATCCCGGTGCCGCGCCACGCGGTTGCCGCCACCCACGGTGCCGGATGCACCCATTCCGCGACCCTGACCGCGCTGCTGGCTCAGGGGTGGGCGCTCCCCGACGCCGCCCGCGCCGCCGCGGAGGTGGCCGCGCACGCCGTCGCCACCGGGCTGGTCGACATCGGCAGCGGCGAGGGCCCGGTGGACGTGCTCGACCTGCGCGGGCGGGCGCGAGCTGCGCCGGTCCTTGCCGGAGGGAGGAACGCATGAACACGGACAGCGGATCGCCGCCTGGCGACGGCGCGATCTCGACCGGCGCGTCGTTGCAGCGCATCCGCGAACGGCGCCCCCTGGTGCACCAGATCACCAACTTCGTGGTCATGAACGAGACTGCCAACGCCACGCTGGCGATCGGCGCGCTCCCGGTGATGGCGCACGCGCCCGAGGAGGTGGCGGAGATGGCCTCCGCGGCCGGTGCGCTGGTGCTCAACATCGGCACGCTCACGCTGGAATGGGTGGCGTCCATGATCCTGGCGGGCCACGCCGCCAACAGAGCCGGCGTGCCTGTCGTCCTCGATCCTGTCGGCGCGGGTGCCACATCGCTCCGCACCCGGAGTGCTGAGCGCATCCTCGACGAGCTGGATGTGGCCATCGTGCGCGGCAATGCGGCGGAGATCGCCAGCCTTGCCGGACAGAGCGCCGACATCCGCGGAGTGGAATCGATGGGCACCGGCCAGGAGGGTGGCGAGCTGGCCAGGACGGCGGCCCGCAAGCTGCGCTGCGTGGTGGCGGTGACCGGCGCAGTCGACGCGGTCAGCGACGGCACCAGCACCCTGTCCATCGCCAACGGGCATCCGATGCTGGCCACTGTCACCGGGACCGGCTGCATCGCCAGCGCGCTGGTCGGCTGTTTCGCCGCCGTCAACGAAGGTGCCGCCCTGCGCGCCACGGCGGAGGCGCTGGTGGCGCTCGGTGTTGCCGGCGAGAACGCGGCCGCGCGGAGTAGCGGACCGGGCAGCTTTCATGTGGCTCTCTACGACGCGCTCTACGCGCTGTCGCCGGACACCATCGACGCCCGCGCGCGGGTCACCCAGCGGTGAGGGTGCACGCGCTCGTCGATAGCATCGACGTCGCCGAGCTGGCGGTCGCCGGTGGTGCCACCGTGGTGCAGCTGCGTCTCAAGGGCGCCGGCACCACGGCGCGCGTCGAGATGGGACGCCGGCTCCGCCACCTTCCGGCCATGCTTGTCATCAACGATGACGTCGAGGCCGCCCTCCGCTGCGGTGCGGACGGGGTGCATCTCGGACAGGACGATCGCGGCGTGGAGCGAGCGGTGGCCGCGGGGCTGATCCTCGGCATCAGTGTCGCCACCACAGGCGAGGCCGAGCACGCTGAGGCGCTCGGTGCCACCTACCTGGGGGCGGGGCCGGTGTGGCCCACCCCCACCAAGAGCGACGCCGCGCCGCCCATCGGGGTCGCCGGGCTGGCCGCGATCTGTGCGGCGGTGGGCATCCCCGTGATCGCCATCGGAGGCATCGATGCCGGCAATGCCGCGTCGTGCATCGATGCCGGGGCCGCCGGCGTTGCGGTGGTGCGCGCGGCGCGGGACGCGGCGCAGGTGCGCGCGGCCGTAGACGTGGCGCTGCGGGTGACGACCACCGCGAGCGGCGGCTGACGCGCGGCTACACCTCGAGCCGGGCGCGGGCGGCGCGGAGCCGCCGCACCGACACATCCGGGCCGATGAACCCCATGGCGTCGAACACGGGCACGCCCTGAGGGCGGCCGAGGATGGCGATGTAGAGGACGCGAAAGGCGTCACGAGCCTTGACCCCGCGCGCCTCGACCAGCGCCGTGAGCCGCTCGCGCATGGCGGTGACGTCAGCCAGGCCACTCGCCTCGACCTCGCGGCAGGTCGCGTCGAGCAGCTCGATGGCGGTGTCGGCGTCCACCTTGCGCGGTGGGAACACCACGTCGTCATCCCAGGGCGCGTCGCCGAGAAGTGGAGCGGCAAGGACGCTGGCGTCGCGCATCACCACCATGCGCTCCTGGAGCAGCGGCACCAGCTTGCGGCGAGTCTCCTTGCTAGTTCCGGGCAGCCAGAACTCCAGCAGCTCCACCAGTTCCTCGACGGGGAGACGGCGGATGTGCTGGCCATTCAGATGATCGAGGCGCTTGGGGTCGAAGACCGCCGCCGAGTCATGGACGCGCTCGAGCGAGAACCGCTGTACCAGCTCGGTCGGGGTGAAGACCTCCTCCTCGGTCCCGGATGACCAGCCGAGCAGGGCCATGGCGTTGACGATTGCCGGTGCCAGGTATCCCATCTCGCCGTATTCGAGGACGTTGCGCGCGCCGTGACGCTTGCTCAACTTCTGACGATCCTCTCCGAGCACGGGCGGAACGTGAGCAAATCGGGGCGGCGTCCAGTCCAGGGCTGCGTAGAGGCCGAGGTGCTTCGGTGTCGAGGGAATCCATTCATCACTGCGGATGACATGCGAGATCTCCATGAGGTGGTCGTCGACGACCACCGCCAGGTGATAGGTGGGGAAGCCGTC
This sequence comes from Candidatus Dormiibacterota bacterium, assembly GCA_036844485.1. Taxonomy (GTDB): domain Bacteria; phylum Chloroflexota; class Dormibacteria; order Aeolococcales; family Aeolococcaceae; genus Aeolococcus. Next base: position 10,900 of record DAIUFS010000046.1, on the reverse strand, counting down.
GGATTTCAGCAGCACCTGGTCATCGATGTCGGCGTTGTCGAAGGAGATCTCGCCGCGGATCACGTCCTCCCAGGTGGTGCGCCCCGGAGGCATGAGCTGTCGAAGGACGGCCGGAGCGCCGGCGGCGCGCTCCTCGGCAACCGCGTCCTGGCGGTCGAGGCAGAAGCGGTCGTAGCGGGTCGGCTGATGAGCGGCGCGCTGACTCTCGCGCATCTCCGCGAGCCGCTCCGGGGTGCAGGTGCACCAGTACGCCGCCCCGCGCTCGAGAAGCAGGTCGGCGTGGCGGCGGTAGATGGGGGTCCGCTGGGACTGGATGTACGGCCCGTGGGGACCGCCGACCTCTGGGCCCTCGTCCCACTTCAAGCCCAGCCAGAGCAGTGTCTCCATGATCAGGGCTTCGCTGTCCTCGAGGTAGCGCTCCTGGTCGGTGTCCTCGATCCGCAGGATGAACTGTCCACCGCTGGATCGGGCCGCGAGCCACGCGAAGAGCGCGGTGCGCACCGAGCCAAAGTGCAGCGGCCCGGTCGGAGAGGGGGCGAACCTCGTCCGCATCGGGGGGCCGACGACGGTCACTTAGGGGCAGCGATGAGCAGTGCGACGACCGTCCAGACGATGAGCACGCCGATGAGCAGCGGGCCGTCCCAGGTGCGGACGGTGACGCTCATGAGACGCACGGAGCCGCCCCCACGCGGCGTGTCACCGACGTGGGCGACGCCGCCTCCCGCGCCTGGCCGGCCGATGTCACCCATGCCCCACGCGGGGGGCGGGGCGGCCGGGCCGGATCGCGGGGTGACGTGAAGGCGCTCTTCACCCTCGCGGGCACGGGCATCGAGGATGACGCCGGCGATGACCAGGGTGCCGAAGCCACCGGCCCCCAGCCCGAACAGGATGAGGATCACGCCCAGAGCCACGTTCAGGTAGTCGTTGTAGGCGTGCGGACCGAGCAACACGAGGAGTCCGCCGGCGATCAATGCCAGCGCGGTGATCCCAAAGCCGAACACCTTGCCGGCGATCTCGCGGAAGGACATCTGGCTCTCCGAAGGTGGCAGCGACGCCGCCGAGTATAAGGAAGCCAGCCGCTGCGCCACCTAAGATTCCAGCCGCGCGTGCCCGCATCGTCTAGCGGTTAGGACACCACCCTTTCAAGGTGGTAACCGGGGTTCGACTCCCCGTGCGGGTAGCTCGACTCCTCAGGCAGCGGACACGAGAGCCGCGGCTGGAGCGTCCTCGAGTGCGAACTCGAGAACCTCCTCGACCCGGCCGGCCAGGTGAAAGGTCATCTGGCTGCGCACGCTCTCCGGTACGTCGTCGAGGTCCTTGCCGTTGCGTCGCGGCAGGATGACCTCGGTGAGTCCCATGCGATGGGCGGCGAGCACCTTCTGCTTGACACCCCCGATGGGAAGCACCAGGCCCTGCAACGTGACCTCCCCGGTCATGCCGACGGTGTTCTTGACGGCGCGCCCGCTGAGCAGGCTGACGATCGCGGTGGTCATGGTCACACCCGCTGACGGTCCGTCCTTGGGGATGGCCCCGGCCGGTACGTGGATGTGGAAGCCACGCTTCGCAGCGCTGGCGTCGATGCCCAGCTCCGCGGCGTGTGAGCGCACGTACGAGAGCGCGATCTGCGCCGATTCCTTCATGACGTCACCGAGTTGCCCGGTGAGGGCCAGTTTCCCGTCCTCGCCGACCGCGGTGGCCTCCACGAAGAGGACATCACCGCCCGCTCCTGTCACCGCCAGACCGGTGGCCACGCCAGGGACCCCGGTGCGCTCGGCCACCTCGTCGTCGAACTTGACGTTGCCGAGGAACTTGGTCACCAGCTCCGGAGTAACCGCCACAGGTGGCTGCAACTCGCCGGTGGCGAAACCCGTCGCCGTCTTGCGGGCGAGCTTGCCGAGCTCGCGCTCGAGGTTGCGCACGCCCGCCTCGCGGGTGTATCCGGTGATCACCGCGTTGATGGCCGCGTCCGAGATGCTCACCTCGTCGGCGGTGAGGCCGGCTTGGGTGATCTGCCGGCGCAGCAGGTGATCGCGTGCGATCGCCAGCTTCTCGGCCTCGGTGTAGCCGTCGAGCCTGATCAGCTCCATGCGGTCGAGCAGCGGCGCCGGGATCGTCTCCCAGACGTTGGCGGTGGGGATGAACATGACCTCGGAGAGGTCGAGGTCCACCTCGAGGTAGTGATCGCGGAAGGTGTTGTTCTGCGCCGGGTCGAGCACCTCCAGCAACGCGGCCGACGGGTCACCGCGCCAGTCACTGCCGACCTTGTCGATCTCGTCGAGCATGATCACGGGGTTCTTGGTGCCCGCCTCCTTGAGGGCGCGGACGATGCGGCCCGGCAGCGCGCCCACGTAGGTGCGGCGGTGGCCGCGGATGTCGGCCTCGTCGTGGATGCCGCCCAGCGACACGCGCGCGAACTTCCGTCCCAGCGCGCGAGCGACCGACTCACCGAGCGAGGTCTTGCCCACCCCGGGAGGGCCGACCAGGGTGATGATGGCGCCCGAACCGCGACCGCCGAGCACGGAGAGACCGCGCTCGTTGCGCAGCTTGCGCACGGCGAGGAACTCGATGATGCGTGCCTTGACGTCGTCCAAACCGGTGTGGTCCTGATCGAGGATGCGGCGCGCCTCCGCGAGGTCGTAGTTGTCGTCGGAGCGCACGTTCCAGGGGATGTCGAGCATCCAGTCCAGGTAGGTGCGGATCCAGCCGTGCTCGGGGTTCTGCTCGCTGGTGCGCTCCAGCCGGCCGAGCTCACGCTCAACCTCGGTACGCACGTTGTCGGGCATCCCCGCCTCCTCAATCCGCTGGCGGTAGCTGGACGCGACGTCGTCGCCGCCCTCGCCGAGCTGCTTCTTGATGGCCTCGAGCTGCTGGCGCAGCAGGAAGTCCCGCTGCGTCTTCTCCATCCCCTCGTTGACCTCGCTGCGGATCTTCTCCTTCAGCGACGCGTCGGCGAGGATCTGCCGGGTCCATCCGATGAGCGTGGTGAGTCGTTCCTCGACGTCGATCGTCTCCAGCACCTTGAGCTTCTGATCGACCGTGAGGTCGGGGGAGTAGCCGGCCAGGTCGGCGAGCTGGCCCGGATTGCGGGCGGCACGGATGAATTGGACGACACCGGAGGCGCCCCGGCCCTCGACGAGGTTCTCGAGCATGGCCCGGTACTCCCGAGCGAGCTCGAGGGCGCGACCGCTCGGTGGATCTGCGTCTGGGACCGGCTCGGCCTGCACCCACAGCGCGCCACCCACGTCGGCGTTGCCGCTGCCCAGCCGGGCGCGGTGCTCGCCGCGAACGATGGTGACCTCCGCGCCGTTGGGGAGCCGGCCTGAGTCCTGGACGGTCGCAACCGTGCCCATCGAGGCGAACTTGCCGTCGATTCTGGGTACCAGCAGCACCAGATGGCTGCCATTGCGGGCGGCGTCAAGCGCCGCCAGCTGCTCATCACCCTCGACGCCGAGCGGAACGGTCATGTGCGGGAGCACCACCACGTCGTCGAGGGGAACGACCGGCAAGAGCTCCGACTTCAGTTCAGTCATGGGGATGTGATACCCGCTTGGGCCCCGGTCTACGCAGGGCAACCGGGAGCGGCCCACTTGGTGGCGAGACGAGTCGCCCACCCGGCATAGTCGGCTGGGACGCGCCGGGCTGGTGGCGTCGCTCAGAGGCACAGCGCAGGAGACGCCATGACGCCGTCGCCCAACCTCACCCATGGCCGGCATCCGGAGCGGGCCGTGGCGGGCATGGAGGTCGTCCACCAGATCCTCGACTCGGAGAGTGTCTGCCACGTCGCCGTCACCCTGGACGGCTGGCCCTACGCCATACCCTCGATCCATGCCCGCGACGGCGACCGGTTGCTGATCCACGGGTCGACGCTGAGCCGCATGCTGGGTGGGCTCGCCGCCGGCATCCCCGCGTCGGTCACCGTCACCGCCGTCGACGGCATCGTCTGCGCCCGCTCCGCCTTCCACCATTCCATGAATTACCGCTCGGTCATGGTCTTCGGCAGGGCAACGCCGGTGCATGGCCGTCTCGAGAAGCTCGCCGCCATGCGCGCCATCGTCGAGCACGTCCTCGCCGGCCGCTGGGCCGAGGTGCGGCAGCCCACACCGACGGAGCTGCGCGCCACCCAGATCGTCTGGCTTCCACTGACGCAGGCAACCGCCAAGGTCCGCAGCGGCGGGCCGCTCGAGGCGCCCCCCGATCTCAAGCGACC
>DAIUFS010000046.1:0-6683 GCA_036844485.1 Candidatus Dormiibacterota bacterium | reverse complement strand
CTCGCGAAGAGGATGGCCAACGCCCGGGTGGTCGAGCTCGCCGATGTCGGCCACACCGCGCCGCTCGAGGCGCCCGCCGATCTCAAGCGACCCGTGTGGTCCGGAGTGCTGCCGGTGTGCAGACACCTCGGCAAGCCCCTTTTGGTCCCCGACGATGTCGCTGAGCTCGCGCTGCCCGCCAGCGTCACGGCGGCCCTGGCCGCATCCTCTCGCGGAGACGATTCAGCCGGCCAGCGGTGAGTGGAGGTCCTTCAGAGTCGGTGCGGGCAGTGTCACCAGGCGCGGGCGCGGCCGGTGGGAAAGGACGCGACCGGTGGTGCCCGTCCCTCGGTGCGCCAGCACGTTGGCGGTGAGGACGCCATCCATGGCGCTCACGGCCATGGGGCGGCCGAGCTGGTATCCCTGCCCGAGCACGGTGCCGAAGCTGGCGATCAACATCGCCTGCTCGACCGACTCGATGCCCTCGACCGGGCCGGGAAGGGGTTGCGGGGTTGCGACAGGGCCTGACGGATCGGTGGAACGCCGTGACACGAACAGCGATCAGCGCGCGACCGATCGCACCTCCGCCGCCCCGGCGTCGCTGAGCTCAGCCGGCGGCCGCGGCGATGGTCGCGTCCACCTGGCGGCGGCGGACGTCATCGATCTCGCCGGCGGTGCGCTCGTCGTCGAGGATCAACGCGTCGAGGTCGACGTCGCTGTAGCCGAGCACACCCATGTCGGCGAAGGCGGAGCGCACGTGATCGCCGAACAGGCCGATGTCCTTCAGAGTGGGTGCGATCCGCGTGAACAGCAGGCTGCGGAACTGGCGCTGTGCCTCGGAGTTGTTGACGAAGCGGAGGCACTCCGCCACCGGTAGCCCGAGGTTGTCCCACACCTCCTCGGCCAGGAATCGATCACGCATCAGGTAACAGGCCTCGACGCAGAACTCCTCGCGCTCGTCGCGCTCGCGCTGCGAGAGTTGTGGATAGACGTCGCGCAGCGCCAGCCGGCCGAAGGCGACGTGACGCGCCTCGTCCTCCATCACGTAGGCGGTGACCGCCCGCGCCAGCTGGTTCTCGGCAACATCGCGGATCAGCCCGAAGGCTGCCAGCGCCAGCCCCTCGATGAGCACCTGCATGCCGAGGTAGGTCATGTCCCAGCGCGAGTCGCTGACGACATTGTCGAGCAGCGATTTCAGGTGCGGGTTGATGGGGTACGCGAGGTTGAGCTTCTCGAAGAGGAACCGTGAATAGGTCTCGACGTGGCGCGCCTCATCCATGACCTGGGTGGCCGCGTAGAACTTGCTGTCGATGTCCGGCACGGTCTGGACGATCTTCGATGCGCAGATCAACGCGCCCTGTTCGCCGTGCAGGAACTGTGAGAACTGCCATGCGGCCAGGTGATGCTTGAGCTGGGCGCGATCGCGCCCGCCCATCTCCTCCCAGACATCGCTGCCGTAGATGGGAACGTAGGCGTCGAGCGACTCGAAGGGGTTGTCATGGTCGACCTCGATCGTCCAGTCGATGCGGTCGCGGCTGTTCCACTGCTTGGTCTTGCCCTTCTCGTACAGATTGAGCAGGCGATCGCGACCCTCGTCGTATTCCCAGTTGAAGACGGTCTGCCCGCCGCCCTCGACATGCCAGCGGGTCTGTTCCACGGGGAGTGTGTAGACGCGAGTGGTCATGGAGTGCTCCTAAGCGGTGGCGCCCGCCGCGTCGGGGGCGATGTCGAGCCAGCGCTGCATCTCGGCGCGCACGGCGCGCTGATGCAGCAGGGAGAGAAGCCGGTCGGTCAGGGGGAGGCCGCGGTGGACGAGATCGCGGAGTGTCTGCGCGTCGTGCCGGTGCAGCACCGGTTCCACGATTCGAGCCAGCTCCTCGGCGACCAGCCGCTCGACGGCGTCCCGGTAGACGGCCAGGTTCTCGACGGAAAATCCCGCATCCTCCGTGAAGCCCGCCGCCCGCATGGCAGCGACGAGGTCGAGGAGACGCAGGTCGCTGCCGCTGATCGGGCCTGCGGAGCGGATCAGACCGAGGCGCTGCAGGCTGGCGACGTCGGTGGGGGCGAGCCGCTCGCGCACCGCCGCGAGCTCGGCGGCCCCGGCCGCCGGATCGGGTTCGTCGAGGATGGCCCCCAGCGCCTGCAGGGCGCGGATCTCCTCCACAGGACGCTCGCCGCGCATCGACAGGACGTGGGCGATGCTTCGCAGGGAGAGGTTGAGCTCCGTCTGAAGCTCGCGGATCCAGCGGATCCTGGTGACCGTCGACTCCGCATAGAGGGCCTGGTTTCCCGCCGTCTTGCGAGCTTCGGGGAGCAATCCCTGAAGCGAGTAGAAGTGGATGGTGGGAGCGCTGACGCCGGTCAGACGCACCAGATCGCGCATCCGGTGAACGGAGCTTGCCACCGCGCGATGGTGGCGCGCCGCTCCTCAAGTGTCAAGTGGCACTTGATGCTCGGAAACCGCCTCAACGCGCCCCTCAGCAGTTCAGCAAAACCGGCGGCCACTTGGGCATAATGTGATAGTCACGTTGTAGACTTAGAGGAGACCGAGGTTGTCTGAACTAGCGTCACATCTCACAGGGAGGCCAGACGTGCTCTCCAGCACTCCGCCCCTCACGGCCGGCAGGGTGGGAGCCCTCACCCCCCGGTGGACCTCGGACACCTCGCTCCGCGGACGTCGCCAGCGCTTCCTGCGCCGCCGGCTGGTGCTGCGCATGCGCGATTGGATGGGCATCGTATCGTCGCCCTCTCGATGACCCTCTTCGCGGTAACCCTGTTCAGCCTCATCGGGCGCTGACGCCGGTCCCCGCCGCTTGGCGCCACCTCCCCGAACCGCCGATAGGGACGCACCGCGCGTCCCCGCCGTCATGTCAGGATGCCGGCCACTCCACGTCCCCGAAGAACCCCTCCGGCCGCGGCGAACGGCGGTAGCCGGCGACCCCGCGGCGGCTCAGCTCGATGGTGGTGGGCTCTCCGTGACCCGGGAGGACCTGCGTCTCGGGGGGCAGCGGCAGCAGCCGCGCCTCGATGCTGGCGATGATTGTTTCGAGATCCCCGCTCGCGAAGGTCTTGCCGGGACCTCCTTTGAAGAGTGTGTCCCCGCTGATGAGTGCGCCGCCGACGTGCAGCGAGATGCTCCCGGGCGTGTGGCCTGGGGTATGGATCACGCCGACGCGAATCGACCCGACGCGCACCTCGTCACCGTCGTCGAGGCGGCCGTCCACACGGCCGGGCGCGATGTTGATCTCTGCCGCGCCCACGTGCACCGGGGCACCGGTGGCCGTGCGCACGGCGTCGTACGAGGCCCAATGGTCGGGGTGCCAGTGGGTGGCGATGACCTGCTGGACGCCACCCTCGGCCGCGATGGCCTCGAGCAGCGGACCCGTCTCCAACGGCATGTCCACAAGAAGCGAGGCGCCTGCGGCGACGTCGCGCACGACGTACGCGTTGTTCCCGTAGGGGCCCATCGGCCCCACCTGGACGATCCTGACACCGCCGTCTTCGCGGACGGTGACGTCAGCCACGGGGACCGCTGAGCACCGTGTCCGCCTGGGCGCGCAGGGCAGCTTTGTACGCCCGTTTGCCGGCCTGGTAACGCTCACGCTCGGCGACCGTGTGGACGTCGGCCAGGGTGGGGAAGTCCGGCGCCAGCTCGGCCCAGCCCCGAGGCTTGACCCCGAGGTGCTTGGCAAGGACGCCGAGCACGATGCGGGCTTTCATCTCGCCGAACCCGGGCAGCGCTCGCAGCCGGCGCAGCAGCTCGGCGGCATCGCGCACGCCGCTCCAGACGGCCGCGGCATCGTTGCCGTACTCGCCGGCGATGGTGGCGCACAGCGCCTGCACCCGCGCCGCCATGCTCGCCGGGAAGCGGTGGATCGCCGGCCGCTGACGGAAGGCAGCCTCGAATCGCGCCGGGTCGATGGCAGCCAGCTCCCGTGCGTCGAGGGTGCCCAGCCTGCGTTGGATGTCGAGCGGACCAAGGAAGGCCTTCTCGACGGGGATTTGCTGGTCGAGGCAGAAGCCGATGAGGAGAGCCAGTGGGTCGCGCGCGACCAGCGCATCCGCCTCCGGATCTCCAGTCCACTCCATCCGTGGTGCCCCCCTCGTCGCCATGACACGGAGCCTACCGCCCGGAGGCGGACGTTCGACACCCGATTCCATCTTGGATTCCGCCACCCGGACGCTACACTCGCGCCATGTCCTGGCTGGGTCGCCTCTTCTCCTCCGCCCCGCCGCCGCCTCCGCCCGACACAGTGGTCATCCCTGAGGACATCGTCGGCAAGTTGGACGGCGGCGATGCCCCGCTGCAATCGACCGTCGAGGACGCTCTGCGCAGCCTCATCGAGATCCGCCGCCGCGCTGCCGAGCACGATGCCGAGGGGCTGCCGTTCTGGCTGCGGCGGGAAGCGGGTCAGAAGGGCGAGATCGACGAGTCGCTGCGCGATCGCGTCACCCAGCGTCGCGCGGCCGACAGCCAGAGCTGACCCCACCGGGCCACAGGAAGGAGGGCTGCTGATGCGCGCGCTGACATTCGCCGACATCGGACGCGTGGAGATGGCCGATGTGCCCCGCCCCGCCGTGGAAGAGCCGGGCGACGCGCTCATCAGGGTCACCACCACTGCCATCTGCGGCAGTGACCTGCACGTGGTCAATGGGCGGATCCCCGGGATGACCCCGGGCAGCATCCTCGGCCACGAGTTCGCCGGCATCGTGGAGGACTGCGGCTCCGAGGTGCGCAGCGTCAAGCCGGGAGACCGCGTGCTGGCGTCCTTCACCATCCCGTGCGGGGCCTGCTGGTTCTGCCGGCGGCGGCTCTTCAGCCGCTGCCCCGATCAGCGCGTCTTCGGCTATGGGATGTTCCTTGGCGATCTCAACGGGGGCCAGGCCGAGTACGCGCGAGTGCCCAATGCCGACCTCTGCCTGCGCACCATCGACTCATGGCTGAGCGACGAGAAGGTGCTCTTCGCGGGCGATATCTTCACCACCGGCTACGACTGTGCGGTGGAGGCGCGCATCGAGGAGGGGGACGTCGTCGTCGTCCAGGGCTGCGGCCCCGTCGGCCTGATGGCGGTGCAGGCGGCGCGTGCCTTCAAACCCTCGGTGATCTACGCCGTCGACACGGTTGCGCAGCGCCTGGAGATGGCCCAGGGATTCGGGGCCGTGCCGGTCGACGCCGCAGCCGTCCATGTCCCCAGCCACATCCAGGATCACACCGACGGACGGGGCGCCGACGTCCTTCTGGAATGTGTCGGTGCCATCCCGGCGCTCACCGGCGCCATCGACGTGGTTCGCGCCGGCGGCCGCATCAGCGTCATCGGTGTGTATTCCGAGCCGGAGATGGAGTTCCCCCTCAACCTCACCTTTGTCAAGGCGATCGATCTGAAGTTCTGCGGCACCGCCAACATCGTGGGCCGGTGGGACGACGCCCTGGCATTGATCACCTCGGGCGCCGCCGATCCAGCGTCGATCATCTCCCACCGGCTGCCCCTCGACGACGCGGTGCGCGGCTACGAGCTCTTCGCCTCCCGCGAGGCTATGAAAGTGGTGCTGACTCCCTGACCATCACGTGGTGAGCAGCGTAGCGACGACGTTGAAGAGGTGACCAGCATGTCCGAGTCTGAGGCGATGGCGGCGGCGCCAGGCGCGGTGCGTATCCTTCCGTCTCTCACGGCTCTCCTTGCGGACGTGGGCCCGCGCCTGCCGTTCAAGACCAGCGACTCCCTGTCAGGGAGCCGCTTTGAGCGAGTGCGCTTTCAGGGCGAGCCGATGATCCTCAAATACGTCAGCCTCGACGATGACTGGATCATGCGCGGCACCGGTGATCTCCAGTGCCGGGCGCTGCGGTTCTTCAGCTCCACGCTGCTGGACCGCATCCCGGAGCGCATCGACCACGCCACCGTTGCGGTGGCGCCGATCCTTTCGAGCCACGGCCACGGAGGAGCCGCTCTGCTGCTGCGCGATGTCTCGGCGATGCTGGTGCCTCCCGGCGAGGCGCGCATCGACCTCGAGCTCCACCTTCGCTTCATCGACCACATGGCTCAGCTGCACGCGGCTTTCTGGGACTGGCGTGACGGCCTTGGGCTGATGCCGCTCGCTCATCACTACACCTTCTTGACCCCGGCGATGGCCGTCCTGGAGGCCGAACGGCATGGCACCGACCCGGTGCCGCGCGCGGTCGCCGACGGGTGGCTCGCCATGGACAGAGTGGCGCCGCGCATCGCCTCGATGCTTCGCGCGCTGGCGCACGATCCCGGGCCCCTCGTCGCGCAGCTCGGCACAACTCCGCAGACCCTGGTCCACGCCGACTGGAAGCTCGGCAACCTCGGTGAGCATCCCGACGGGCGCACCATCCTGCTCGACTGGGACCGGGTGGGTGGTGCGCCGGCCACCTTCGACCTGGCGTGGTACCTGGCGGTCAACTGCGACCGCCTGCCGCACAGCAAGGAAGCCACCATCGCCGCGTACCGAGCGTCTCTGGAGCGGCAGGGCGTCGGCACATCGGTGTGGTGGAACCAGCAGCTCGCGCTGACCCTGCTCGGGGCCGGCCTGCAGCTCGGCTGGTCGAAGGTCGGCGACAGCGCCGAGTTCGGCTGGTGGCAGGACCGCATCGTCGAGGGCATGGGCCGAATCTGAGTACGGACTTGGCCCGTCCCAGGGGATGGACTCGAACCATCGATACACGGTTTTACAGACCGTTGCCTTAA
>DAIUFS010000045.1:0-15650 GCA_036844485.1 Candidatus Dormiibacterota bacterium | reverse complement strand
GCACCATCCCACACTTCCCCGCTATTGTCTACCCATTATTGAGACGTTCCACTAGCACGAACTGGAAATGCGGTATCCGGGGTAACTCGGATCGAGGGTTCGAATCCCTCTCGCTCCGCCATTGTCATGTCGCAAGACATCACCCCGACGTGGTCCCGCAGCCCGCGTACGAGATGCGCAGGTCCTTCGTCACAACGAACTGAGCACGCTGACCGAACTCCCCGTACGAGATCCTCCCCATGCGCAGCTGCAAGAGCAGGCGGATCAACCGAAGCGGTTTGACGCGCGGGCCGATGCCCACCATGTCGCGACCCTCGATGTGATGGCGGCTCATCACCGTACGGAGCTCATCGGGGGTGATGAACTGCTCCCACGTATGCAGGTTAGGTGGCAGCAACGCCGTGAGACGCCATTCCTGGAGAAGCTTGATCATCACGAGCCGGCTCCTCCTGGTGCGGTTGATGGTGTCGAAGAGGTACACGCCGCCGGTCCTGAGGACCCGGGCAGTTTCGCTGATGACTGCATCGAGGTCGTTGACGTGCTCGAGCACGTCGACGCAGCAGGCGATGTCAACGCTGCCACTCTCGAGGGGCAGCTCCTCGCCGACACCCGCGCGGTAGTCGATGCTCAGGCCGGCCGCGCTGGCGTGCGAGCGTGCCGTTTCGAGCGAGGGCGTCGACGGGTCGACGCCGATGACCCGTGTGCCCATGCGAGCGAGCTCCTCGGCGAACAGCCCGCCACCGCAGCCGATGTCCACCACTGTCTTACCTGCAGGGTCGACGCCGACCTCTCTGAGCACCCGGGTGAAGTAGTCGATGCGTGCTGGGTTGATCGCGCTGCGGATCGCGTTCAGCGGCTCGTGCTCATCCCACCAGATGTCGCCCGGTCGGTTGTAAATGTCGTTGTCCACTGGCACAGCTGGAATGCTAGTTTGGCGACCGGCGACGCTTCCCAAGCTCGCTGCGGCTCTTACGACGAAGCTCTGGCCAGGTCAGCGCGGCCGGCGTGCCATGCCACTGCGAACCCTGCCAGCGCAAGTCCTGCCACGAGGTACTCGAGCGACACGCCGCTGTCGAACGGGTTGTGGAGGGACCACGGGGCTGGATCCCCGACGAGGAGGGCCAGGTTCAGGGCGAAGCCAGCACTGACCAATGACGCCGTTACCGCGATTCGCCGGGCTCCGCGCGATAGCACGCCCCGCCCGCGGACGATCATCACGCTGACCCCAATGAACGCGAGCGTCAGCGTCGTCTCCAGAAGCAGAGACGCCCACGCGACCACACCGGGTGCTGCCAGGGCACTGCGCACGACCAGCTGCTGATAGAGCGCCGGCCGCCCCGTGTCGGGTTGACGATGCACCGCGAGAAAGCCTGGCGACGCGGCTTCGGGTAGTCGATCGCATCCTCGTCCTCCACTCGATTGCTGTGTTGCTCACCCATACGACGGGCGTTACCAACTGATCAGCGAGCTCTGTCACGGCGACGCGTCGGACCCTGTGTGAGCCGCACGCCGGCCGCGGACGATCTTCAGGGTGACGCCGGCGAAGGGTGAGCGGGAGGGGCCGCAGCGGCGGCCTCCTCCCACTCACGGCGTCGGGTCAGCAGGTCAGGGTGCTTGCCCCGCTGTTGTTGTTGTTGGTGCGGCTGAGCGTCGCGCCGTGGCCGCCGAAAGCCCAATAGGTCGAGAACAGCAGCGACCCGTACTCAGCGGTGCTGCTCCCCCCGAAGCTGTTGATCGTGCCCGGCAGGGTGGCCCCGAGACCGAAGTTGCAGGCGGCCGGGGTGGCGACTGTCGAGAAGTAGGGGTAGAACGCCGACTGACCGGGATCGTCCGTCGGCGGCGGGTTCACGCAGTTGACGCCGGTGGTGCGGTTGCAGTTGCCGCCGAGGTCCGCGGCTTCGATCCGAGGCAGGTCGGTTTCGAACGCGAACTGTGAGAAGGGTGTGGTGAAGCCCACCCCCGTCTTCGGACTGCTGAAGAGGATCGGCGTCGTGGTGTTCCCTGGCACGGTCAGGCTGGTGCCTCCCGGCCAGTACTGAAGGTGGTACGGCACGCCGTCGAACCCGGGTGAGTTGGTGCCCAGGCAGCCGGTGGCCGGGTAGAGCAGTGAGATCGACGGGTCGAAGCACGCGTTGTCATCGTTGTCGGCCGTCTCCAGGTCCCCAGGGATGCCTTCCTGGCCGACGCAGTTGCCGGTGCTGGCATCGACGGAGGTGCAGAAGTCGAAGTGACCGATCTCATCGGAGAAGGCGGTGTTGTACGTGTGCGCGGCCCAGAGGACTCGCGTGGCCGGGCTGGACGTCGAGTACATGGGATGGAAGGTGTAGGGAATTTCCTGGCACGCGTGTCCCTTCGGGTGGTACTTCATGTGGCCGAAGCCGTTGGCAGCGCTGGCCACCATCACCCCGGTCTGGCCGGTGGTGGTGTCGTGCACCTCGGTGGTGAAGCCGCCCGCAGTGTCTGTCAACGTCACGCTGGCGTTATCCCCCTGGTTGAGGAAGAAGGTGTTGGGGTTCTGGGGGTTGCCGGACGTCGAGGGGTTGAAGTGGAACGGGTCGGGCGGCCCGAGCGGGGCGCCGTTCAGGGTCAGGAACGCGAAGTTGATGTACTCGATCCCGCCGAGGACCTGGTTCTGGCAGCCGGCGTTCTGCGTCGTGCCGCGGATTGGATCCTCAGACAGGCTGTCGATGTTCAGCGCCACACACCACTTGGTCGGGTTGCAGCTCTGTCCGAAGAATTGCGGGATCCATCCGGGTGGGTAGAACTGCAGCTCCATGAAGGCGACCCCGGGCGCTCTCGCGAAGGAGCCAGGCGTCGCCGGATTGACGATGTTGGTGTCGCTGTCCGGTGTGCACGTTGCCGACTGCTCCGGGTAGGAGAACGTGTCGCACATGGCCATGCCGAACCAGAAGGCCGGATGCAGCTCGAAGTTGTAGCCCTTGGAGTTGGAGTACGCGCCGGTCGGCTCGGTCGGGATGGTGAGTTGGTACTGGTTGTGGTTGCCTGAGCCGGGAACGTTTGAATAGAACTCAGTCGACGGTTCGTCGTGGCCGACGTAGTAGTTGCCGAACGCCTCCTGCGGGTTGGCCACCTCGGTACAGGTGGGCAGATCGGCGCAGTTGGGCTTCGAGCTCGCATAGCTCGAGCTCGCTGCTTTCACGGACGGTCCGAACGTGACGACGGCAGCCGCGGCGGACAGCCCGGCGATCGACAGCACGCTCAGTGCGCTCAACAGGCGCATGCTCCTCACAGTCTTCCTCCATTACGGCCAATTCATCAGTGGAATGTGTCCGCCGATGGCTGCCGTCAAGGCGGGTGCGCACCGCCATGCCTCGTGGCCGTCTCGCGGCTGATGCCGCAAGCGGTCCGGGCCCGGGATCCGCAAGAGGTGCCCATCCGCATCGCCTCCTCCCGTCTGATGCGAATAGGCACTATGACACGTTGCCGGTGGCTTTGAAAAGGGCCCGGCGGCCAGTCGAATGTATTGCGATGGGGAGCGAGAAACCTGCTGCCTCAGGGCTTTTCGAGTGGACCCGGCATGGCCTCCTCGGCACGAGCCGTCAGCTCCTTCTCCTGCCGCCGCAGGATCAGGATCAGCGCCACGACCACGACAACGGCCGCGCCGGCGATGGCGAGATCCACGGGGCCGCTGAGCTTGTTGATCTGACTGCCCGCGAAATAGGCGCCGGTCCCGTACCCGGTCGCCCACACGATGCCACCGGCGGCGTTGAACATCAGGAAGCGGAGCCAGTGCATGCGCGCGGTGCCGGCCAGGAAGGCCGCGTAGGTGCGCAGCACGGAGATGAAGCGGCCGAAGAAGACCACCTTGCCCCCGTGTCGCTGAAACAGGTATCGGGCCAGCTTGACGCGACCCTCGTGGAGGCGGATATAGCGCCCATAGCGCATCAGCAGCCGGTACCCGCCCCAATGGCCGAGTCCGAAGCCGATGTTGTCGCCGATGATGGCGCCGGCCGCTGCCACCACGATGACCACCACGATGCTGAGCCGGTGACTCTGGCCTGCGTAGAGAGCCGCGGCGATGAGCATGGTCTCGCCGGGCAACGGGATGCCGAGGCTCTCGATGCCCACGAAGCTGAAGACCGCGGCGTAGCCGAAGCGTCCGAGAACGCTGTCGACGAGGCTGGTGGCGAGAAGCATGGCCTGCGATCCTACGGGGGCGGGCGCTCAGCCGTCGACGAACAGTCCTGTCAGAGGCCCGCGCATGCGCGCGGAGCGGCGCGACGTGCTCGGCAGCCTCCTCAATGGCACCGAGCTCGTGGTGCCATCGCTGAGCGCCGGGCGCCATCCTTCCTCGATGACGTCCAGAGGATCTCGCCCCGTACATTCCTCGCCGAGGTGCTCGTTCCAGAGCTGCTCGCGAACCGTGCGCGCCAGCGCGGCATCGTCGGTGACCAGGTTCACCTCGGTGTCGTTGAACAGAGAGTGCTCGTTGAGGTTCGCTGAGCCGATGGTGAGCCACGCGTCGTCGACGACGGCGATCTTCGCGTGCACGTACACACGCGGTCTGTCCCGGCCGGGCGGGCCGATGGTGCCGGCGAGCAGGCGCCCGTGGCGATCAGCATCCATGAGCACGCCGAGCTGGCCGCGAGTGTCGTCGTTGCCGTTGTTGGGCCGCATGGGGAGCACCACGCAGATCCGGAACTCCGGGGTGGGCGGGTCCAGGAGCTTCTGGCGCAGCACGGCAACGATCTCGGCGCTCCACAGGAATTGGTTCTCGAGGTAGATGAGGCGCCGCGCGCGATGCAGCGTGCTCGGGGACCGTGCGAACAACCTGCACGCGGCTCTCTCCAGCCGGCGCGGGCGCCTCGACCGGGGACAGGCGCTCTCCGGTGGTCGCCTCCCAGCGCAGCGCGAAATGAGCGGCAACGTCCGCGACGGCGGGACCGGCGAGCCCGGCGGCGGCATCGTGCCATCCGAGCGCGCTGCCGTCGTCGTGGAAGGGAGCGTCATACCGGTCGCCCCCCAGGTCGGTGAGATCGATGCCGCCGACAAAAGCAAACGTGCCGTCGATGATCACCAGCTTCTCGTGGTGGCAGTGCATGGGTCGGTTGCGCTTGTCCAGAGCGCCGCGGATCCGCGTGTGCGCGACCAGATCGGCGAGGGCCTGCCCAGCCTCCGCGCGTGTCGGATGGAAGAGTGGAACCGGAGCGCCCGCCCAGACGAGCACACGCACGTCGACGCGCTGCGCCGCCTCGGCGAGCAGGTCGCGGAGCGTGACCGCCGTCGTGCCGCGCTCCATGGCGAAGTGAGGGTTGACCGCCCAGCCGGCGATGTGCACCGATGACCGGGCCGATCGCACGGCCGCAGCGATGGCCGGGAGCGCGTTGGCGCCGTCGATGTACACCTCGACACGATTGCCGTCGCGGGGCGCCGCGCCCCCAGTGGACCAGCCGCTCTGGCTCCCGCGCAGGGCATGGCTCCAGCCGTGGCGCGCCAGACGCCGGGCGTGGTGCCACTGCGTGGTGTTCTCGATCAGTGCTCCAATACCAGAGTCGACCCGGGTGCGGAGGTCGCCAGACACCGTGCTCATCAGACCAGATGCTACGGGCTCGGTCCCTGATGACTGCGGCGACCCGGTCAGGCGATGGCCACTCCACCGCCGCCCAGGCCCACACGATCCCCGGCCAGCTTCACCTGATCGCGACCATCCCGCTTGGCTGCGTACATGGCGACGTCGGCGGCGCGGACCAGGTCGGCGAGGACGGCGCCGTTCTGCGGAAAGCTGGCGATGCCGATGGAGGCGGTGATCTGGGTGATGCCGGTGCACGCCGCGGGGATGGGGACCTTGGACAGGGCGCCGCGGAGATCTCCGGCCACTCGGGTGGCGCCCGCGCCATCGGAGTCGCGCAATACCAGGACGAACTCCTCGCCGCCCAGTCGCACGGCGGCGTCCCCGGCTCGGGTGGTGCGGCGGAGCTCGTCGGCGACGCGCTGCAGGACGATGTCGCCCGCCGCGTGTCCACCGGTGTCGTTGATCGTCTTGAAGTGATCGAGATCGAGAAGCACGATGCTCAGGGCGGTGCCCCGCCGCCGGCAGTCGGCGATCTCGCGCTCGCCGGCCTCGCGCAGCCAGCGGCTGTTGAACAGCCCCGTCAACCCATCGGTCATGGCGCGCCGGGCGAGCTCCTCGTAGAGCTGGGCGTTGTGCCACGCCGCCGCCGCGGTGTGGCCGAACAAGGTTGCCGCCTCGAGATCCTCGTCAGAGAATTGGTTGAGACCCATGCGCCGGCAGTTCAGCATTCCCAGCTTGTGGTCGCCCGCCACCAGTGGGATGAGCAGCAGCGACTCGTGTTCGAACGGCGTGTTGGGGATGGTGAGGGCGGCGGGGTGCGCTCCGGCATTGGCGAGGTTCTGCGGGATCCCCAACGCGAAGGCCCAGCCGTTCATGCCCACCGAGAGCGAGAAGCCCTGGGCCATGATCTGCCGGCTCTGCGGCCCCGTCGCGAACGCGGGTATGAATCGGTGGTTGGCGTGATCCGCCTCGTAGATGGTGAGGTCGTCGACGGGCACGACCAGAGACAGCTGTTCGGCGATCACCGCAAGGATCATCTGGGGGTCGTGCTCCGCCTGCAGCGCGAGCGCGGCGCTGCTCAGCGCGTGCGGCAGGCGCGCCCGCGTGGCGACGCTCTCCAGGAGGTTGCGGCGGGCGGGCGATCGGCTCGGCGTGGAGGCCAGGACGTCGGAGGGGAAGGACTCCACCGCTCGCGCGCTGAACCAGCCGGCGTCAACCGTCGCCGCGTCAATCACCGTGTCCGGGGCGAGAACCACTGGATGGCCGAGCTGGGTGCCGAGGCCGAACTGGATGCCCAGATCGGTCAGCGTTTTCAGATCCTCTTCGGTGTCGATCCCGTCGGCGATGACGCGGGCGTTGATGTGCGTGCCGAAGGAGAGCATCGACACCACCAGGGCGCGCCGCGAGTCGCTCGCGTGCACACCTCGGATCAGCTCGCGGTCGATCTTGATGAAGTCGGGTCGCACCTCGGCGATGACCAGCATGGTGGTCCGTGCAGCACCCGCGTCGTCCACAGCGATGCGGAAGCCGCAGCTGCGGAGGTCGGCGACCATCCTGCGCAGGCGCGTCACATTCGGTTCGGGGGCGCGCTCGCTGACCTCGAGGACGACGTCCTGCGGGCGCAGCCCCGCGTCGCGGACGAGGCGGGCCAGCCGGCGCGCCGAGTCCGGCTCGACGAGCGTGGCCACCGACACCTTGAGAAAAAGGGTTGCCGGGGCGATGTGCGCCGCGTACGCAAGCGCTCCCTTGATGCAAGCGACATCGAGCTCCAGCTCCAGCCCGTGCGCCGAGGCGGCATCGAAAAGCTGCTCGCATGTCTGGAATCCGGCATCCCGGCCCGCTGTGCACAGGGGTTGGTAGCCGAGGACGACACCGTCCAGCAGGCGGAAGACGGGCTGCATGGCGACGCGAACCTGGTCGGAGGCGATCAGCGAGAACAGTTGCTGTGCAGCGGCCGGGCTCGCCGCACTCCGATTCTCATGCGGATGGGCTGCGCCCCGCCCGAGGGAGAGGCGGCCCCAGTCCGAGCCGAGCTGTGCGGCCAGCACCTGAAGAAACGGCAGCAGCGTGGGGAGGTTGGCGCGTCCCCACACCACCAGCACGCCGAGAAGATCGTCGCCGCGCTCCAGCGGGATGGCGGTGAACGGACCACTCCCGAGGGCGCGGCGCAGCGACGTGCCCACGGTGGTCGAGAGATGGGGCAGCATGGGCAGCAGCAACTCCACGACATCGAGGCAGGACACCGGCGTGCGCCGGGCGACGGCATCGTGGATGAACGGGAAGGAGCTGCTGCGCAGGTTCAGCGACTGCACCGAGCGGCCCAGAATGGCTTCGACCGGTGCCAGCGCCTCGATCTCGACGGGGTCGGCGAGGACGTGAAGGGAGTCTCCGTCGAGGGCGACCACGCAGCCGCGGAGACCCACGTCACGGAGGCACTCGCGGGACAGGACCAGAAGCTCATCGACTGTCTGCGCCCTGCCCAGGCCGCGGCTCAGCTCTGAGAGCAGCTCCAAGGACGGCGGCGAGGAAGGTGTCGCGGGCGCGATCTCTGATTCCATCTGCAGGGAGCTTCCGCGCCCGGCTGCCAGTTCCCGTGACATGCATGTCGCGGGGCGCCATCAAAGCCGGCCCAGATCGCCGTATGCGATTTCGTGCCGCGAATATGACGCCGGTCGTTACCGCACCGCGACAGGGACCGGACCGATGGCTGCGAGCTTGCACCCCTCAGAGGCAGCGTTGTGCAGCCCCGTCGATGTCTAGCTGGCGGCGTGTCCGTTGTGGCTGGCCACGTTGTTGCGATCGAAGGCAGCCTGGATCACGCCGTAGCACTCGCACGACACCGCCTGGAGCTCCTCGCGATCGAGAATCGTGACCCGCCCGCGGTGGTAGCGGATCAGTCCCGCGGCTTGCAGAACCCCCATCGACAACGTGACGGTGGCGCGGCGAGACCCGAGCATCTGGCCGAGGAACTCATGGGTGATGTCGAAGACATCCCGCCCAACCCGGTCGTGACTCATCAGCAGCCACCGGCTGAGCCGCTCCTCGTTGGAGTGCAGCCGGTTGCAGGCCGCCGCCTGGGCAATCTGGCTGAACAGGGCCTGGGTGTAGCTCTGCACGACGTCCCGAGTGGCCTGTTCCCTCGCCAGCTCGTCGAGGAAGGCGTCGGCGTTCATGCGCAGGGAGGCCCCTGCGACCTGGGAGATGGCGCGCACGGCCAGGGAGCCACCGTCGCGCAGCGGGACACCGACGATGCCCTCGTTGCCGATGGTGGCCACCTCCACGATGTTGCCGTCCTCCAGCGGCGTGACCAGCGAGATCACCCCACTGACGGGGAAGTACACGTGGGTGACCTCCTCCGCCGGCTCGAAGAGCACCTTCTTGACGGGCATCGTGACCGGGGTCAGCTGAGCCAGAAAGCGACGTCGCGCCCTCTCTGGAAGTGCCTGAAGAGGGAGGTTCCGGAGGTCAGTGGAGGAGATCTGGTCGTCCATCAGGCTGCCCCGCGTTCCTTTCCATCTGAGCCGGCTCATGCTGGACGGCATGGCGGCCTGCTTCCATTATCGGCCCACGCGGGCATCCGGACAAGGTGGCCGGCGAGGCGATCAGCCGAGGAGGCGGCGCCACCAGGGCAGCGCTCGGATGCGTTCCAGCTCGGCGGTGGCGGCGTCGGCCATCTGCATCTGCTGGTGGAGAAGACTGATGATCTCGCGCTCGCGGTCCCGTGCCTCACCGGCGTCGCGGCGCCGCTCGGCCTGCTCGACAGCCGTGCGTTCGCGCCAGGTGCGGAGCCCCACGGTCAGGGTGGCGATGCGGCGGTCGCGGTCGGCCAGGGCCGTGCGCAGCCGGATCATCTCCACGAAGCTGTCGATCGCCTGGAGCTGCAAGGCCAGGACCACGGGGGTCTCGTCCACGGAGGCGGGGGCGCGGCGGGCGCCCTGACCCGTGTCGACCAGCGCGACGATGCGGTCGCGGGTGGCCGCGATGGATTCGGACGGCGTGGCGTGCAGAGCCATGGGGATCTCCTGGAAGAACGTTAAGTGAGACGAAGAGACCTCGCTGAGCCAAGACGGTACACCTCATCGGGCGTCAGTGCACGGATTCCCGCCTCTGCAGTCAGGGGGCCTGTCCGGCGGTGGCCTGCGCCGCCCCGCTACGCTCTCGGAGTGCCCCACGATCTCGACGACCACTGCGCCGCCAACCAGCCGCGCTTCGTCGACGAGCTCATCGAGTTCCTCCGCATCCCCAGCATCTCGGCCCTCCCCGAGCACGCCGCCGACGTGCGCCGCAACGCCGAACATCTCGCCGCGTCGGCCCTAGAGGCCGGCTTCTCCAGCGTCGAGGTGGTGGAGACGGGCGGCCATCCGGCCGTCTATGCCGAGAGGCTCGTCGACCCTGCCCTTCCCACCGTGCTGGTGTACGGCCACCATGACGTGCAGCCCGTCGACCCGCTCGACGAGTGGATCTCTCCGCCGTTCGAGCCGCAGGTCCGCGACGGCCGCCTCTACGCCCGGGGCGCAGTCGACGACAAGGGACAGGTCTACATGCACCTCAAGGCGGTCGAGGCGCAGCTGCGCTCCCGCGGAGAGCTGCCCGTCAACCTGCGACTGCTCGTCGAGGGCGAGGAGGAGATCGGCTCAGTCCACTTCGAGAAGCTCGTGGACACCATGCGCGAGCGCCTCACCGCGGATGTTGCAGTGGTCTCCGACACCGGGATCTTCGCCCGTGGCGTGCCCTCGCTCTCGGTGGGGCTGCGCGGTCTCGCCGGGGTCGAGGTGGAGGTTCGCGGGCCCAGCCTCGACCTGCACTCGGGCCTGTTCGGCGGTGCCGTGCAGAACCCGGTGGAAGCGCTGGCGCGGATGCTGGCGTCGCTCAAGGATCCGAGCACCGGACGGGTCACCGTGCCCGGCTTCTACGACGATGTCGTCGAGCCCACCGAGGCGGAGCGCGAGGGGTATCGATCGCTGCCTTTTGACGAGAGCCAATTTCGTGCCACCGCCGGTGGCATCGGCGCGATGGTGGGGGAGGAGGGCTGGACGGACCTGGAACGACGATGGGTGCGTCCCACCCTCGAGATCAACGGGATCTGGGGCGGCTACCAGGGCCCGGGTTCCAAGACCATCATCCCCGCCCACGCCGGCGCCAAGATCAGCTGCCGCTTGGTGCCCGCCCAGAAGCCTGAGGTGATCGGCGAGCTCGTCGCCGACGCGCTGCGCTCGGCCACGCCGCCCGGGGTCACCTCGGAGGTGACGGTTCGGGAGGGCGGAAACCCGGTGATCACCCCGGCGGACCATCCCGCGGTTCGCGCCGCGTCGCGGGCGATGGCGGCGGTCTTCGGCAAGGAGCCGGTGATCATCCGCGAGGGCGGCTCGGTCCCCCCGGTCGAGGTGTTCCAGAGAGTTCTCGGCACGCAGTCGGTGCTGGTCGGGATGGGGCTGCCCGACGACCAGATCCACGCCCCCAACGAGAAGTTCGATCTCGACCAGTACGCCATGGGCATCCGGGTGCTCGCCCGCCTCTGGGACGAGATCGCCGAGGAGATGGGATGAGCGCACAGCCTCCGCCACAGCGGCCCGGCGACCAGGAGAGGCCCCCAGCGCTGCCGGCCTACCCGGTGGCGCCCACCTCCATCTCCCCGAGCGGGTATCCGATGGCCGCGCCCCCGCCCGGCCTGCGACCGCGGGGACCGGCCCCGGGGCTGGCGTACGCCGGGTTCGGGTGGCGAGTTCTCGGCTACATCCTCGACATCATCATCCTGTTCGTGCTCGAGGCCCCGGTCAGCATTCCGTGGCTCTATGTCCCGGTGGCCCAGTTCTATCGCGACCACCCGGCGGCCGCGGGCCAGGCGGTGGCCACGCTGCCCGCTGATCTGTCGAATCGGTTCGTCGTGGTCGGAGTGCTCGGGGCCGTGGTCAGCGCCCTGTATTTCGGCGGCCTGGTGGCCTGGTTCGGCCGCACCGTCGGCCAGCTCGCCATGGGCACATTCGTGGTGCGCGCCGAGGATGGCGGCAGGCTGCCGATGGGTCGTGCGTTGCTGCGTGCGGCGATCTTCTGGGCACCCGGGCTGCTGGGACTGGTGCCGACGGTGGGATCGATCGCCGGGCTGATCGCCTTGATCGGCCTGGTCTCGGCCGGCTGGGACTCGCGCCGGCAGGGCTGGCACGACAAGCTGGCCCGCAGCTTCGTGGTCAAGAGGGTGCCGGTGTGAGGGGCACCATCAGGGAGTGCCCCGAATGACCCAGATCGAGGAGGTGGACGCGCTCGAGGTGCTCGACTCCCGTGGCAATCCCACTCTCGAGGTGAGGGTGCGCCTCAGTGGCGGCCACTCGGGACGAGCGCTCGTCCCCAGCGGGGCCAGCACCGGGGCGCACGAGGCGGTGGAGTTGCGTGACGGCGATCCGGCGCGATTCGCCGGCAAGGGAGTGCGCACGGCGGTCGGCAACGTCCTCGACGTCATAGGTCCCGCCGTGACCGGGCTCGAGGCGCTCGATCAGCGGGCCCTCGACACCGTTCTCATCGAGCTGGACGGGACTGAGAACAAGGCGCGGCTCGGCGCCAATGCCATCCTCGGCGTGAGCCTGGCGACCGCGCACGCGGCGGCGGCCGCGCAGGGGCTCGAGCTGTACCGCCACCTCGGCGGCGACGATGCTCACGTGCTTCCCGTGCCGCTGCTCAACGTGCTCAACGGTGGCCTCCACGCCCAGACCAGCGTCGACTTCCAGGAGTTCATGCTGGCCCCGCTCGGCTTTGCGACCTTCGCCGACGCCCTGCGCGCCGGCAGCGAATGCTTTCACGCGCTGCGCGCGGTGCTGCACGACCGCGGCGAGAACACCGGGCAGGGCGATGAGGGTGGCTTCGCGCCCAGCCTTCGCCACAACGAGGAGGCGATCGAGATCCTGCTCGAAGCCATCTCGCGAGCGGGCTACCGAGCCGGTGAGGACGTTGCCCTGGCGCTGGATCCCGCCGCCTCCGAGCTGTATTCGGAGGGGCGCTACCACCTCCGTGGCGAGGGCCGGGTGCTGGAGCCGGCCGAGCTGGTCGAGCTCTGGGCGACGTGGGTATCGCAGTACCCCATCGTCTCCATCGAGGACGGCATGGCCGAGGACGACTGGGAGGGCTGGAGCGAGCTGACGGCGCGGCTCGGCTCGCGCGTTCAGCTGGTGGGTGACGACATCTTCGTGACCAACGTGGGCAGATTGCGAGAGGGTTTCGCGCGCGGCGTGGCCAACGCGTTGCTCGTCAAGGTCAACCAGATCGGCACCCTGACGGAGACCCTCGACGCCATCGCGCTGGCGTCGGCCCACGAATACGCCTCGGTGATCAGTCACCGCAGCGGCGAGACCGAGGACACCACCATCGCCGACCTTGCTGTTGCCGTCAATGCCGGCCAGATCAAGTCGGGGGCGCCGTCGCGCTCAGAACGGGTCGCCAAGTACAACCGGCTGCTGCGCATCGAGGCCGAGCTGGGCTCGGCGGGACGGTACGCGGGGCGCTCCGCGTTCCGCCTTCTGGCGGGGGGTGCAGCGGCCGCGCCGTCGGCCGCGGGGCAGGCTCCGGCACGGTGAACCCGGGCGAGGAGATCCGCCTGGCGGCCATCCGCGCGGGTGCGCTGCCCGCATCGGATTCGGACGGCGCGGACCTGGTCGCACCGCCGTCGCTGGCGTCGGTGCGGTCCTACCCGGACCTCGACGCCCTCGACGCGGCCATGGAGGCTGATCCGCGGGTGTACCGCCGCCACGGCAACGAGACGGTGGGCCTGTTGGAGTCGGCGCTGGCCACGCTGGAAACGCCGCCCGGCGGAGCCGTTCCCACCGCCCGCGCGACCGCCAGCGGCCAGGCGGCGCTGGTCCTCCTGGTCAGCGCCGCGGTGATGAGCGGGCGGCGGCGGGTGGTTCTGGTGCGGCCCTGCTACGGAGGCACCGAGTCGCTGCTGCTCGGCCCCCTCGCAGCGCTGGGGGTGACCACCACAGTGGTGGACCTCCCGCTCGACACCGAGGCGACCGACGTTGGTGAGCTGGTCGCGGCGGTGGCGGACCGGGATGTGGCGATGGTGGTGGTCGAGATCGTCACCAACCCGCTGATCACCGTGGTCGACGTCCCGGCGGTCGCGGCGGTGGCTCACCAGTGCGGCGCCGTCTGTCTGGTCGACAGCACCTTTGTAACGCCATTTCTCTTCCAGCCGCTCGCCCACGGTGCCGACCTGGTCATGCACAGCCTGACCAAGCATCTCGGGGGGCACAGCGACGTGCTCGGCGGGGTGGCCATCGCCGCCGATGGCAGCGAGGCGGCCGGCTGGCTGGATTCCACCAGCCGGGCGTTGGGGGCGGTGCTCGCTCCGTTCGATGCGTGGCTGACCTTGCGCGGACTGCGCACCGCGCCGCTCCGTGTGGAGCGCGGCAGCGCCACGGCTGCCGCCCTGGCGGTGGCGCTGGACGGGCATCCGGCCGTCGCCGCGGTGCACCACCCGGCGGTCCGGGACGCGGGCGACGGCTCCCTGGCGGCCCGGCTGCTGCCGCGCGGCGTGGGTCCGATGCTGAGCCTCGAGGTGCGCGGCGGGCGGCCGGCGGCGGCGCGTGTGGTCCGGGCGATCGGCGGGATCCGCCTCGCCCCCAGCCTCGGCGACGTCAGCACCACGGTCAGCCACCCGGCCACCACCTCGCACCGCCACCTCAGCTCCGAGGCGCGCCAAGCCCTGGGCATCTCGGACGGGCTGCTGCGCTTCAGCATCGGCATCGAGGACGAGACGGTGCTGCTCGCCGAGCTCGAGGCAGGGCTGGACGCCGCCCGGTGAGCGTGGCGCGGCTACCATGGCGGCGTTCACCACCGATCATCCGCGGAGGCACCCTCACATGGCCGTGATCCGACTCGCCAACGGGTCCGACCTCGCTGTCAAGTTGACAGTTGCCGAGACCATCGCCGCCATCCAGCTCAGCGAGGGAGCCCCTGACTTCGTCGAGCTGCCGGGGGAGGAGGGGCCCATCCACCTGCGGCCGGGCGGGGTCATCGCCGTCATCGAGGATGCTCGCCGCGGGACGGCGGGATTCCGTTTCGGAGCGTCGCGCCCGCCCGAGTAGCCATGCAGCGGCCGGCGACGCGTTGCCGTCGATAATGGCGGAATGCCCGAGACCACGCGTGGGGCACCACCGGAGCGCGTGGCCCCGGTGACGCTCGGCATATCGATCCTTGGCGGCATCGGCAACACGCCCCTGCTGCGCATCCGGCTCTTCGAGCGCGAGTTTCCGGACGTCGCCGTGTTCGGCAAGGCGGAGTTCCTCAACGCCGGCGGGTCGGTGAAGGATCGCCCTGCTCTGCGCATGATCCGCGACGGTGAGAGCAGCGGAGCACTGACGCGCGATCGGATCATCCTCGACAGCACCAGTGGCAACACCGGCATCGCCTACGCCATGGTGGGCGCCGCGCTCGGCTATCGCGTGCGCTTGGTGATGCCGACCAACGTCAGCGACGAGCGCAAGACGATGATCGCCGCCTACGGCGCGGAGATCGTCTACAGCGACGCCCAGGAGGGCAGCGACGGGGCCATCCTGCTGGCGCGGCGGATGCACGCCGAGAATCCGCGCCTCTATTTCATGCCCGACCAGTACAACAACCCCGCCAACTGGAGGGCGCACTACGACGGCACGGGCGCGGAGATCTGGGAGCAGACCGAGGGCAGCGTCAGCCATTTCGTGGCGGCGCTGGGGACAGGCGGCACGTTCATGGGGGTGAGCAGACGGCTGCGTCACGAGCGCCCTGATGTCGTGTGCATCTCAGTGCAGCCGGAGGATCCGTGGCACGGCCTCGAGGGGATGAAGCACATGCCGAGCGCGATCGTCCCCGGCATCTACGACCCCGGTCTCGCGGACGACAATCTCTGGGCCCCGACCGAGGCGTCGTACGATCTGGCCCGCGAGCTCGCCCGTCGCGAGGGCATCATGGTGGGCCACTCAAGTGGCGCGGCGCTGTGGGGGGTGCGCGAGACGGCGCGGCGCATCGGTGCCGGTGTCGTGGTCACCGTCCTGGCGGACGGTGGCAACCGCTACCTCAGCAGCGGACTGTACGGGAGACGGTGGCAGTGACGATCGGTGACATCGACCTGGCGGTGACCGCGGACGCGCGCATC
>DAIUFS010000044.1:0-15952 GCA_036844485.1 Candidatus Dormiibacterota bacterium | reverse complement strand
TCATCGTCCGGCAGATGATGCGCAAGGTGCGCATCGACAACGCGGGCGACACCGACCTGCTTCCCGGCGAGATCGTCTCCCAGTTCGAATGGGAGGAGGCCAACGCCAAGTCGCTCAGCGAGGGCGGCGAGCCGGCCATCGCCGGGACCGTCCTGCTCGGGCTCATCAAGGCGGCTCTCAACACGGCGTCGTGGCTCTCCGCGGCGTCCTTCCAGGAGACCACCCGGGTGCTCACCGAGGCGGCCATCTCCGGCAAGGTCGACAAGCTGCGCGGCCTCAAGGAAAACGTCATCATCGGCAAGCTGATCCCCGCCGGGACCGGGCTCGACTACTACCAGAAGCTCCGCGAAGAGGCGGCGCGCCTCTACGAGGAGGAGGAGGCGGCCGCTGCCCTCGCCTCGCTCTCCGCCGCCCACGGCAACGACGCGGAGGATGAGGGCGACAGCGGCGACGACGAGGCGGAATCGGTCCCCGAGGCGCGGCCCACGGTCACTGCCTGACCAGCCTCCACCGTTTCGTTGCAGGAATGTAGGAGCACGCCGCGTACGCTAGCGGCGTGCTCCTTTTCAACGACATCGTCATCGTGGGGCACCGCTTCAACGCGGTGCTGCTGGGCGCCGTGCTCGTCTTTCTGCTGGTCTGGATCGTCATCTACATGATCTACAAGATGGCCTTTCACGCCGACTTCGGGTTGCCAGTGCGCCGCCGCCTGCTCTGCACCCGCCTCACCGTGGAGCGTGACCAGGCGGCCTCCGTGCCGCTGTGGTGGTCCGACCTCCAGATCCAGCGTGCCGTCCGCGCCTACTGGAAGCAGAGCCTGCGCACCACGGCGGCGGCCGTGCCCGAGCCGCATCTCGAGGGCAGGGCGAGGCGCTGAGCCGGCGCGGCAGGTGGGGGATGTGCGATCCGCCTGCCCCGCCTCGGACATTTCCGGCGGTCTTGTAACGGACCTGTATCAGCCGGGTAAATGGAATGGTTGATCCGCCCGCCCTCCCCGCATCCTCACCAATGTGCCGAGGGTGCTGTGCGCCGATGACGACCGCCTGACTCGCCGCTTCCTCAGCGAGGCGCTGGCCGGCGGCGGCTATGAGGTGGACACCGCCGCCGACGGGGGCGCCGCCTGCCGCCTGCTCGAGGAGCGCCCCGGCTTCGACGTGCTGATCACCGACCACAGCATGCCCGTGGCCACCGGGATCGAGGTCATCGAGCACTCCCAGAGGGTCGACCCCACGGTGCCGTGCATCATCGTGACCGCCCTCCACGACCTCGACCTGGCGATGCGGGCGATGCGGGCCGGCGCCGTCGGCTTCATCCCCAAGCCCTTCAAGGCGGATCACCTGCTCACCGTGGCCGGGCGCGCGCTCGAGCGCCGCCAGCTGGCCGTCGAGGCCACCCGGCTCAACCTCCTGGTGCCCATGCTGGAACGGTTCACCATGGTCCTCGCCAACACCCTGGAATCGAAGGACTGCGCCACCAACCGGCACGCCGAGCGTCTCGTCCGCCACTCCGAGGCGGTGGCTCGGGAGCTGGGCCTCGGCGACGACGCGCGCTTCTCCATCCGCGTGGGAGCCTGCCTCCACGACATCGGCAAGGTGGGCGTCCCCGAGACCCTGCTGCGCAAGCCCGGCCCGCTGACGGCGAGCGAGCGTGAGGTGATGCAGCTCCATCCCGAGATCGGCGCGGCCATCCTCGAGGACATCGACACCTGGGAGGACGTCCGCCTCATCGTTCGCCACCACCACGAGCACTGGAACGGCGCCGGCTATCCCCTCGGCCTCACCGCCACCGACATCCCCCTGGGGGCGCGCATCGTCAGCGTGGTCGACGCCTTCGACGTCATGGTCTCGGGCCGCGCCTACGCGCCTCCCCGCCCGGTGGAGAGCGCCATCGACGAGCTCCTCCGGGAACGGCTGCGCCAGTTCGACCCCGCCGCCGTCGACGCGTTCGTCGCCACCCTGGAGAGAGCCGGTGACTACCATGACGTCGTGGACACGGTCTCCGAGCTCGACCTCATCGCCCAGCGCGCCAAGGCCTTCGCGATCTGACCCAACCGGGAGCGGGGGACGGCGCGGGGAGCGACGCCTGGCGGTGGGGCGTTCAGGCCGGATATGAGGACGCCACGGGCCGGCTGATCTCCGCGCCACCGGCGACGGTTGCCGCCGCTCTGGCCGCGCTGGGCGCGCGCGACGCCACAGAGCCCGCCCCGCCGGGCGCGGTCATCCTCCATCCCGGTGACGTCCTCGCGCACCCCGTCGAGGTGCTCACCGAGGACGGTCGGGCGCTCCACCTCGAGGGGCGGATCGGCGACGACGTGCCCCTCGGGTACCACACCCGTGCCACCGCCTCCGGCTCCCGCTCGCTGATCGTCTGCCCGCGCCGGTGTCACCTTCCCGGCGGGCTGCGCCTGGGAGGCTGGGCGGTGCAGCTGTACGGGGCGCGCTCCGCCGCCAGCTGGGGCATCGGCGACCTCGCCGACCTACGCGGGTTCGGCGAGTGGGCGGCAGCGCGTGGCGCGGGCTTCGCCCTGCTCAGCCCGCTCGACGCCACCGCTCCGGCTCCGCCCATCGAGGCCAGTCCGTACCTGCCCAGCAGCCGGCGCTGGCGCAATCCCCTCTACCTGCGCGTCGAAGAGGTCCCCGGTGCCAGGATCCTGGGCGCGGAGCTCGAACCCCTGGCGGCGGCGGGGCGGGCGCTGAATGCGGACCGCCGCATCGATCGCGACGCCGTGGCGCGCTTCAAGCTCGACGCGCTGGCCCGCATCGCCGCCGCGGCGCCCCCCGGCCGGGAGTTCGCCGGCTGGCGGCGCCGGCAGGGCGACGAGTTGGAGCGGTTCGCCACCTTCTCGGTCATCGCCGAGGAGCACGGTGGCGATTATCGCGAGTGGCCAGTCCCGCTGCGAGACTCGGAGGGGGCGGCGGTGCTGGCCCACCAGCGCCGCTCCGGCCGCCGCCGCACCTTCCACGCCTGGTTGCAGTGGCTGCTGGAGCAGCAGCTGGGCAGCGCCGCCACCGCCCTGCCGCTGATGGCCGACCTTCCTGTCGGCGTCGACCCGGGAGGCGCTGACGTCTGGGCTGACCCCGGCCTCTTCGCCACCGGCTTCGCGGTGGGCGCGCCGCCCGACCCCTTCAACCTCGCCGGCCAGGACTGGTCACAGCCCCCGTGGAACCCGTGGGAGCTGCGCAGACAGGGGTATGCGCCGCTGGCGTCGGTGCTGCGGGCGGGATTCGCCCACGCCATGGGGCTGCGTGTCGACCACATCATGGGTCTGTTCCGGCTCTTCTGGATCCCCCGTGGGGGCGCTCCCAGCGACGGCGTCTACGTCCGCTATCCCGCCTCGGATCTGCTCGACATCCTGGCGCTGGAGAGTGTGCGGGCCGGCGCTGTGGTGGTGGGCGAGGACCTCGGCACGGTCGAGCCGGTCGTCCGCGCCGAGATGGAGGCGCGCGACATCCTCTCCTACCGGGTTCTCTGGTTCGAGGAGGGCGGCCCCTCGGCCTTCCCGGTGCGGGCGATGAGCGCGGTGACCACCCACGACCTGCCCACCGTGGCCGGCCTCTGGCGCGGAGCCGATCCCGAGGCCCAGCGCTCCATCGGCCTGGCCGTCAACGAGACCGTCGGGGCTCAGATCCGCGAGCGCCTGGCCCGGGTCGGCGGCGACCCCGAGGTACCGGTCGCCGAGGTCATCGTCAGCGCCTACCGGGCGCTGGCGCGCTCCCCGTCGATGCTGGTCGCCGCCGCCCTCGAGGACGCCGCCAAGGTGGTCGAACGCCCCAACATGCCGGGCACGCGCAGCGACCGCTGGCCCAACTGGAGCCTGGCTTTGCCAAGACCGTTGGAGGATGTCCTGAAATCACCGCTTGCGGAACGATTGGCAGAAGTGCTCCGGCGCTAAAAAGTCCCCGTCGCGAAGCGACAGCGGCGCGCGAGGCGCGCCGAGGGGCAGGGGTGAGAGGGGTGGGATTCATTCCCACCCCTCGAGCGGAGGGGATCTGCCCCTCTCCTGTAAAAACACCCGAGCGAGGTGCGCCGCCAGCGCTCACCCAGCGCGGCGGTGAGAAGCGCGCCCCAGGGCCGACTGCAGATCGTCTCGGAGCAATTCGTGAACCAGCTGGCGGACGCCCTCGCCGGCGGGGGCGTCCATGACCAAGTCGGCGCGCTGCTTGACGGTGGCCAGCGC
This sequence comes from Candidatus Dormiibacterota bacterium, assembly GCA_036844485.1. Classification (GTDB taxonomy): domain Bacteria; phylum Chloroflexota; class Dormibacteria; order Aeolococcales; family Aeolococcaceae; genus Aeolococcus. The sequence goes on along the minus strand of DAIUFS010000044.1, from coordinate 11,775 downwards.
GTTGGCGACGGCCACGCCACAGCCCACCTGGCTGAGCATCACCAGGTCGTTCTCGGCGTCGCCGACCGCCACCGCGGCCTCCGCCATCTCGCCGAGGGTGTCCAGCGCCACGGTCAGGCCGGTCGCCTTGTTGACGCTGGCGGGGAGAACCATGACCGAGTGCTTGTTGAAGACGATCTGCAGGTCGAGCTCCATCTCGTGGATGGTGCGCACCACCACCGCCTCGAAGGGGTCCCAGGTGCTGCAGATGGCCCGCCCCACCGACAGGGGGTTGACCCCCTGGGCCCGCAGCGTCGCGACGAAGCGCGGGGGCAGAGGGGGCGCGAGGAGGCGCTGGTGGCCGGTGGCCGGGTTGTAGAGGAGCGCTCCGTTCTCCAGCACGGCGAGATCGAAGACGTCGAGGTCGTCGCAGATGTCGAGCAGCTCGTCGAGGATGCGCCCGGTCACCAGCACGGCCCGGCGGCCGCTCTCGCGGAGGCGCTGCAGCGCCTCGGCAGTCTCCGGCGCCATCACCCCCTGCGACGCGACCGTCCCGTCGTAGTCGCAGGCCAGGACGCGGTATCGCACCCCCACATTGTCCCCCACCGTCGCCGTCGCGGGCGCCGCCCCCCGCTCAGAGCTGGAAGACGGCGCGCACCTCGGTGCCCTTGCCCGGCTCGGAGCGGATCTCCAGGGTGCCCTTCTCGAGCTGGGCACGCTCGCGCATCGAGATCAGGCCGAGGTTCTTGCCGTATTCCAGACGGGCCTCGACCGCGGCCACGTCCATGCCGATGCCGTCGTCGCGGACCATGGCGGTGACCGCATCCTCCTGGAAGTTGATGAGCACCTCGACGTTGTGGGCGCGGGCGTGCTTGCGGGCGTTGTTGAGCGCCTCCTGGATGATGCGGAAGATGGTCGGCTCGAAGGAGCCGGGCAGCCGGACGTCCTGGCCCACCACCCGCAGCTGGGCGGTGATGCCGGCGTCCTCGCCGAACTCCTTGATGAGCTTGCGCAGGGTGGGGACCAGCCCGAGGTCGTCGAGCGACATGGGGCGGAGATCGAAGATGAGCCGGCGCGTGTCGTCGAGCACCGCCCGCACCCCGTCCTTGAAGTCGGCGAGCTCGCGCACCACCAGCTGCGGATCACGCTGGATGAGGCGCTCCAGGATCTCCGCCTGCAGCACCAGGTTGGCCATCGACTGCGCGGGACCATCGTGCATGTCGCGCGCGATCCGCATGCGCTCCTCCTCGATGATCTGGAACACCTGGCGCGACGCGGTGCGCACGCGCGAGGTGTCGGCGCGGGGTGCGACAGCGGCGGCCAGGTCGTCGAGGCTGCGGTAGACGGAGCGCAGCACCTCCTGCTCGCTGCGCAGATCGATGAGACGCGCACGCACGTCGCGGAATCGCTCGTCGACGGCGGCGAGGTCGGCCCGAAACCGCGAGATGCTGCTGAATGCCTTGTCGAGCTCGTCGGGATCGAGGCCGTCGAGGTGGTCGAGCAGCCCCTTCCAGCGTTTCTCGCTGTCCTGGGTGCGGCGCAGCAGCTCCTCGCGCGTCTGCGCGGTGTCGGCAAGCCGGGCGTCGAGCCGCATCGACGCCGCCTCGAGATCCTCGATGCGCTGGGTGAGCAGGAAGCGCACCGCCGAGAGTGCCGAGGGATTGACGACACGGGCGTCGCCGAAGGGTGTCACCACGCGCGGATACAGCAGCTGCGGCGCATGCCGGCATGATACCCACCGCCCTCCAGGTGACCCGTGACGATCGGCCACCGCGCGCGCCGGAGCGATGGTGTCCGGGTGACAGGGCGGTTGCAGACGAGAGCCCCGATCTGCCCGCGATCTATAACCGGGGGGTCAGTTCAGAAGGAGTCGCCGGTCCATGGACATGCCCTCGTCGCCGGAGCCGCCGCGCGTCCTCATCGTCGAGGACGACACGTCTCTGCGACGGCTTCTCGAGCTCCGCCTGTCGGTCGACGGCTACGTGGCCAGGTCGGCCGAGGATGGGGCGGAGGCCCTCAAGGTGCTCGCCGCCTGGGTGCCCGACGTGATCGTCACCGACGTGATGATGCCGCGCCTCTCCGGCCTCTCCCTCTGCCGCGCCGTGCGTCGCGATCCGCGCACCGCCGCCATGCCGGTGATCCTGCTCACCGCGCGCAACTTCGACAGTGACATGCAGGCGGTGATCGATCTCGGCGGCGTCACCTACATGATGAAGCCGTTCGACGCCGAGGCGTTGAACGCGGCGCTGCTCGCCGCGCTGGCGAGCCGGTCGGCCGGCAGCGCCGCGCCGGCGGGGACCAACCACGCCGCGTAAGCGGAGGCGTCCCACGATCTCGGTGGGCGGGTGACAATGGCGGGCGACGTGACCAGCACGGGCTCCGTGGCCGCGCCCACCTCCACTCAGCAGCACCGCGCCGACGGGACCCGCCAGTCGCTGATCGACCGGCTCACGTCGCCGGGCGGCCTGTTCCTCTGCGCGGTCATGCTCGCCGCCGCCTTTCCCCTGACCAGCCCGATCCGCGATCCCGATTTCTGGTGGCACCTTCGCGCCGGCCAGCTGATCATCCAGAACGGCGGCCTCCTCCACACCGACCCCTTCACGTACACGGTGGCCAGCCACGCGTGGACGATGCACGAGTGGCTCTCCGAGGTGCTCTTCGCGGAGCTGTACAGATGGGGCGGTCTGGCCGGCATCGTGGCGTTTCTCAGCGTGGTCAGCTGGCTGGGCGTGCTCTGCATCATGGCTCGGGCGCGCTGTGACTCCCCGGGGCCGATGGTGCTCGGCGGCGGCATGGTCCTGGCGGTGGTCGCCGGCTATCCCATCTGGGGGCCGCGCGCCCAGATGATCACGTTCGCGTTCGCGTGCCTGACGCTGCTGCTCGTCGAGAATCACCTCCGCCGCGGCGGGCGCGTGGCCCTGCTCCTGCTTCCCATGTTCCTGGTCTGGGGGAACCTGCACTCCGGGTTCTTGATCGGATTGGGGTTCATCGCTGTGGTGGTGGCGGCGGAGACGGTGGCCCATCTGCTCCACCTCGAGGGCCGCGCCCCAGCGGACCGGGTGCGCCGCCTGGCGCTCCTGCTGGCCGGGTCACTGGTGGTGTGCGCCGTCAACCTCAACGGGCCGTCGATCATCCTCTACCCGCTGGGGACGGTGGGCTCGCCGGCGCAGCAGGCGCTCATCCTGGAATGGCATTCGCCGGACTTCCATGACTGGTCGGTGCGCATCTTCGGGATCATGCTGCTCAGCCTGGTGGGCCTGATCGTCGCCAACAGGCGCATCCGCCTGCGCGACGCCGCCCTGGTGCTGGCCACCAGCGTGCTGGCATTCCAGTCGGTGCGCCACATCGCGCTTTTCGTGGCCGCGGCGACCCCGGTCTGGATCAACCAGGCCGACATCCTGGTGCAGCGCCTGCGCGGGCGCCGCCGCAGCCCAAGGCAGCACCTGCCGCCTGTGGGGATGCGCGTGATCGGCTGGGTGGTGCTCTGCGGCGCCGTCCTGGGGGTCTACATCTCCGCCCGCCTCGTCCCGGCGATGCGCACCCGTGAGGATTCGCTGTTCTACGCGCAGGAGTTCCCTGTCTGCGCGGCGCGCTGGCTGGCCAGCGATCCCCGACCATTGCGCATCTTCAACCAGTACGGGGAGGGCGGCTATCTCGCCTACCGTCTCTCCGCGCACGGCGACCACGTCTACATCTTCGGGGACGCGGCGCTGATGGGCGACAGCCTTCTGAACAGCTACGGCGACGTCGAATCGGTCACCCCGCAGTGGGACAGCATCGTGCGCAGCGCGGGCACCGACCTGGTGCTCTTCGACACCGGCGCTCCGCTGAGCAACGTGATGCTGCACGCCAGCGATTGGGTCGAGGTGTACAGCGATGCTCACAACATCGCCTTCGCTCCGCGCGACCGGGTGGCCCAGCTCCAGCTGCCTCCCCAGCCCGCCTTCACCGCCGCCAACGACACGTGCACCACGCTGGCGCGCACGCCGCCGTCGCAGCTGCAGCAGAGCCCGGGATGACCCGCGCAGTGATCCGGCGCAACGGCTGGGTGCTCGCCGCCGCGGTGGCCAGCCTGGCGTTCACGGTGCAGCCATTCCGCGACAGCGACGTGTGGTGGCACCTGGCCATCGGTCACTACATCCTCGCCCACGGCATTCCCGGCATCGAGCCGTTCAGCTTTCTCCACGCCGCCAACCCGTGGGTGGGACAGCAGTGGCTGTATGAGGTGGGACTGGCGCGCGCCGTCGACCTCGGCGGTCCCGGCCTGGCGTCGCTGCTCATGGGCGGGGTGGGCTCGGCGGCTCTGCTGGTCGCGGCCCTGGCCATCCCGCCCGACCGCCGGCCGGCCGGCCCGGTCGTGGCCGCATCGCTGCTTCTCGGCGCCGCGGTGGCCTCGCAGCTGCTCGGCGTGCGCAGCCAGGTGTGGAGCCTCCTCGGCGCCGCCGTGGTCCTGCACGTGGTGATGCGCTGGCGGCGTGGCTCCGCCCGCGCCCTGCTGGTGCTGCCGCCACTCCTCACCCTCTGGGCCAACCTCGACGCCGGGTTCGTGATCGGGCTCGGCATCGCGGTGATCACCCTCCTGACGGTGCGCGACGTCGATCGCCGCTCCCGCCGCCTGCTGGCGGGCGCCATCGCCGCCGCGGCGCTGGCCACGCTGGCCAACCCGGGAGGACCTGGGTTGTGGAGCTACGTCGGGGCCACGTTCATCACCCCGACCACCACCGGGGTGGGCCTGGGATGGCAGTCGCCGGACTTCCACGACCTCTGGCTGCGCCTCTTCGAGGCGCAGGCCATCCTGCTGGTGATCGGCTGGGCTCTGTCCCGGCGGCGCGACCTCTTCGACACCGTTCTCGCCGGCACCGCCTTCGCGGCCTCGCTCCAGGCGCAGCAGAACGTGGCGCTGTTCGCCGTGATCGCCGTGCCCCAGCTCGCCGTCTACAGCTCGTCGGCGTGGCTGGCTCACCGCCACCGCCTCCCGGCGGTGTCCCGTGTCGGCCGCTGGCGGCGCCCCCCCCGGTGGTTCGCCGCCACCGTGGCGGCGCTGCTGGTGGCGGGTGCGGTAGCCGCAGCGGTTCCCCAGGTGAGCGCGGACAGCTCCGCGCGATTCGAGGCCACCCATGAGCCCAAGGCCGCCGCCGATTACGCCTCGGCGCACCTCGCCGGGCGCCGTCTCTACACCGTCGACACCTGGGGAGGGTACCTCGCCGATCGCTTCCCCACCGGCAGGGTAGTGTTCCTCTACGACGAGGCGGGCATCTTCGGCACCACCGCCCTGCAGCGCTACCTGGACATCCACGATCTCCAGCCCGACTGGAGCACCGTTCTCGCCGGCACCGGCGTCGCCGACGCCATCCTCCCCTCCCGCGCCCAGGAGGTCTCCGCCCTGCTCACCCTGGGGTGGTCGGTGGATTGCCGGGACGCCTCCTCGGCGAGCGTGGTGATGTCGCTTGCCCGCGACGGCGGTAGCGCGCAGCCTGGTCCCGCACCCCCCTGCGCCTGATTCGTTACCGGTCCTTGTCGCCGCTGGCGCGATCGCTCGGTACGCTCGATTCTGTGCTCGCAGCCCCCGCGACCAGCCGTGCCCAGCCATGCCCGAGGCCGAGGTGAACCAGGAACTGGCTCGGCGGCTGCCCGCTGCTCCCGGCCATCCCGCCGCGGCGGCCCCGAGCAAGCCGCCGGTGACAGTGGCCATGCCCGTGGACCGCGACCGCCGCGCCGGGGTGGAGCGGGTCATCGAGCTGGCCCGGTGGGCGGTGCTGGTCTTCGCCGCCGTCACCAACAACTTCCCCGGCGAGCCGAGGGTGGCCGCCACCTCGGCCATCAACCTGATCCTCGGCGGCTGGGGCATGTTCAACCTCAGCGCCACCCTGGCTCTGGTGCTGCACCGCCTTCCCGGGCGGCGCACCCAGCTGGCCATCCTCGCCATGGACCTCACCGTCGCCAGCGCCCTGGTCTATCTCACCGGCGGGTTCAGCTCCAACTTCGCACTCGTCTTCTACGTGCTCATTGGCATCAGCAGCCTTCGTTTCGGGATCCTCGGCAGTGCGCTCTGCGCGGCGACGATCAGCGCCCTCTACATCACCATCGGCCTGGCCGGTTCCGGGCCGCTGACGCACTCCATCGGTGACGTGCTCGCCTCGCGCCTCTTCCTCTTCTTCGTGGTGTCGCTGGCCAGCTCGCTGCTGGCCCGCGAGATGGTGGCCGCGCGTGCCCGGCAGATGACCCATTCCGCCGAGCTGGAGCACGCTGTGTTCGCGGAGCTACGCGAGGTGGACCGCATCAAGAGCGAGTTCATGATGCTCGCCTCCCATGAGCTGCGCACCCCCCTGACCAAGATCAAGGCATGGCTGGCGCTCATGCAGGATGGCGGCGACCACCTTCCCCAGCAGGCTCGCAAGGAGGGCTTCCACGAGCTGCGCACCGAGGCCGAGCACCTGGGCCGGCTCACCGACAACCTGCTCTGCATCGCCCAGCTCGAGTCCGGCGAGATCCGTCTCAAGCCGACCACCGTGGACTTCAGCGCTGTCCTCCGTCAGGTCATCTCGCGCTTCGTGGAGATCGCCGACCGCGGCCGCTTCCTGGTCCACATCGACGAGACCCTCGGGTACCTGCACGTCGACGAGGAGCGTCTCGCGCTCGTGCTCGCCTGCCTCATCGACAATGCGCTGAAGTTCGCTCCCGACAACGAGGCCGTGGAGATCACCGCCGTGCGCGTCGTCAACAAGGCGCACGTCGAGGTGCGCGACAACGGCCGGCGCATCCCCGACAGCGAGGTGGATCGCGTCTTCGCGTCCTTCTACCAGGTGGAGAATCCTCTGCTGCGCCAGCGCGGCGGCTTCGGAGTGGGGCTGTACCTCGCCCGTCAGCTGGTCGAGCGGATGGGCGGACAGATCTGGCTCGACAACAAGAGCATACGCGGCAACTCCTTCTTCATCGCGGTCCCGCTCGAGGAGCCGTCGTGATCGCCGCTCGTCCGACTGCCAGTCACGGACGTTCCGGAGCCGTGAAAGTCCGCAACACTCGGGTAACCGCCTCCGATGGCACAGCGGTCGCGTGCTACGTTGCCGGCATCGATCCGCCAATCCGAGGTTCCGCGCGTTCATGAAGTCCTTCACCGACCCCATGCTGGGTCAGGCGCCCCAGGCCGGACGGCCGTCACGCGCCGAGGCCACGGTGCTGGTGATCGATGACGATCCGTCGATGCACGACATCCTCGCGGTCCTGGGCAGCCAGCACGGATTCGGCATCCAGTTCGCCGAGGACGGCCGTGACGGCGTCCGTCTCGCCGAGCAGAACGACGTCGACCTCATCGTCCTCGACCTCAACCTGCCCGGCCTGACCGGCTTCGACGTCTGTCGCCGGATCCGCTCGGCGGGGATCGAGATTCCCATCGTCATGGTGTCGGCCAGCTCAGATCCCGTCGACGTCGTCGTCGGCCTCGAGATCGGCGCCGATGACTACGTCACCAAGCCCTTCGAGATCCGCGAGCTGGCGGCGCGCATCAACGCCAAGCTCCGCCGCCAGCGCACCAGCCAGTCCCAGGTGCGCCCCGGGCGGCTCAAGTTCCCCGGCCTGATCGTCGACGTCGGCCGCCACGAGGTGCTGCGCGACGGCGTGGCGGTGACCCTGACCCCGACCGAGTTCGATCTACTCGCCCTCCTCTCCGCCTCACCGGGCCGGGTCATCTCCCGCACGGAGATGATCCAGAAGGTGTGGGGCCAGGGGGCTGACCTCGACCTGCGCAGCGTCGACGCCCACGTGTACCGGCTGCGCCGCAAGATCGAGCCCGAGGGACCGCGACCGACCTACATCCACGCGGTCCCAGGGATCGGCTACCGCTTCGAGCGCCGCGGCCTCACTGATCGCCTCTCCCGCGCGCACGACGTCGACGGCGAGGGCGACATCGCCGTCGACGAGGCGGTCGCACTCTAGACCGGTCCGTGTGGCCCGGTCCGCCGCCGGGAGCGGCGCCCCCGTCGCCCCTCGTCGTGGGCGAGAAGCACCCACTCGCCGCGCTCGTTCAGGCCGGCCGGCCGGACATCGACCAGCTGGGTGCTGAGCAGCGACAGGGTGCGGCCGTGAGGCAGGACGAAGTCGAGGCACAGGGCGGATTCGCCGTCCCACCGCCGCCGCTCTGCGACGCCCTCGAAGACGGCGAGGCTGCGGCTGACGCGGCGCGATCCGGCGCCACCCACGACGTACGCGACCCGGTACATCTCCGCGGGTTGCAGGCCGAAGCGCTCCACGGCGCTGCGATCACGAACGAGACGCGCTCGACCCGCTCCACCGGCATCGCGAGGGTTCGGGGCGTTTGATGCGTTCATGACCTGAATTATGTGCCTCCCCGCACCGCGCGATCGTCCGATGGCGGGTCACACAGGGGTAACGGGATCGCCCACAGTCGCCGACCGGGCGGTGGTCGAAGCTGTGTCAAACCGTCGTAGCTGCGCCACTTTTCAGTGACGCGCTCGCGATGACCACGTCTGGACCGAACCCCAGAATCAAGGGAATGACGACTTCCTCCCGCTCCACCATGCTCCGCGAGCTCGCGGCGGCGGGCGAAGGTGGGCGAAGCGGCGCCCTCGATGTCGAATGGGAGGGCGCGCGCGCCAGCTTCTTCTTCGTGTCGGGCCAGCCCACCCATCTGGTGTTCGACACAGCCGACGGACGCCGGCTGGACGGCCTGTTGGCGCTCGACGCCCTGGTCGACGAGCTGCCCGCCGACTTCCAGGTGGCCCCCTGGCGTCGCGCCATGGTCACCGATGACACGCTCCACTGCAGTGCGGACGAGCTCAGGGAGCTCTTCGAGCGCCGTTCCGCAGCATCCAACGGACATGCCGCCGGGTCCAACGGACATGGCGCTGCGTCACGCTCGACCCCGGAGTGGCTGCGCCTGCCTCCGGTTGCGACGGACGACGGGGAGCAGCCATCGTTCGGCCTCCACGACTTTCCGCGGCTGGAGCTGGGACCACCGCTGTGGTCGGCGCCGATCGCCAAGCTGGTCAACCTGCCACTCATCGTGTCCCACCTCCGTGACACCCTGCTGGTCCTGAGCGGGCCGAGCTGCCGGGCGGCGGCGATCGTCACCGACGGCGAGATCGCCAAGGCCCTGCTGGTGAGCGTCAGCGCGAGGGTGCTCGGCGACGCAGCCGCGGACGCGCTGCTCAGCGCCCCGCGGGGCACTCTCACCGCGTACCGCCTGGACGATCCCCAGGTGGTCGCCGCGCTGCCGCTGCTGTGGCGGGCACCCCCCGACGACGCCGTCGCGCTCGTCCCCGCCGGCGACGCGGAGCCCGACGCCGTGCCCGCGGCGACGGCGGAGTACGCTCACGAGATCGAGCCCGATGCAGCGTCACCCGAACCCGACACAGCACCTGACGTGGACCACGACCACGCCATGTTCACCCTGGCGTCGCCGCCCCCCGAGAGTGCGCCCGAGGCGGTGGAGACGGCGCCGGTCGAAGCCAGCGAGGCCGCGGAGTTCATCCCCCCCCGGATCGGTGTCGACATCGATGCGCTGCGCATCGAGCTCACCGAGATCGCGGTGCGCTGGCTCGGTGACGACGATTCCGCCCAGGTGGCCGATGCCATCGTGGTGACGCGCCCCGGCGTCGACGACTTCGTGTCGACCATCGGCGCCATCGGAGCCATGGACATCCCCGGCCACGAGAGCGCCATCGTGCGCGCCATGTCACGCGAGATGCACTACCGCGCGGCCGAGGTGCTCTGTGGTGTGTGAGCGCAGCACGTGAACCTGCAGCACGTCATCGACGTCGTGCGCGGTCAGCCGATCTGGGCAATCGCTGCGCTGGCGGTGGTGCTGGCCCTGCTCTGCATGGCGCTCCTCGCGCGCATCGAGCGGCTCAAGGACCGACTCCACGTGGCCCAGGCCGCGGCAGAGGACTCCGCCAAAGCCGCCGCCCTGGCGGCGCCCGGCGGCATCGATCCCGATGTCGTCGCGGACATCCTCCGCAAAGGGGAGAGGCCGACGCTCGACAGCGTCTACGCCACCATGCAGGAGCGCGCGCGCTAGCTGCGGCGCTTTCGGGCGAGGCGGGGATCGGCAGTGGTCACCGCGATCCAGGCCGACTTCCAGCTCACGTGGGCGGCCTCCTCGCGCAGCCTGAGAATGGCTGCCGCGGCCGTGAGATCGGGGACACTGCTGCGCCGGCTCGACCAGCCGCGTCGGACCAGCGACGGGGCGCGGTCAGACCCGGCATCGGGGTCGCGCACCGTCCAGGGGAGCTCCGCGCCGGGGTCGGGCGCCGCCGGGCGCGTGAACGAGCTGACCTGGAACGGGCGGTCCTGGATGGATGCCGCCGGCACTTGGTGCAGGGGCGCCTCCGCGGCCGCGGCAGCGCCGACCACCAGCGCATCGACGGGGAAGGCGGGAGCCACGTGCGCCTCGCGGATCACGAAGCTGTCCGCCGGGGCCAGCGCCCGCGGTGGCCCGGGAGAGAGTGCTGACACCGGCATGGGCGGGGCTGGTGGCGCCGGCGGGGCTGGTGGCGCCGGTGGGGTCGGTGTCATCGACGGGGCCGGTGGCGCCGGCGGCACGGCTGCTGCCTGCCTCCCTCCCGGTACGAAGTAGATGGCATCCTCAGCGACCGGCGCCTCGCCGGGGCGATCAGCCGGGGCGAAGCCCAGGTCGTCGCCGGCAGACGGCTGGGGGCGCTCGCGCCTGAGGTCATGGGTGGCGAAGGTCAGCTCGTCGTGCCCGTCCGGCAGGGTGTCCTGTCGGGAGGAGTCACGGCTGTCGCCGGCGGACGCGTCAGTCGGCATCAGAGTGCTCTCCAAGTGGGTTCGACCGCCTCATCGTACCCTCGTCCGACTTCGCGGCCGGAAAAGATCGTGTCGCGAACTGGTTCGCTCTGGTCGAGATTGGACCACGGCGGGAGAGAATCCGGCCAGGACGCAACCACGTCCATCACCTCCAGAGGAGTCGTGCAATCGTGAGCGTCGCCACTGCCGCCAAAGGCATCGACCCCCGTTACCTCGAGGCGCTGGGCCCGCTGCGTCCGCTCATCGACGACGATAGCCTGACCGAGATCATGGTCAACGGCCACGAGATGGTCTACGTCGAGCGCAAGGGGAAGATCCTTCTCACCGACATCCGCTTCGACAATGAGGAGCATCTCCTCCGGGTCATCGACACCATCGTCTCCTCGGTGGGACGGCGCATCGATCAGCGCTCCCCGCTCTGCGACGCCCGCCTTCTCGACGGGTCGCGCGTCAACGCCGCCATCGCCCCGGTGGCGCTCGACGGACCCATCCTCACCATCAGAAAGTTCAGCAAGGATCCGTACCAGGTCAGCGACCTGATCGGCTTCGGCACGCTCACCGCCGAGGGTGCGTCCTTCATCCAAGCCTGCGTCCTGGCTCGAGCCAACATCGTGGTCAGCGGCGGAACCGGCACCGGCAAGACGACGCTGCTCAACGTGTGCTCGAGCTTCATCCCCGTGGACGAACGCATCGTCACCATCGAGGACGCCGCCGAGCTGCAGCTCCACCAGGAACACGTGTGCCGCATGGAATCCCGCCCGACCGACGTCAACGGCGAGGGTCGCATCAGCATCCGTGACCTGGTCGCCAACTCGCTGCGCATGCGCCCGGACCGGATCATCGTGGGTGAGTGCCGCGGTGGCGAGGCCCTCGACATGCTCCAGGCCATGAACACGGGCCACGACGGCTCGCTGACAACCGTCCACGCCAACAGCCCGCGCGAGACCATGTCCCGCCTGGAAACCCTGGTGCTGATGGCCGGCATGGACCTTCCGCTGAAGGCGATCCGCCAGC
>DAIUFS010000043.1:0-17236 GCA_036844485.1 Candidatus Dormiibacterota bacterium | reverse complement strand
TGTCCGCACCATCCCACACTTCCCCGCTATTGTCTACCCATTATTGAGACGTTCCGCTAGCTGTACCCCAGCGAGTGCCACCTGCCGAAACGCGGTGCATACCCCTGGAGTGTGCACCTGCCTGCATTCCCGGGCCAACTGGGGCCGACATCCCGGCTCCAGCAGCGCGCAGGACATCCCTTACTGCATAAGGGCTTTCTCATGCGCTGGGCACGTGCCTGCAGGCACATTCTCAAGCACATTACGAGGCGCCCATTACGGAAAGACCATACGCACGCCCATCTTTGGCACTGACGCACAGGTTCGGAGAATCAAACTCCCCCGAGACCGATGTCAACCGGCCCCTTGCCGGTTGTAGACAACGTGTGGATAACTCCGAGCCCGCCGCATCGTGCGGACCTCGGGCCGCTGTGGGTCATCAGAAGGGTTCTCCACCGTGCAGAACCGCGGGCCCGGTATCTAGTAGCTTCCTGGGCCGACCGACCCGTCCTGGAAGGCTGCATTCAGGAAGCTGCGTGGCGGGGTCGGTCGGCTTCTCGGCGGTGCCGGTACGCATCAGTCCGGAGCGGATTCCACCCACACGGCGAGCGCCACGCCCTCGCTGAGGACCACCGGGTGGCCCTCGACCATGAGCCTGAGCTGTCCGTCGACCCGCTCGGCGACCAGGATGGCGGCGTCGGGGACCACCCCCCCGTCATGGAGCACGGCGAGGAGGTGGGGGGCGTCGTGCTCCGCCACCTCTGAGATCCGGAACACCCTCGATTCCACGCCGGTGGGCAGGTCGGCGAGGCGCTGCATGGGACGCCCGGCGGGTGCCCGCCGTCCCGGGATGACGTTGCCGTGCGGGCATGTGGAGGGGCGCCCCAGGTGCTCGTCGAGCCGCTCGAGCACCACCTCCGAGACGCCATGCGACAGCGACGCCGCCTCCCGGTCCGCGGTCGCCCAGTCGAGCCCCAGGACGTCGGTCAGCCACCGCTCGATGAGCCGGTGGCGGCGCACCGCGGCGGCGGCGGCCACCCTTCCCGCGTCGGACAGGTGGACGCTGCGATCCTCGGCCACGGTCACCCAGCCGTCGCGGGCCAGGCGCTGCAGGGTCACGGTCACCGTCGGCGCGCTCACGCCGAGCCATTCGGCGATCCGTCCTGGCCGGGGAACGTCGCCCTCGTTCTCGATGTAGTAGATGGTCTCCAGGTAGCGGTCAGCGACCTCGGACCTCGTGGTGTTGCGACCGGCGGCGCTCATCTCGCGATGGTAGCGGCGTGCCCGGGCGGGCTCCACCGCGTGCCGGTCAGGCGTACTCGTCGAGGATGGGGTCGACGGCGATGCCCGAGGTGTCCGGTCCGTGGCCGCGAAGGCGGTGCCATCCGGCGGCTCCAATCATGACGGCGTTGTCGGTGCACAGCGACAGTGGCGGGATGCTGACCTCGAGGCCGGCGAAGTGATGCTGCACCGCCTCGCGGAGCGCCTGGTTGGCCGCCACGCCCCCCACCACGGCGATTCGCTCGGTGCTGCCGTGGTCGGCGGTTGTGGCCAGGATGTGCAGCAACTGGTCCACCACCGCAGCCTGGAAGGAGGCGGCAAGATCGGCCACCACCGCGCCATCACGGGGGGTGCCATCCTCGGTCAGCGCGCCACCACCGAGGTCGCGCACCGTGTAGCGCAGCGCGGTCTTGAGCCCGCTGAATGAGAGGGCTCCGGGCAGCCGGGTGCGCGGCAGTGGGAATCGGCTGGGGTCGCCGCCACGGGCGGCCCGCTCCACGGCCGGCCCTCCGGGGTAGCCGAGGCCGAGCATCCGCGCGGCCTTGTCGAACGCCTCGCCGGCGGCGTCGTCGCGCGTCGACGCCAGCCGGCGGGCGTCGCCGTGGCCGCGCAGCTCCACCACGTCGCTGTGGCCCCCGCTGACCACCAGCGCCAGGTAGGGCGGCTCCAGGGTCAGGTCGCTGATCCACGCGCTGTACACATGGCCGGCCATGTGCGACACGCCCACCACCGGCACCCCCCGCGCCACGGCGGCGGCTTGCGCGTAGAGCACGCCGACGAGCAGGCATCCGGCGAGTCCCGGGCCGCGCGTCACCGCCACCGCATCGATGCCGTCCCAGCCGCCCGGCACCGCCCTGAGAGCCTCGTCGACGACCGGCCCGATGACCTCGAGGTGAGCGCGCGCGGCCAGGTCCGGCACCACTCCGCCGTGCTTGGCGTGGAGCTCGATCTGCGACGCGACCACGCCGCTGACCACCTCCCTTCCCTCACGCACCACCGCCGCCGCCGTCTCGTCGCAGGACGTCTCCACGGCGAGGAGGTTCAGAGCGGGTACTCCGATGAGGGAGGGCTGCCGATGCCGGCGACGTCGATGGAGGCGAAGATGTCGAGAAAGTGGCGCTTGAACGCGGGTGCGTGGATGTTGTCGCTCCACATGATCACGGCATCCTCTCCGTTGTCCGTGTAGTAGCCGCGACGCCGCCCGATCGACTTGAACCCGAACCATTCGTAGAGACGGATGGCATGCTCGTTGCCGGCGCGCACCTCCAGCGTCATCCAGCGAGCGCCCAGGTCATAGCTGCGCTGGATGAGAGCGGCGAACAGCGTCTTCCCATAGCCCTTGCCCTGGTCGCGGCCGCGCACACCGATGGTGGTGACGTGCGCCTCGTGGACCACCTTCCAGAGCCCGGCATAGCCGACCAGCTCGCCGTCTTCGCGAAGCACCAGGTACGACGCCTGCCGGTTCTGGGCCAGCTCGGTGGCGTACGCGTTGCGAGGCCAGGGTGACAGGAAGATCTCCCGCTCGATGACCTGGACGGCGGGGATGTCCTCGGGGCGCATGCGCTCGATGGCGACGCGCGGGACGACCTGCATGACACTCACCGCGGACGATTGATCCGAAGTCCCAGTTTAACAGGGCCACGGGGTTTTCCCCCTTCGTCAACGAGCCGTCGCCGGGGGGTGGTTCCGGCTCCGGGCGCTCCGCTGCCGTCGCCGGCGTGAATCGCGCTCAGCCCTGCGGCCTCCAGCCCGGGCAACGCCATCGCCAGGGGGACGCCGGCCGCCAGCGCGCGGACCGGGTCGACGAGCTCGATGACCAGCCCGGCGATGGCCGCAGTCGCGAACAGCGGCCGGTGGCGATCGACAGCATCCGCCTCGGTCCGCCGCACCGCCGAGATCTGCTCGGCGACGTTCCCGCGGCGTTCGAAGCGGGCGATGTAGACACCGCCCCGACCGGCGTCGGCGAGCGCGCTGAAGTCGCCTCCCCCGGCCAGGACGGCGACGGCGGCCACGGCGGCGAGGTTGCCGAGCCCGTGCAGTGGAAGGCCACGCGCGCCGGCGAGCCCGAGGGCCGCGGCCATCCCGGCGCGCACTCCGCTATACGACCCCGGGCCGATGAGCACCACCACCGCCTCGACGTCGCCATCGATCACAGCGGCCAGGGCTCCCGGCAAGCGGCGATCCAGCTCCCCGCCGGGGAGCTCGCGGCGGTCCAGCACACTGCCGGCGGCGGTGGTGCGCAGCACCCACGCCGAGACGCGCGACGCGCTGTCGATGGCGATGACGCTCACGGCGCTGCGACCTGCTCCTGGAGCGCCTTCCAGGCGCCGGCGAGATGCGACGGCGCGGGGCCGGTGAGGCGCAGAAGGCGGTGATCCGAGTGGGAGTCCCCGCCCTCGATCGACACCGTGCAGGGCTGGAGATGCCTGAGGTCCGCGTAGCCTCCCCACTCGATCACCGCCGCCCCGTCGACGAGCAGGCTGTCGAGGTCGAGGACGTCCACGGAGGCACCCTGGCCGAGGCGATAGAGGTCGAGATGATGGACGGTGATGTGCGCGCCACGATGCGGTTGATGGAGGACGAAGGTGGGGCTGCGCACGGCCGCGGCGTCGCCTCCCGCCCCGGCGACGATGCCGCGCACCAGGCAGGTCTTGCCGGCGCCGAGCGGTCCCTCGAGCACCAGCACATCGCCGCGGCGCAGGATGGCACCGAGCGCCGCTCCGTACGTCTCCGTCGTCGCCGGCGAGTGGCTGTGCAGAGCCGGGACATCGGGGCTCATGCGAAATGCTGCGCGGCTGTCCGCGGCTGGGTCATCTCGGTCCCCTCGCGCCGGTCGAGCAGGCGCACCCCGGTGCCGGGACGGAGCCGGCCCACCTCGCGCAGGGGGGCCAGACCCTCCGGCCAATCGCCGACCAGGCGCGCGGCATCCGCCTCGGGCACCGCGACCAGCAGCTCGAAGTCCTCGCCGCCCCCGATGGCGAGTTCGAGCCATTGGGGACCAAAACGCTCCGTCAGACGCGCGTCCACCGGCAGACTCTCCGCCCAGAGCTCAGCCGCGCAGCCGCAGGCCCGAGCCGTGCGCGCCGCGTCCAGCAGGAGCCCATCGCTGATGTCGCCGCCACAGCGCACCCCGGCGTCAAGGAGAAGCCGGCCCTCCGCCACGCGCAGGGCGGGCTGGAGCTGGGCGTCGATCCACCCTGCCTCCACCTCCGTCGCGGCCGCATCGTTGTCGAGGAGGAGCCGCAGTCCCGCGGCAGCGCGGCCGAGCGCGCCGGTCACCAGGAGCACGTCGCCAGGCCGGCCGGCGGAGCGTCGCAGCGCGCGCCCGCGCGGGAGATTGCCGATGACGCACACGTCGATCACCATCGGTCCGTCGATGGAGCTGACGTCGCCGCCGGCCACCGCGCAGCCCACCTCGGCGGCGACCTCGCACAGTCCTCGCTGGATGTCGACGACGTCGTCGAGCTGCTCCGACCCTCGTGCGCAGAGCGTGGCCAGGCAGTGCAGCGGTGTCGCCCCCGTCCCGGCGAGGTCGGACACCGCCACAGCGAAAGCCCGTCTGCCCAGCTGGCGGGGGGTGATCCAGCCGCGCCGGAAGTCGACGTCCTCGACCAGAGCATCGACGCTCACCGCCAGGTCGCAGCTCGCCCGCGGGGTCCAGACGGCTGCGTCGTCGCCGCCGACCCCGTCGCGTGGCGCCCCGCTCGCCTCCTCCGCGATCTCCATCAGCCTGTCGAGAAGAACGACTTCGCCGACGTCTGCGAGCGTGGGGCCGCCCGCACCGAAGCGGCGCTGGGCCGGGCTGTTGGAGGACTCGGGCATCGTCGCTCGACTCTACGGAGCCGCCCCGCGAGGGCACCCTGCTTCGCCTCCCTGCTGCGCAGAGCGCGGTGGGGCGATCGTCGGACACGCCACAGACGATCTCGCGACAAAGCGCCCTCGGAGTTGCATTAGGTCCCTCCGACCCTCTATCGTGCCGCCGCGTTGCAGGGCCCGCACCCCGCGCGCACTTCATCAGATTCCGGCCATCGTCTACGAGGCCCGAGGGAGGGCACCTATTGCGGGGTACTCGAAAGCTCCTGTCGATCGTGGTCGGCTGTGCTGCTCTTCTCAGCATCGGCGTCACAGCCATTCCGTCGGGCCGGGCCGCAACCACCCAGGCCGACGCGCTGCGGGCGCGACGGACCCAGCTGCTCCAGCAGCTCGCGGCCCTCGCCCCAGCCAAGAACAGCGCCTCCGGTGCTCTCCTCGCGGCTGAGAACGCCTTCGCAGCGGAGCAGACACAGCTGCTCGCGGCTCAGACCCAGCTCGCCTCGCTGAACGCCCGCCTCCTCACCCTCAGTGGCCAGATCACTGACGATGAGGCGACGATCGTCAAGGCCAAGCAGGACCTGGCCATGCTGACCCGCCAGAGCTACGAGAGCACCACCACCGATTCCTGGGTGGCCGCTGTGCTCAGCGCCAAGACCTTCAGCCAGGCCATGGACCGCCTCACGGGTACCTCGCACGTGGCCGAACAGGTCGGCAACCTGCAGACCAGCGTACGCGTCAAGGAAGCGGCCATCCGCAGCGAGAAAGCCGAGATCGTGAAGGATGCGGCGGCCTCGACCGCGCTCGAGGGCCAGCTGTCCGCGGACAGCAACGCGCTGCTCATGCTCGTGGACGCGCGCAACGCCGCCCTGCAATCGGCGAGCGCGCCGGTCCGGGCCATCGAGGAGCAGATCGCCCAGATCGACCAGGAGCTCGCCGCAGGCAGCGCACCGCCGCGATCCGGCGCCAGCACCAGCTCCTGCGGCAACCATTTCGCCTACGGGCAGTGCACCTGGTACGTCGCCAGCCGGAGGTGCATCCCGTGGGTCGGCAATGCCGGCCAATGGATGACCAACGCGGCCAGGATGGGCTACCCCGAGGGCCATGTTCCACAGGTGGGCGCCGTGGTCAGCTTCTGGCCTGGCGGTGACGGCGCCAGCAGCATCGGTCACGTCGGGTACGTCGAGGTGGTCGGCCCGGCATCGGGCGTGCCCGCCGGCCAGTTCAAGTTTTCGGAGATGAACTACGCCGGCTGGAACCGCGTCGACTACCGGGTGCTGCCCGACAGCTCGTCGGGCATCCAGGGCTTCATCTACGAGAAGTAGGCGCCGCGGATCGACTCCAGGCGCTCGGCGTCGAGGTCGAGCAGCGAGTCCAGCCGGAGAGTGGCCGAGCCCAGGCGTGGGTCCGGCGCGCTGCCCCGCTCGGGGATGACGATGCACGGCATCCCGGCAGCCAGCGCCGACAGCATCCCGTTGACGGAGTCCTCGATGGCGAGGCAGCCGGCAGCTGGTGCTCCGAGCAACCCGGCGGAGCGCAGGTAGACGTCCGGCGCCGGCTTGCCATGTGACACCTCCATCGCCGAGCAGATCACGTCGACGTCGGCGGCGAGGCGCAGCTTCTCCAGCACCGCGCTGATCAACGACGGCGGGGAGGAGGACGCCACCGCCCACCTCAGGCCGGCGCGCCGCACCACCTCGATGGCCTCCCGCACACCAGCGGCGGCGACTCCGCAGCGGCTCACATGCTGGACGACGCCGGCGACGATGCGGTCGGCGACGTCGCCGACGGACGCGCCGGTCCATGGGCGGCGCTGATACCAGAGCTGCACCACCTCGTCGATGCGCAGACCCATGGTCTCGCGGCAGTCCGCCTCGGTCAGGGCCACGCCGAGCGAGCCGAAGACCTCTCTCTCGACGCTCCGCCACACCGGCTCGGTGTCGATGAGCATACCGTCCATGTCGAAGATCACAGCGCGGAGCTGGTCGCGGTCACGCCTCCGGTGACCCGCCGCCGTCACCCGGACCGGCGGCTGTCCAGGACCCGCCGAGTCCGCTCCTGGGCCGCGGGCAGCTCCTCGAGGAGGTCGCGCGGCAGGGCGCCTGCCCGTCCGCGACGAGCCTGCACGGCGAGGGCCGCCTCGGCGTGGATGAAGACCGCGGCGACCGCGGCCTCGAAGGGGGTCAGCCGCTGTGCCAGAAATGCCGCCAGCAGTCCGGAGAGGACATCCCCGCTGCCGCCCGTGGCCAGCGCCACGACGCTGACGTCGCTGACGTGAACGCTTCCGTCCGGGGCCGCGACGACGGTCTCGCTGCCCTTGAGGACGACCACCGCCCCACTGTCGGCGGCGAACTCGAGGGCGAGCTGGCGGCGCCGGGACTGTACCTCCGCGGTGCCGAGCCCGCAGAGCCGGCCCATCTCCGCGGGGTGGGGGGTGAGCACGACGGGCTGCGAGCACGATCGCCAATCGAAGCGCCGGGCCGCGGCGATGTTGAGCCCGTCGGCGTCGACCACGGTTGAGGCGCTCAGCCCAGGCAGGAGATCGATGAGCAGGCGCTCGGTACCCGGCGCGCGACCCATGCCGGGGCCGACCACGATCGCCGACGCGTCGGCGAGGAGCTGGTCGTGGAGGGGGGCAAGCGATTCAGGTGCCAGACCGCCGTCGGCGTCGGGAAGCGGGTGGGCCATGACCTCAAGCGTCTGGGCCGCGGTCGCCAGATAGATCGCCTCGGGCACGCAGAGACGCACCTTCCCCGCCCCGCCGCGGGCCGCGGCCATGGCGCTCATCAGCGGGGCGCCGCTGAATCCAACCGCCCCTCCGACGACCGCAACGGTGCCGAAGGTGCCCTTGTGGGCATCCTCGGGACGATCGGCGAGGCGGAGGGCATCGGGCACCTCCGCGAATGTGGCGGGTGCGGCGCTGCCTGTGACCACGGCGATGGCGAGGTCCCCCTCGTGGCTGAGCGAGAGCTGCAGGGGGCTGGGGGCGCCACGCACGTGCAGCGATGGGGCGCCGCCTGCGGCGATGACCACCTCGATCTCGTTGAACGCCGGCAACGGCAGTCCGGTGGCGCCGCAGAGCTTGCGGACGGCCTCCTTGGCCGCCCAGCGCGTCGCCCAGCGCGGGGGATGGCCCTCACAGTCGCGCCGCTCGGAGTCGGTGTACACCCGTGCCGCGGTCTCCGGCCGCCGCGCCAGCAGCGCGGTCACACGTGCCACCGACGTGATGTCGATCCCAGCGCCGCCGCTCACTCCACCGTGACCGACTTGGCGAGGTTGCGTGGCTGGTCGACGTCGCAGCCGCGCTCCACCGCCACGTGATACGCGAAGAGCTGCAGCGGCACCACGTTGACGAGAGGCGAGACCAACTCCTCGGTGGGCGGGACCTCGACCAGGTCGCGCACGAATCCGGCGTCGAACGGGTTCTCTCCCTCGCTGACCAGTGCGATCACCGGGGCGTCGCGCGAGCTCACCTCCTGGATGTTGCTCACCATCTTGGCCAGGGTGCGGGAGCGCGTGGCCACCGCCACCACCGGTACGTCGGGGTCAAGGAGAGCGATGGGCCCGTGCTTCAGCTCGCCGGCCGCGTACCCCTCAGCGTGGATGTACGAGACCTCCTTGAGCTTCAGCGCGCCCTCCAGTGCCACCGGGAAATTGATCCCGCGACCGATGTACATGGCATTGCGAGTGTGCGCGTAGCGCTGCGCCATCTCGGCGAGCTGGGGTTCCAGGGCCAGGGCTCGCTCGATCAGCTCCGGGGCCGCGAGAAGCGCGTCCGTGAGGCGGCGATGCTCGTCGTCGTCGAGAACACCACGGGCCTTTCCCAGGCGCAGCGCAAGCAGAAGTCCACAGGCCATCTGGGTGAGCATCGTCTTGGTGGCGGCAACACAGATCTCCGGTCCGGACTGCATGTAGACGACGCCATCGACCTCCATGGAGAGGGCGCTTCCGACCACATTGGTGACGGCGACCACCTTGGCCCCCTGGCGCCGCGCTTCGCGCACCGCGGCCAAGGTGTCTGCGGTCTCTCCGGACTGCGAGAAGGCCACCACCAGCGTGTGCTCATCGAGGAGCGGGTCACCGTAGCGGAACTCACTCGCCGGCTCGACGTCGCAGCGGACCCGCGCCAGTTTCTCGATCGCGTATTTGGCGACCATCCCGGCGATCCACGCCGAGCCGCAGGCCACGATGGTCACCTGGTCGAGATCGCGGACGTGGCTGTCGTCGAGAAGGATGTCGGGCAGATCGACGAGACCGCCGTCGTCGATGCGTCCCCGCAGAGCGCTGCGCAGCGCCTCCGGCTGCTCGTGAATCTCCTTGAGCATGAAGTGGGGAAAGCCGTTCTTCTTGGCCTGCTCTGCCTCCCACGTGACGGCGATGACACGGGGCTCCACCCGGGTGCCGTCGAGGCTGCTGATGCGTACCCCGTCCGGCGACGCCGCGGCCAGCTCTCCCTCACCGAGAAGCACGACGCGCTTGGTGTACGGGATCAGGGCGGTGATGTCGCTGCTGACGAAGATCTCATCCTCGCCGAGCCCGATCACCAGCGGCGCGTTGAAGCGCGCTCCGACGATGCGCTCGGGCTCGTCCGCGGAGATGGCCACCAGCGCATACGCGCCGCGGATGCGCTGCAGCGCGGCACGGACCGCAACTGCCAGGTCGCCGTCGTAGTAGTGCTCGATGAGGTGCGGCACCACCTCGGTGTCGGTGTCGCTGATGAACTCATGTCCGGCAGCCACCAGCTCGACGCGCAGCTCCCGATAGTTCTCGATGATCCCGTTGTGGATGATGTTGATCTTCCCGGTGCAGTCCCGATGAGGATGCGCATTGACGAGGGTCGGCCTCCCGTGGGTGGCCCAGCGGGTGTGACCGATGCCGGTGTGCCCGCGAGGCATTCCACCGCCGTCGAACTGATGGATCAGGTCGGCGACTTTGAGGTTGCTCTTGGCGACGGCGGTGGGGCCGCCGTCCTCGTCGAGCACGGCGATGCCCGCAGAGTCATACCCGCGGTATTCGAGCCGCTGCAAGCTGTCGAGGAGAATCGGGGCAGCCTGACGTGCTCCGGAGTAGCCGATGATTCCGCACATCTGATTCTCTCAACGGCTCCAGGACTGGGGTGGTTACTTTGGCGACCTCACGCGGGGCAGCGCTGCTCGCCTCCGCGGCAGCGCTACCGCGGTTACGTGGGTGATGGTGATGGTGTCGGTGTCGGTGTCGGTGACGGCTGCGGGATCGCGTTGACCGTGATGGTGACCGTCACCGTGCCCGGTGTGGCGGTGACCCCTGCCGGTGTCACGATGTGCACCGTGAAGCTCTGTGTGCCGGTTAGGCCATTGAGCGAGATCGTCTGGGTCGGGATCGAGTCCAGCGTGTTGAGGAGGTCTTGCGGGCCGTTGAGGACGACGGTCGCGGGGCTGACACTCTCCGCCGCCAGGTAGTGCGCCGGCGGCGGCGATCCGGAGACCCTCGGTAACACGGCGCTCGCCCTCGAGGTCAGGCTGGCAGCCACGTTGACGGTGACCAGCACTTCGCCGAGTGGGTTCCCGGGGACGGTCATGCCGAAATTGCCCAATGGCTTGCCGTTGGCATCGACGAGCACCGGTCTCTCGTCGGCTTGAAAGTTGGTCTTTTGAGTGGCGAGGTTGACAGTCACGCGCGCCTCCACACCAGCGAGCTGGTGCTGCGGACCGATAACGGTCACCGTCGCCGGACTGGTGGAACTGCTGATCACCACATAGCCCTGGGGTGGTGGCTGGCTGACGTGGACTGTGACACTGACTGCTCGCGAGTCGCGGCGATCCACCTCCGCGACGATGCCGGCGGGGGGGTTGTCGAGAACCACGTCGCGGTCGTTGTTGACGACGGATAGCGGCAGGGTCTGCAGGCCGGCGTGGGTGATCGAGGCGTAGTTGACGCTGACCACGAGGTCGGCCACCTGGAATGAGTTGAGATGCGCGCGCGTGCCGCTCACCCTGATCGCCTGGTCGGGAATTGGGTGAACCAGCACCCACGGTGAGAGCATCGCGTCCGTCTGGGGCACGGGGGCGGTCACCGTGCGTGTGTCCGGTGGGTTGCTCGCGTAGGCGACGCCTGTCCACATCACCGCTGCCAGCACAGCGGCCACGCCTTTGAGCCGGAGGTTGCGGGTCGCGAAGCCGGGCACTCTCACGGGTGCGTCCGCCGCCGGATGGCGCGGAGCACCGCCGGGCGCGGCATGAACCCCTGGCGCTCCGACGCATCCACCCCGGTGACGGTGATCAGGGTGCTGCGCAGCGTCTTGGCGTCGAGGCCGCGGGTGATGCGCCCCTCGCGCGCCACGCTGATCAGCCCGGTCTCCTCGCTGACGATCAGCACCACCGCGTCGCTCTGCAGGGTGAGTCCCACCGCGGCGCGGTGGCGCGTGCCCATCCGGCCGACGCCGGGGATGGTCTCGGCGAGCGGCAGCACGCACCCGGCGGCGATGAGCCGGGCGTTGCGAATGATCACCGCGCCGTCGTGCAGCGAGGTGCCCGGCATGAAGATCGTGGCCAGCATCTCCGCGGTCACCTCACCGTCGATGCGCACGCCCGTGGTGGCGATGTTCTCGAGGCCGGTTTCGCGCTCGAACACGACCAGCGCGCCGGTCTTGCGCTCGCTCAGCGAGGACGCGGCCCGGATCACCTCGTCGACCGTCCGCTGCGCATCAGCGGAGGCATGCTGGCCGAGCAGAGAGCGCACGGGGCCGAGGCGGCCCACCTGATCCAGCGCGCGGCGAAGCTCGGGCTGGAAGAGGATGACCGCGGCGATGACGATCGCCTGGCCGCCGTTGGTGAAGATGAACTGCAGCAGGCGCAGGTTGAGGGCCTCGGCGGCCAGGCCGACGGCGATGATCACCCCCAGGCCGACGAGCAGCTGCGCCGCCTGGGTGCCACGAATCAGCTTGAGCAGCTGGTACAGGAGCACCGCGACGATGCCGACGTCGAGCACATCGCGCCAGCCGATGCTCTGCACGAAGATGAGGGCGTTGTGCCAGAGCACGCTCACGACGGCATTGCCGCCGCCAGAGTCCTACGCTCGGGGACTCCCTCGAACATGAGCGCGAGCAGGGCCATCTGCGCCCACAACCGGTTCTCCGCCTGGTCGAAGACGATCGAGCGAGGTGAGTCGAGAACCGAGTCGGTGATCTCCTCGCCGCGGTGGGCGGGAAGGCAGTGCATCACGCGCGCCTCCGACGGCGCCAGGGCGAGCAGCCTCTCGTTGATCTGGAGGTGGCCGAAGTCCTCACGGCGGCGCTGTTGCTCGCGCTCCTGGCCCATGCTCGTCCACACGTCGGTGTAGACGATGTCGACGTCGCGAAGAGCTGGGGCGGGGTCGTGTCCGACGGCGAAGCCGGTGCCGTTGCCACGCAGTCGAGCCGCCCTGTCGAGGACAGACGCCGCCGGCTCGTACCCTGGTGGGCAGACGATGCGCAGATCCACCCCGCAGATGGCCGCGGCGAAGAGCCACGACGTGCACACATTGTTGCCATCGCCGATGTAGGCCACCCTCGCTCCCGCGAGATGTCCAGCCACCTCCCTCACGGTCATGAGGTCGGCGAGCAGCTGGCACGGATGCTCAGCATCGGTCATGCCATTGATCACCGGTCCCCGGACGGCGGTGGCGATGGCCGCGAGGTCGCGATGCGACACCAGGCGGGCGACCACCCCGTCGGCGTAGCGGTCGAGGATGCGGGCGATGTCGGAGGCGGTCTCACGCTCCCCGAGGTGGATCTCGTCGCCGAAGAGGGCGATCGCATGACCGCCGAGGCGGTTGATGGCCACCTCGAATGAGACCCGGGTGCGATTGCTGGGTCTCTGGAAGATGAGCACCAGGTTGCGTCCTCGCAGCGGTGCGCCGAGATCCTCGCCGCCCTTCACCCGTTGCGCGACGTCGAGGACGGAGTTGATCTCATCGCGACCGAGGTCGGCGATGCTGAGCAGGTCGCGTCCGGAAAGGGCTTGGGACATCGGCAAAACCAGTATATGAGCGCACCGAGATTGCGCCGGAAGTCCGCGATGGCGGCACGCGACACGTCTCCGACCGCTAGGGTTGGGCGCCGTGAACATCGTCGTCGTGGTCGCCGGCGGGCTGACCGAGATGCTCCAGGCGGCGCCGCTCACCACGGCCCTGTCAGGGATCACCGGGGAGCCGCTGCTTGTGGTCGGTTCGCCCGCTGCCGCCGAGCTGTCCCCGGGCCTCGCCGGCGCCCACGAGTTCGTGTCGGTGCGGGGGCTGGCAGCGCACCCGGGACCGCTCGGCCTCAGCCGCCTCTGGTGGGAGCTGCGCCGGCGGCGCCTGGATACCGCGGTCGTCTGCAGTGAAAGAGCGGGGGTGCGCGCGGCGGTGTACGAGGCCGGCATCCCTCGCCGGATCGGCCGCTCGGGTGGACTCAGCGATCGCCTGCTCAGCGAGCGGGTGCGCGTGCCGGACGGCAATCGCCCTCGCAGCTGGCTGGCCCTCGCTGATCGGCTCGACGCCCCCCCGGCAGCGACGGGGCGGCAGTTCGAGCCCACACCAGAGGCGGAGAGGTCGGCGGAGCAGATGCTGCTCAGCAAGGGGGTCGGCGACGGCCGCCTTTTGGTGGCGATCGCCCCCGGCCAGGGATTCGCGGACATGGCGGTGGCCGCCTGGAGCGCGGAACGCTTCGCCCATCTCGCCAACCGCTTGGCGACGCGCCACGGCGCCGGGTTCGTTCTGGTCGGAGACGCCCGCGACCGCCGTGCCGCGGACGCCATGCAACTCGACCTGGCCGCTGATACCTTGGACCTGTGCGGCGAACTCGACCTGGTCACGACCGCGGCCGTGATCGCGCGCTGCGACCTGCTCATCGCCGCTGACACTCCACTTCTCCACCTCGCCGCCGCCGTCGGCACCGCCTCGGTCGGTCTCTTCGGGCCCACCGACGGCCGGGCCAGCGCTCCCGCCGGCCCGGAACACCGTGTCGTGCAGGCGCTCCCCAACGGTACCGGCCCGGCGAGCGTCGACCTCATCCGTGTCGACGACGTCCTCGCCGGCATCGAGAGCGCCCTCTAGCGTCGCTGCCATCCGCGGGGAGGCGGTTGGGCCGGTTGAGCACCTGGGTTGAGCATGTGCTCAAACTCGAGCAGAGCCCATCGCCGCCCATGCGCTGACAGAATACGTCTGTGACCGCCGTGCCACGACCGTGATCCAGGTCACGTCACCGCTTGTGGGAGGAACCTGCGGCGATGAGGTCGAGGCGCGCCTCGTTGACGATGACTACACGGCCTGGCAACGTGTCGATCACGCCCTGCGCTCGGAGGGTGCGGAGCTGGCGGCTGATCACCTCGCGCACGGTGCCGACAGCGTCGGCCAGGCGCTGGTGGCTGATCTGAGCGACCGCCGGGTCGCACATAGCCGATCGTCGACTGCCGAGCCGCCTCGGTCTGGATGAACAGGCGAACCAGCCCCGCGCGGACGAGCGCGATCCTGGGAGCGTCCCCGGCGCGAAAGACGAGGTCGCCGGCAGGCACATGAACCTGGATGGCGGCGTCTCCGACGACAGACGTAAGCGCAGTCGCGATATCATTTTGTACCCCACGGTGCACAATGCTCAGTAATGTACCAAACGGTCTGAAAGGGAAGGCCCGGGCGCCCCGGAGGGGGCGGCCACGGGGATTCGACGTCCTCGAGGTGGTGGAGGCAGCCAAGGAGCTGTTCTGGGAGCACGGCTACGAAGGCAGCACCCTTGCCGATCTGGAGAGGGCGACCCGACTCAATCGCTCGAGCCTCTACCAGGCCTTCGGCACCAAGGAAGCCCTCTTCGCCGCAGCGCTCGACTCCTACATCGACAGCTTCATGGCACCGCGTCTTGCAGCCATGGACCGGCCGCGGGCAGGGCCCCGGGACGTCATCGTTTTCTTTCGCGGCCTGGCCAAGCTCTTTCGGGAGGACCCGCGGCGATGGACCCGCGGATGTCTGTGGGTGAATTCGTTTGCGGAGTTCAGCGGCCGTGAGCTGCCCGACTCACGGGCTCTCGAATATCGGAGCCGGCTGGGCGCCGCCTTCGCCAATGCCCTGTCCGGGGCCGCGGAGGACCTCTCTCCCTCGGCAGCACTGATGCAGAGACGCGGTCGGATGCTGACCGCCGCCACCTTTGGAGTCTGGCTGAGCGCCCGAGTTGATCCCACCGAGGCCGCCCGGATCTGCGACGACCTGGTTGCCGAGGTGAGGTCGTGGGACGGCCCGGGAGCTGCCGGCCGGCGCTGAACCACGGCGCCGGGCCCCCGCCACACTGTCAACGCCTTCCGAGCCGGTGCCCTCCAGCTATCAGGAGGCCAGCAGCGTGGATCGCAGAGGCGCGGAGAGCCCCTCGACGTCCTCGGCGCTCTCTGCCGCGAGAGCGAGCTGAGCAACCGTGACGGCGCTGGCGTGGTCGAGCGCCCGCACCCAGCCGCGCACGCGCCCCACCCGGGACGAACCGACGCTCAGCTCGACCACCCCTAGACCCACCAGCAGCGGCATGGCAACCGGATCTGACGCGGCCTCTCCGCACACGGCGACGGAGATCCCCGAGGAGCGAGCCGCTCTGCACACTCCGTCCACCAGGCGCAGCACCGCTGGGTGGTGTGCCGGCTTGGCGCCCGGCTGCGAGCGATCGAGACCCAGCTGGAGAGCGGTCAGGTCGTTGGTCCCGATGCTGAGAAAGTCGACCTCGGCGACGATCTGGTCGGCGAGGGCGGCGGCACCGGGCACCTCGATCATGGCGCCGAGCAGAGGAAGGCCCACCCCGGCCGCTGCGGCGGTCTCGACAAGAGCCTCACGCACGCACCGCAACTGGCGCGGCTCCACCACCATGGGAACCAGGACCCGAAGATCTGTTCTCTGTCCGGCTGCCAGCACCGCTGCGAGCTGATCGCGCAGGGCTGCAGGGTGGCGAAGCAGGAGCTCGATCCCCCGGGGGCCGGCGCCGCTCAGGAAGGGAGGAGTCTTGTCGCCACCGAAGTCGAGCAGGCGAATCGTCGCCGGGCGGCCCGCCAGCGGTGCCAGGATCGGCTCCAGGAAGAGGCGGTGGTCGAGGACGGTCGGCCACGCGGACCGGTCAAGAAAGGACAGCTCGGTGCGCAGCAGGCCGACCCCTTCAGCGCCCGCCGCCAGCGCCGATTCCACCTCCATCGGGCTCGAGACATTGGCGAGAACGCCGATGGGCACGCCGTCGCGGGTGACCGCCGGCAGCGCGCTTGTGGCCGTCGCCAGCTGGCTCGCCCGGTGCCGCGCCGCCGACGCTGCTCGGGCTGCCTCGAGGCGCGGTCCTCCCGGGTCGGCGAGGATCCAGCCGGCGTCTCCGTCGACGACCAGCTCACCTCCCTCCGGCACATCGACGAGCCCCTCCCCCACCCCCACCACCATCGGTATGCCCAGCGACCTGGCAACGATGGCGGCGTGCCCGGTGGCACCGCCATCTGCCAGCGCGATGGCAGAGATTGCGATGCCGAGCTCGGCAACGTCCGCGGGGCCGAGGTCGCGTGCGACGATGACCCCCTGAGCGGCCATCGACGCCACGCCGTCGCCACCGCCCGACGCCAGCCGTGCGGCTCGATGGCCGAGACTGCGCACGTCCGACGCTCGCGCGGCCAGCAGCTCGTCGGCCAGCGACTCCAGTTGCGTGGCGATCTCCTCGGTGGCGGCGAGAATGGCCGCGGGAGCGCGCAGGCCACGGTCGCCGACGGCACCATCCACCGCGGCCAGGAGCGCCGGGTCGGAGGCCATGAGCACGCCTGTCTCGATGATCTCGGCGTCGGCCTCCCCAAGCCCGGCGGCGAGCCCGGCAAGCTCCGCGGCAGCCGCCGCCAACGCCGCGGTGGCCTGGGCGATCGCCGCAGAACGCTCTGACGGTGGCAGCGGCGACGTGTCGACGGACGCCGCGCCGGTCCAATGCCGCGCCGGCCCCGCGGCGAGGCCCGGGGACGCCGGAACGCCGGTGAGCTGGCGCTCCGCGCTCATTGCGTCCCGGCGACGGTCCGTTCAAGGGCGCGCACCACCAGCGCGCTCGAGGTGGCACCCGGGTCCTGGTGGCCGACAGAACGCTCGCCCAGATATGAGGCGCGGCCCTTGTGCGCCTGCATGGGGATGGTCGCCCTCATCCCCGCCTCGGCGGCCTCCGCGGCGTGGCGCATCGCCACCGGCAGCG
>DAIUFS010000042.1:0-17495 GCA_036844485.1 Candidatus Dormiibacterota bacterium | reverse complement strand
CCCGGTGCTGTCCAACTCGGCGATGGCGCAGCAGACCTTCGTCGTTCCTAGATCGAGTGCAAAGACGCGGCGAGAACGGGTCACACTGGCCTCCGAGTATAGACGGAGCCCTCTCCTTAAGATAGGGGTTGGCAGGGGCAAAACCGCAAGATGCTGAGTTTGCCGCCGGAGTATGCCACAAGATGTGGCCTGTCGAGACCTAACCCACCGACCCCGTCAAGCCCTCGAAACCGCTCGGTCCAATTGCCCAGCGCTGCCTCTCCCGGGCTCGGGCCTGCAAACGCGACAGGCGGCCTTAACGCAAACAGGGCCTCGCCACTGCACCATTCGGACGAGACCCCGCAGGCCGCAGCCCCTGTCGGGCCGCGCAGCGCCGGCCATCATCGCACCGGCAGCCGTCCCTGACAACCGGATCACGCGCCCGGCTGCAGGATCAGCTTGCCGCGCCGCTCCCCGCCGGCCAGCGCGGCGAAGGCGGCCGGAGCGTCGCTGAGCGGCCGCACCGAATCGACCAGGGGATGCAGCGCTCCGGTGGCGCAGAGCTCGACGACGTGCGCCAGCTCCTCGCGCGTGCCCATCGTGCTCCCCGCGATGGTGAGCTGGCGCCAGAAGACACGGTTGAGCTGCGCCGGCGGGTTGGGGCCGCTGGTGGCCCCCGACACCACCACCGTGCCGCCGGGCCTGACGGCGCGCAGAGAGAAGTCCCAGGTGGCCTCTCCCACTGTGTCGAGCACGGCGTCCACTCCTCCCTGGCTGGCGGCGATGACCTGCTTGAGGGCATCGCGGTCGGTGGCGACCGCCGCCGCCGCCCCGAGCTCGATCGCCACGTCGCGCTTGGTCTGCTCGCGAGAGGTGGCGAACACGGTGAGGCCGGCGGCTCCGCCCAGGAGGATGGCTGCGCTGGCCACCCCGCCGGTGGCGCCGTGGACGAGCACCCGCTGCCCCGGGCGCAGCGCCGCCCTCACGAAGAGCATCCGGTAGGCGGTGAGGTAGGCCGTCGGCAGACATGCGGCGGTGACCAGGTCCACGCCATCGGGCAGCGCCAGGACGTTGGCGACGGGGACGGCCAGGCGCTCCGCCAGAGTTCCCGGGTAGGGCGGCTCGCTGAGCAGCCCCACCCGCGGGCAGTGGAGCTCGTCAAAGGACAGGCAGGCAGGACAGTGGCCACAGGTCATGACGCTGTGCACGACCACGGCGGCGCCGATGGCGGGAGCGCCCTCGGGAACGTCTGCGTCGCCGTAGCCCAGCACGGTGCCGGCGGCGTCGCAGCCGAGCACCTGGGGCTCGGTCAGCGGTCGCGAGCCGATCCCCCGCAGGGTCCAGAGGTCATGGTGGTTGAGAGAGGCGGCTCCCACCCTGATCAGCGCCTCGCCGGCGGCGGGGACGGGATCGGCGACCTCGGTGACCTCGAGGTTGCCGAGCGGGTCGTCGCCGCCGAAGCGGGCGGCGCGAACTGCGAGCACGGCAGCCAACGGTAGCATCATGGTGGCGCCGAACCGAGGGTGTCCGTCACCATCATCAGCCATGCGCATCGACAGCCTCTTCGCGCGAGGCGACCCGCTCTTCTCCTTCGAGTTCTTCCCGCCCCGCGACGACGAGGGCGCCGCCCGGCTGTTCGCCACCATCGCGGCGCTCAGCGACCTGGCTCCGGCCTTCGTCTCCGTCACCCACGGGGCGGGCGGCAGCCGGCGCGACGACCGCACCGTCGCTCTGGTGGAACGCATCGGCCGGGAGACCGGGTTGCTGCCCATGGCCCACCTCACCTGCCGGGACTCGAGCGTCGAGGATCTCCTCGGCGAGATCCGGCGTTACCGGGAGGTGGGGATCGACAACGTGCTCGCGCTGCGCGGCGATCCGCCCAACGGCGAGGGGGCGTTCGTGCCGCACCAGGGAGGCCTGCGCTACGGCAGTGAGCTGGTGCGCCTGGTTCACGACAACGCCGACGTCTGTGTCGGAGCCGCCTGCTCCCCCGAGAAGCACGTCGAGTCCGCCAGCCTGGAGGACGACGTCAGAGCGGCATGTCAGAAGGTGGAGGCGGGCGCCAGCTTCCTGATCACCCAGCTGTTCTTCGACAACAGCCGCTATTTCGACTTCGTGGCGCGGGCGCGAGCCGCGGGCATCGAGGTGCCCATCGTCCCCGGGATCATGCCGATCACCAACGTCGACCAGGTCTACCGCTTCACCGCCAAGATCGGCGCGACCATCCCGGGGGCGCTGCGCGCGGCCCTGGAGACGCGCAGCGACGATCCCCCCGCGGTGCTCCAGCTGGGCGTCGCCTGGGCGACGCTGCAGTGCAGCGAGCTGCTGCGCGCGGGAGCTCCCGGCGTCCACTTCATCACCCTCAACCGCTCACCGGCGACTCGCGCCATCCTCACCGCGCTGCGCATCGCGCGCCCGTGGGAGGTGGGCTGAGCCGCAGGCTACCGCCCCGGTCCCGGCGGGCTCGGCGGCGGGATAGTGAAGACGATCGGGCTCGGCGAGGGGCGCGGGGTCGGTGTCGGCGAGGGCGTCGCGGAGAGTGATGGGAGCGTCGCCGGAGCAAGGCTCATCGACGGGGGGGAGGACGGCACCGTGCTTGCGGCGACGTCGCTGCGCAGCGAGACGGGCTCGCCGGGGTGGCCGCCGACGGTCGGCGTGGCGGGGTTCTCGAGGTCGACGTACCCGAAGGCCGGGCGCGCGAAGTCGAGCCGAGCTCGCACAGCGGCGAGCACCGCCAGCTGCTGCGGGATCGCCGCCAGCGCCTCATCGCTGTCCACCGCCCCGAAGATCGCCTGCCAGCCGCTGGTGCACCACGCCGACAGGATGCCGCCACTGCTCAGCACGAACGCGTCGAGAGTGCAGCCGTAGGCGGACGTCCACCGCTGTGCCGCCCTGGCGAGGAGGTCGGCGAAGCCATTCAGCAGCGGTCGCTGGGCTCCGGCGCGGTAGTCGAGAAGCAGTGGCACGCCCCTGTCCGCGGACGCTGTCGACTGCGTGAAGCCAAGCGTGGCCCCGTTGGCGGCGACGAACGTGGTGTCGCTGCCATGACGGAGGAGCAGATCCGGTTGCCATTCGGTGACTGCGATCTCGACTGTCGAGGGCAGGCGAGTGCTGACAGTTGCCGACCGCACCCAAGGGAGCGAGGCAAGGCGCGTCCGGATGGCGTCGCCGTCCACGGTGAACAGGCTGGCCTGGGGCACCCGCGCCGCAGCCAGGACGGCGCCGCGGCTGAGGAGGTGGTCACCGGTGACGTCCACGCTGTGGACGCGGAAGGCGGGAGCCGTCAGCAGCGCCGCCAGAACGCCGGCCTGGGCAAGAAGCAGGGCGGCGCCCACCACACGGCGCACCATCGGCCCGCGCCGGCGCTCGACGGCGAGCGGCCGGCGGCCGCCTCCGTGATGACGGCGGCGAGGCGACGGCTGCAGGGCGACACCGGCAGGCACGTGAAAGCGCCGCCCCATGCGCGGTCCGTCCACCAGACCCGCGGCGACGGCACGGATGTGCGCGCGGCGCGTGCCGGCGTCGTCGAGCACAGGGCTGGTGGGAGGGCGCTCGTTGAGTTTCAGTGGCATCGTGTGGAGGACGTGAGCAGGGACGTTCGGGCAGCGCGCCGGTGCGCACAGTATGGGACCGATCGAAGCGCCGCGACGGCTTTGCGCGCGGTCCGCGCGAGGTCAAGCGGCGCCGAGGTACGTGTCGGGAAGATCGTTGGCGAACAGCACGGCGTCGCCGGCGCCCGCGATGCGACCGATCATCTCCGTGGCCTCTGCGAGCGAGCGCACCACGTGAACGCGGTCGTCGGGCATGCCCCCCGCTCGCAGGCCCTCGCGCAGGGCGCGCGCCGGGCGCGCATCCATGACGATGACGTGGTCGCAGACGCGGGCGGCGTGCTCACCATAGCGGCGATTCTCCTCGTCCTCGACGGCGCCGAGCTCCACCAGCCCGGGAGTGACCAGGATGCGCGATCTCGCCTCCAGCTGCGACAGCACCTCGAGCCCGTTGTGGACCCCCACGGGGTTGGCGTTGTAGGAGTCGTCGATGACGGTGATGGCGTTGCCGGTGGGCACCGGCTGGAGCCGGTGGTCGACCGGCCGCAGCGATGCGACAGCGCCGAGCGCCGCCGCCAGCGGCAGGCCGAGCCGGTGCACCGCCGCCAGCGCGGCGCTGACGTTGAGCACCTGGTGGCGCCCCAGCAGTGGGACCTCGAGATCGTGCCGCAGCCCCGCGGCGGGCCATCGCCAAGTGAACTGTGATCCCCGTCCCGTGATCCGGACATTCTCGGCCACAACGTCGAGCTCGCCCGCCGCGCCGTCGATGCCGTAGCGGATCACTTCGTGTCCCGTGGCCTGCGCCCGGGCGGCCAGCGCCGCCGTCGCGTCGTCGCCCGCGTACACCACGGCGAATCCATCCTCGCCGAGCGCCTCGATGCTCTCGTAGAGCGCATCGGCGATGCGATCGATGGTGCCGAAGCGCTCGAGGTGCTGGGGTCCGACGGACGTGACCAGCGCGTGGCGCGGGCGCACCAGCGCGCAGATCGAGGCGATCTCTCCGACGTCATAGGCGTCCATCTCGACGATGAAGGTGCGGTGATGCTCCTCGAGGAGGTCGTTGACGGTGCGGCACACGCCCATCAGGGTGTTGAAGCTCTTGGGAGTCGCCAGGGTGGGCCCGTACTGTTCGAGCATGTGCGCCAGGATGTGCTTGGTCGACGTCTTGCCATAGCTTCCCGCCACCGCGATGACCAGCGGGTGGAAGCGCTCCATCCGCTCTCGCGCACGCCGCAGGAACCCGCGCCGCACCGCCGCCTCGACGGGTGCGTTGAGGGTGTTGGCGACCACCGGCAGTGCCATGCTCAACGCGGTGAGCCCGACGGACAGGGCGGTGGCCAGCAGAGCGCCGAGCCAGAGGGGTCCGATGGCCAGCAGCAGCGCCACCCCTGCGGCGAGCAGGGCCGCGGCCAGCGCGGCGGTGGCGAGCAGGCGGCGCAGACGGGGAGTGAACACCAGCTCCTTCTTGGGAGGCAGCCAGCGCCAGCTCAGGTGAGCCACGCCCACCCCGGCGATCCATGCGCCGGCCACCAGCGCGCGCACGCCCGGCCCACCCCCCGTGATGAGCGCGACGACCGTCATGACCGCGATGGGGGCGGCGGCGATGAGCACGCTGCGATGGAGCAGCCAGCGGCGTCCCGATCCCCAATCGACGAGCCGCGCAGCCTGGTACTCCTCGATCTGGTACATCCGCGCGGCCACCAACGTGATCCGGGCCAACAGCGCCAGCCAGGCGACGGCCGCCAGGCCGGCGAGCGCGCCCGCGAGCGCGTCGATCACTGTGTCTCGCCGCGCAAGAAGACGTCGACGATGCGGCAGAAACGGTCCGGTTCCTCGGCATACGCGAAATGACCGCAGCCATCGAAGACCACCAGGCCACTGTCGGGGATGAGCCGTTCCATGAGGCGGCCGTCGCGGAGCGGGGTCTCCTGGTCCTTGCCGCCCCAGATCAGCAGGGTCGACACGGTCAGCCGGGAGAGCTCGGGGCGCAGGTCCGCGTTGACCAGGCGCACCATGCTGGCCCGCACGGTTCCGGAGGCGGCACGGTAGTCCTCGCTGCCCCGCAGCGCGGCACGGCGCGCGGCCTCGTCTCGCAGCGCCCGGGGGAGCCACGACCAGCGCGAGACCGCGCGCACCAGCTTGAACGTGGCCACCCGCCAGCGAGACACGAGGCCGTGGCGCGGCCGGATCCCGGCGCTGTCGGTGAGCACCAGGCGGCCGACCCTGGCGGGGTGGGCTGCCGCCAGCGCGATGGCCACCCGGCCGCCGTTGGAGTGCCCGACGATGTGAGCGCGCTCGACACCCAGTCGATCGAGCAGGGCGATCACCCAGGCGGCGTACTCTCCGACGCCCCAGGCCTGCGGCGGAGCTGGGGTGGCGCCGAAGCCGGGCAGGTCAGGGACAATGGTGCGGAATCCCTGCAGTCGCTCGGCGATGGGGGCCATCAACTCTTTGCGCGCCCCCCAGCCGTGGAGAAGGAGCAGCGCCGGCCCGCTGCCCGTGTCGAGCACCGCGGCGGCCGGCTCCTCCGCGGTCGCGGCCATCACCGCGTGGTCTTGGCGCCTGAGCCGCCGAGCATCCAGCGATCGAACACCAGCGTGCTGCCGGCGCGCTGCGCGTGGCGCCGCAGCGCGATCTCGATCAACTCGTCGAGCAGCGCGGTGAAGGACAGACCGTCCGGCTCGAAGAGATAGAAGGACAGCGAACCGGGGATGGGATTGACCTCGTTGACCAGCAAGCGCTGCGCGGCGGCATCGACCATGAAGTCGACGCGGGCGACGCCGGACGCCCCCACCGCCGCGAAGGCTGCCTGGGCGGCGGCGCGGACGCGCGCGGCGAGCTCCTCGTCGAGCGGGGCCGGGATGATCCGCCGTGCCCCCTTCATCCCCGCCGACTTGCCCTGCGATTTGCCGGCGCCGGCGCGGTACTTGTCGTCGTAGCTGAGCAGGCCGCTGCTGATCGGCTGCTCGAGGAGCGAGGTGCGCGCATCACCGCCGTCACCGAGCACAGCACAGTTGATCTCGACGATGGTCTCCTGGGCGGCCTCGACAAGGCAGCGATGGTCGTACGTGAGAGCCACCTCGAGGGCGTCACGAAGCCCGGCGGAGGTGGTGGCCCGGGACACGCCGATGCTCGATCCCAGGCTGACCGGCTTGACGAACAGAGGGTAGGGCGCCAGAGCCTCCGCAGCTCGCACGGCCAGGTCGGGGTCGGCGCGCCAGCGCTCCCGTTCGATGACGACGTCGTCGAGGACGGGCAGATCCGCGGCTCGCAGCACGGTCTTGGCCAGCCGTTTGTCCATGCACAGCGCCGAGGCCGCGACTCCGCTGCCGGTGTACGGAACCGCGGCCATCTCGAGCAGTCCCTGCAGGCTGCCGTCTTCGCCGAGGCTGCCGTGCACCAGCGGCATGGCCACATCGATGTGCGTCGGCTCGGCGGTCCCGCGTCCAAGAAGTCCGCGGCGGGAGGCGCCGGCGGGCAGCAGCGTGAGGCCCGGTCGCGCCGGATCGATGACCGGCGTGACCATGGTGGAGGCGGCGAGGAGGCCGTCGACATCGCTGAACCGATCCAGCTGGGTGAGGGGATCGCCGGTGTACCAGCGGCCGTCCTTGGCGATGTACACGGGCACCGCGCGGTGCCCAGCGGAGAGCGCCGCCATGGCCTGATGGGCGGTGATCACCGACACCTCGTGCTCGACGGAGCGGCTGCCAAAGATGGCCGCGACGGTGCTCATGACGTGCCCCGCGCCGCCGCGCTCACCACCACGGGCTCGCCGAGCAGCACGATCTCGCGCTCCAGCACCACGTCGAAGCGGGAGGCGACCTCGTCGCGAGCGATGTCGACGAGGGCGAGAACGTCAGCGGCGGTGGCGTGGTCGATGTTGAGGACGAAGTTGGCGTGCTTGGGCGAGATCTGCGCGCCGCCGTGGCTGCGTCCGCCCAGGCCGGCGGCCTCGATGAGGCGCCCCGCGAAGTCGCCGGGTGGGTTCTTGAAGGTGCTCCCCAGGCTGCGCACCCCGTAGGGTTGGGTGCGCTTGCGCTCCGCCTGGACGGCGTCGGTGCGCTGTCGCACCGCCGCGACCTCGTCGGGCGTCACCGCGAAGCGGCCACGCAGGACGACGTGGCCGCGCAGCTCATTCTTGAAGCGGGACTCCCTGTAGTCGAAGGCGCATTCGGCTGCCGTCATCCACCGCGTCGTGCCGTCGGGAGCGGCCACCTGGCAGCTGATCAGGCTGGCCGCCACCTCGCCGCCGAACGCTCCCGCGTTCCCCCAGATGGATGCCCCGCAACTGCCCGGCACGCCGATCCCCCACTCCATGCCGCCCACCCCGCCGGCGGCGAGATCGAGAGCCGCGCGAGGCAGCATGGTCCCGGCGGCGAGGGTGACCTCGCCGTCCCCAACTGTCAGCTCCCGATCCGCGATGCGCAGCGCCAGGCCGCGTACACCGCCGTCCAGGATCAGGGCGTTGCTGCCCGCGCCCAGCACGGTCACCCCCACACCGTTCTCCGCGCAGCGGCCGATCAGCTCGGGGACCGAGGCGAGATCGTCGATGCGCAGAAAGAGGTCGGCGGGGCCGCCGATGCCGAACTGGCTGTGCCGCGACAGCGGCTCGTGGCGACGGATGCCCGGCCACCGCTCCAGCCATTCAGCGGACACCGGATGCCTCCAGCGCGGCCACCAACCGGAGGGCGATCTTGTCGAACCCGCCCAGCGACAGGACCAGCACCACGTCCCCGGGACGGGCGATGCCGGCGAGCAGCTCGATCGCCTCGGAAGACGACCCCACGACGTGCACCGGCACGGCGTCCCCGACGCGAGCGGCGACGTCGTGGCTGCTCACCGTCGCCGCCATGCCGCGCTCCCTGGCCATCTCGATCGGGCCCAGCACCACCACGTCGGCCCCGGTGAAGCTGTGCGCGTAGTCCTCGAGAAGGGTGCGAGTGCGCGAGTAGGTGTGTGGAGTGTGGATGGCGATGAGGCGGCGGCCGGCGTAGCGCTGCCGCGCGCCCGCGATCGTCACCTCCACCTCGGTCGGATGATGGGCGTAGTCATCGACCACGGTGATCCCAGCCACCTCGCCGACCACCTCGAACCGCCGGGCCGGCCCGCGGAAGTCTGCGCATGCCTCGATGCACCGCGGCAGCGGCGCGCCGGCGTCCTCGGCCAGCACCAGCGCCGCCGTGGCGTTGAGCGCGCTGTGCCTGCCCGGGAAGGTGAGGGTCACCTCGTCGATCTCACCGTCGCGAACCACGCTGAAACGCTGGCTCACGCCGTTGTCGTCGCCGAGCTGCACCCGCCAGTCCGCGCTCTCGGCGCACCCATATGTGACCACCCGGCAGGGGGCGTGGGCGGCGAGGGCGGCGCACTCGGGGTCGTCGGCACAGAGCACGAGGAGCCCGTCGGGCGGCATCGACCGCGCCAGCTCCACGAACGGCGCGCGGTAGGCGTCGAGGGTGGGATAGATGTCGGGGTGATCGAGCTCAAGGCGCGTGACGCACGCTGCCACCGGCCGGATGTGGAGGAACTTGGGCCGGGGGTCCCAGGGCGCCGTTGTGTACTCGTCGCCCTCGAACACGAAGGGACCTGTCCCCAGCCGGGCGCTCCCGCCGAGGTCGAGCGAGGTCGAGCCGAGGCGGTACCCGGGGTCCAGGCCGGAGCTGGCGAGCATGTGCGCGAGCAGGGCCGCGGTGGTGGTCTTCCCGTGCGTTCCGCACACCGCGATCCGGCGGCGATCGGCGGTCAGCTGCAGGTAGAACTCGATCTCGCTGCGCGTCGGCAGGCCGCGGTCGCGCGCCGCCAGCCACTCCGGGTTGGTCATCCGGGTCTGGTTGCCCACCACCACCAGGTCGGGGACACCCCAGCGATCCAGGTTGGCGGGGTCGCTGCCGTCCACCCAGTCGATGCCGGCCGCCGTGAGGATGTCGGTCGTCGGCGAGTACGCCTCGTCGTCGGAGCCGGACACCCGCCAGCCCTGCTCGCGCGCGACCAGCGCTGCGCCGCTGACGGCGTAGCCGCAGATGCCTAGGAAGTGCACGTGACCGGTCACCCCGGGATTTTCGCCGCATGGCCCGTCAACTCGCCGAGCAGGGCCACGATCCGGGAGGCCGCATCGCGCCGGCCCAGACGGCTGCTGGCCTCGGCGATGCGCCGCCAGGCTGAGGGTTCCTCGAGCAGCGCCGTCACCTCGCTCGCCACCCGCTCCGGCTCGCATTCGTCGTCGGGGATGAGCCGGGCGGCCCCTGCCTGCACGTAGGGGGCGGCGTTGAAGCGCTGATGATCGCCGGCGTGCGGGTAGGGAACCAGGATCATGGGCCGCCCCAGGGCGGAGCACTCGGCCAGCGACGAGCCCCCGGCCCTCATCAGCACCAGGTCGGCGGCGACGATGGCCTGGCCGACGTCGCTGATGAACGGAGTCTGGTCCCAGCGCTGGCGCAGACCGGGGGCGAGCGCGGCTCGGGCCGCCTCCATCTCCTCAGCGTCGAGAGCACCGGTCTGGTGGGTGATACGCAGGCCGGGGTGCTGCCCGAGCAGGGTTTCCACGCACCCCGCGACCGCCTGGTTGATCCGCCGCGCGCCCTGGGATCCGCCCATGACCAGGAGGTGCTCGCAGTGCTCGCCGAGGACGCGCAGCGGCGTGGCCAGCACCTCGGCGCGAATCGGGTTGCCGACGTCCACCACCCGGGCGCGGGGGAGATGCGCGGCTGTCTGGGCGAAGGCGGTGGCGACCAGGGTGTCGCGCCGGGCGAGCAGGCGGGTGGCCCGCCCCGGGACCGCATTCTGCTCGAGGAGCGCGACCGGGATCCGCAGCGACCGCGCCGCCAGCACCACCGGCACGCTCACGTACCCGGCGCCGCCGACCACGACGTCAGCGCCGAACCGACGGATGATCCGGCGAGCGGTGCGCACCGCCAGCGGCAGCTGCGCCGCGAAGCGAATCACGCTGATCGGGCTGCCGGCGTCCAGGCCCGACACCCGCAGCGTCTTCAGCCGGAATCCCGCCGCAGTGACAAGGCCTTCGGCGACGCCACCGCGGCGGCCGACCACCAGCACATCGCCACCCGGATCAGCGCGGCGCAGCTCCTGGGCCAGCGCGAGCACCGGTGTCAGATGGCCACCCGTCCCGCCGCCGGCGATCAACGTGCGCACGCAGTGTCACTCCCTGTCTGCGGCCCTGAGCCGACACGTTGCAGAGGATGCCGACTCCCGCGAGCGTCATCGCCAGCGACGTGCCACCGTAGCTGATGAACGGCAGCGGGATGCCGGTGGTGGGAATCACACCGGTGACGGCCCCGATGTTGACGAACGCTTGGATGCCGATCCACGCAGTGATCCCTCCCGCGACGAGTGCTCCATAGGAGTCGGGCGCGCGTAGCGACGCCCGCACTCCACGCCACAGCAGGAGTGTGAACGCCAGGATCACGCAAACAGTTCCAATCAGGCCAAGCTCCTCACCGATGATGGCGAAGATGAAATCGGTGTGCGCCTCCGGCAACCACTGGTACTTCTGCACGGAATTGCCCAGGCCAACTCCACCGAGCCCGCCACTGCCGAGAGCGTAGAGGGCCTGGCACGCCTGGAAACCGGTGTTGAGCGGGTCGTCGCACGGGTGCGTGAAGGTGGTCAGGCGGTTGGATCGGTATGCCACCAGCGTGACCAGCAGGTAGCCGCCGATCATGACCACACCGAAGAGTGCGAGCAGGTGTCGCTTGCGAACGCCACCGAGCGCCAGCAGCACCAGGGCGGTGCCGGCGATGATGATGCTGCTGCCCAGGTCGCGCTCGAGAAGCACGAGGCCGAGCAGCACTCCCACGAGCAGCCCGTAGTCGCGCACTCCGCGAACCGTGCGGATCGCCGGCGCGCGATCCACCAGCCACTTCGAGAAGAAGAGCACCGAGACGAGAATGGCGATCGCCGAGGGCTGTACGGACAGGGGTCCGACGGTGAACCAGCGCCGGGCGCCGTTCGCCGCCGTGCCGAAGTGCGGCAGCAGCACCAGCACCAGCAGGCCGAGCAGGCAGAGAGCCAGCACCGGAGCCACACGGCGCAGGCGGTGGTAATCAGTGCGCGCCAGGATGACCAGCGCGACCACACCGAGCCCCATGCCGACCAGCTGTCTCTCGAAGAAGTAGTTGGCGTTCTCGAACCAGAGAAAGCCGAGCGCCTCGCTGGCGCTGTAGACCATCACCAGCCCGAAGGCGCAGAGCGCGGCGATGTCGGTGAGCAGCCACCCGTCGACACCGCCGAGGCTCAGCGTGCGACCACCCGTGAGGGTCTCGCGCAGACGGAGCGCGGGAATGCCGGCCGGACGGGTGCGCGCAGCCATCAGGTGGTGCCACCGGTGACGAGCGCCCGCACCGACGCCGCGAAGGCGGCGCCCCGCTCCTCGAAGCTGCCGAACTGGTCGAAGCTGGCGTACCCGGGAGCCAGCAGCACGACGTCACCCGGCATGGCACGCAATGCAGCGGCAGTGACCGCCGACTCCTGATCGGGGACCACGGTCCGGTGGGTGTAGCCGCGCTCGGCGAGAGCGGCGTCCAGCTCGGCGGCGGTGTCCCCGGTGAGGATGGCGAAGCGGGCGTGCTCCGCCACCGCCGCGGCCAGCTCGGTGGCCGCCACTCCTTTGCTGTAGCCGCCTCCGATCCAGATGACGGGACGGTCGAAGGACTCGAGCGCTCGCGAAGCGGCGTCCACGTTGGTCGCCTTGCTGTCGTTGATCCAGAGGATGCCATCACTCTCCAGGACGATCTCGAGGCGGTGCGGCACCGCGGAGAACTCGCGGACCGCGGCGGCGATGTCGGTGGGCGTCACGCCCGCGGCCCGCCCGATGGCGGTGACCGCGAGCACGTTGAGGACGTTGTGGGCGCCGAAGAGGGGGATGTCGGCCACCGGCAGCACGGGCATCACGGTGCCGGCCTCGATGACGACGACGTCATCGCCCTTGACGGTGGCGCCGTCCTCATCGCGCAGACCGGCTCCGAAGAAGCGGACCGGCGCGGTGCTGGACGCCGCCATGGCGCGTGTCACCGGGTCATCCCATCCCAGCACGGTGCACGACCGCGCGTGCTCCACCACGCGCTGCTTGGTGGCGATGTACGCCGGCATGCTGCCGTGGCGGTCGAGATGGTCGGGACTGATGTTGAGAACGGCGGCGATCTCGCAGGCGGGATTCTCGACGGACTCCAGCTGGAATGAGGACAGCTCGAGAACCACCCAGTCGCCGCTGCCCACAGTGTCGAGGCGATCGAGGATGGTGTCGCCGATGTTGCCACCGAGATGCACGCGCCGCCCGTCGCGCCCGATGACAGCGGCGCACAGACTGGTGGTGGTGGTCTTGCCGTTGGTGCCGGTGATGCCGACGATGCGCCCGCGGCAGCGTTCGAACACCAGCGCCATCTCACTGCGCACGGGGATGCCGAGGCCGCGTGCCAGATCCAGTTCCGGAGCGTTCCAGGGCACGCCCGGCGATGGGCAGACCAGGGCGGCATCGCGCACCACGTCCGGCTCATAGCCGCCCAGCTGAACCTGGACGCCGCTGGGAAGACGCGACACCGCGTCGCGCAGCCGCTGGTCGTCGCGGCGATCGACGGCGAGAACGTCGTAGCCGTCTGCGGCGAGCACGCGCGCGCAGGCGATCCCACTGCGGCCCAGCCCGATGACGACGGCGCGTCCGCTCACCCCGGCACCCCGTGCGAGCGGGCGTACAGCACCGTCAACAGGGTGCCGACGGCCGCGACCGCGGCGAAGCAGGAGACCAGCCGCCGCTCACGAAGGCCGAGCTCCTCGAAGTGGTGGTGCAGCGGGCTGGCGCGCAGGATCCGGCGGTGGAAACGGCGTATCGCCGTGACGTTGATGATCACGCTGAGGGTCTCCGCGACAAAGACGATGCCCATGAGTGGCAGCAGCCAAAGCAGGTGGACCTCGGCAGCCGTGGCCACCAGCGCGCAGCCCAGCGCCAGCGAGCCCGTGTCCCCCATGAAGAGACGCGCCGGAAACCAGTTGAACACCAGGAACGCCGCCAGGCCGCCGACAAGCGCGGCGGTGACGATGACCACGGGCAGCGCATGCTGGTGCACCGCCACCGCCAGCAGGCCGGCGAACACGATCGCTGAACAGCTGGCGGCAAGCCCGTCGACACCGTCGGTGAGGTTGACCGCGTTGCTCACGGCGATCACGGCGAGGATGCTCACCAGGACGATGCCGGCGCCGTGGAGGTCGGGCGCGCCCAGGCCGGGAACCAACTGGCGGGTGGCGCCGGCG
Organism: Candidatus Dormiibacterota bacterium; assembly: GCA_036844485.1. Classification (GTDB taxonomy): domain Bacteria; phylum Chloroflexota; class Dormibacteria; order Aeolococcales; family Aeolococcaceae; genus Aeolococcus. Next base: position 3,711 of record DAIUFS010000042.1, on the reverse strand, counting down.
ACGTCGAGCCCGATGCCGACGAGCAGGCCGACGAAAGCCTGGAAGGCGATCTTCTGGGAGGCGCCGAGGCCGAGCACCCCCCTGCCCCGGATGTTGTCACGGTCGTCGAGCAGACCGACCGCGGCGCCGGCGCCCAGTGCGAACACCGCCACAAAGCCGACGCGGCTGCGGTCGAACGCCAGCCAGGCGAGCACGGCGATGGCGCAGAAGAGGACGCCGCCCATCGTCGGGGTGCCCATCTTGACCATGTGCGAGGAGGGGTTGTAGGTCTGCACGCGCTGGCCGGCGCCGCTGCGCGCGAGCTGGGTGGTGAGCCACGGATACAGCGCCATGCCGGCGCCGAACGCGAGCACCAGGACCACCGCAGCGTGTTTCATGGAGTGATCCGCCACTGGTCGATGGCCACCTTGGCGACCTGCTTCCAGACCGGCGCGGCCAGCGTCGCACCGAAGCGCACCACGTATCCCTCGTGCGGATAGTTGAGCACCACAAGCATTGTGAACTGGGGGTTCTTGGCGGGGAGGAAGCCCGCGAACGAGACGACGACATCGCTGCCGTACTGACCGTTGGTGGCCACGCTGGCCGTGCCCGTCTTGCCGGCGACCTCACCCTTGAACGCGGGGATGCGCGCCTCCGACCCCTCGGCTCCGCGATCCTCGACCACGCCGGTCATCATCTGTGCCAGGGTGGCAGCCGCGGCCGCGGAGATGACCCGTCGTGTGGTGGGCACCACCGCCGCCGACTTCCCGGTGGCGGGGTCGATGACCGCCTCCACCGCGTGCGGCTGCACCCACACTCCCCCGTTGGCGACGGCGTTGATGGCCGCCAGCTCCTCGATCGGGGTGACCTGGACGCGCTGTCCGAAGGCGGCCTCGGCGAGGTCGAGACTGGTCCATTGACTCTGCGCCGGCAGGGGAATGTTCTGCTCGCCGGCGAGGTCGACGCCGGTCGGTGCGCCCATGCCCATGCCCAGCATGTTGCTGTAGAAGGCGTTCGCGCCCATCAACTGCCCCACCTTGATGGCTCCGTTGTTCAAGGAGTCGTCGAGGACCGTCTGCATCGTGATGGTACCGTGCGCGCGGCCGTCCCAGTCCCGGATGGTGGCGCCGTCGATGGTGGTCGGGCCTTCTTTGAAGGTGTACCCCGGGGTGATCGCATTGGTGTTGAGCCCGCCTGCGAACGTCACCACCTTCTGCACCGAGCCGGGCTCGTAGAGGTTGGCCACCGCCAGGTCGCGGAAGTCTGCGATCGGGGCGTTCCAGTAGGCATTGGCGTTGTATGTCGGTGCCTGCGCCCAGGCGCGGATGGCGCCCGTCTTGGTGTCCATCATGATCAGCGTCCCTGACGCTGCCTGTGCTTTGGCGACGCCCTGCGCGATCGCCTGCTCGGCCCAGTACTGCACCTCCGAGTCGAGGCCCAGCTGCAGGTCCTGGCCGTCGCGCGCGTTCGATTGAGGGTCGTTGCTGAGGGTGATCGAGTTGCCGGTCACGTCACGGACCGTCGACTGGTGTCCGTCGGTGCCGTGCAGTACGGCGTTGTAATACGCCTCGAGCCCGTACTGGCCATTGCCGTCGTGGTCGACATAGCCGAGTAGGTTGGCCGCGAACGATGTTCCGGCGACCGGCGACGGCTCGTACACGCGCTGTTGAGCCGGCTCGACGACGATCCCGGAGAGATTGAGGTTGGTGAGCTGGTCGCTGACCTGCTGCGACACCGACTTGGCGAGATAGACGAAACGGGTCGGTTCCGAGATCAGCGCGAGCACGGACGTGGTGTCCAGAGACAGCACCGGGGCGAGCTGGCGGGCCACGTCGGCGCGCGTCGACACGGGGATCAGGCCGGGGTCGGCGTAGACGTCGTACACGGTGCGGTTGCTGACCAGCACCCGGCCGGTGCTGTCGAGAATCCGCCCCCGCGTCGCGGAGATGGTCACCGACTTCTGGTGCAGCTCCGCAGCCCGGGCGGCGAGCGTGGCGTGCTGCAGCACCTGCACGTCGACCAGCCTGGCGCACAGGGTCATCGCCATGGCGGCGAAGGCGAGCGCCAGCCAGGTGCCGCGGTGGCGGAAGTCGGGAGCATCGGCGACGAACCAGCCACGCACCCGCGACGACCGGACGTCGTCGCGACGCCGGCTCACGGAGTGGCGCCCGCGCTGCCGTGAACGCCGAAGGCGCCGCCGATCACCGCCACGAACTGCTGCAGCGGGTCACCGGAGGCGGGTTGCGCGGCCAGCAGCGGCGCGGGGACGCTGATGACCGGCTTCAGTTGCGCGTCCACGTAGGACCAATGCCCCGCGGGACGCATGCCGAGCTGCTGCGCCGCGGCGACGATTCGCTCCGCGCTCTCCAGGCGTGCCAGGTCGTCGCCCAGCTGGGAGTCCTGGGTGCGGAGCTGAAGGTTCTGGTCCGACAGGGCGGATGCCTGGTACGTCGCCTGGGTGGCATGCGCGCTCTGGCTCACGTAGGCGAGCCCCACGCCGGCAAGCGCCGCGATCAGCGGCAGCAGGGGCAATGGCGTGCGCGGACCGCCGCGACGAAGCCGGGTGCGACGCGCAGGTGTTTCGTCGAGCGGAACACGAGCGAGGTCATCGGCGGGGAGTTGGGGACGTGACGTTCTGGGCAAAGCCCGGATCTCCGTGTGGGCGGGGGCGTGATGGTGGAACGGACGCGACGGGATCGGGGATTCGACTGCCGGCGCGGTCAGCGCCCGTCGTCGAGCCTCTCGGCGACACGGAGCCGGGCGGAGCGGGCTCGCGGGTTGGCCGCGAGCTCAGCGGCGTCGGGCTTGATCGCCTTGCGGCTGAGGAGGAGAAGAGAGGCCCGGTGAGCGCAGGTGCAGTGGGTCTGTTGGGGCGGACATAGACAGTTCTGTGCTGAGACGTGGAGTGCGTTCTTGACAATGGTGTCCTCGAGAGAGTGGAAGGAGACAACCCCAAGACGCCCACCGGGCCGGAGGATGTGAATTGCGGCCTGCAGTCCCGAGTTGAGGCTCTCCAGCTCGTGGTTCACCTCGATGCGCAGCGCTTGGAAGGTGCGCGTCGCGGGATGGATGCGCTTCGGCCAGAAGCGCCGCGGGATGGTGCGCTCCACGATCTCGCGCAGCTGTGTGGTGGTGGTGACCGGCTGCTCGGAGCGGCGGCGCGCCACCGCGGCGGCGATGATGCGCGCGAAGCGCTCGTCTCCGTAGGTGCGGATCAGGGCCGTCAGGTCCGCCTCGGACCAGTCGTTGACGATGTCGGCCGCCGATTGCCCTTCGCCGGGATCGATGCGCATATCGAGCGGTGAGTCGTGACGGAAGCTGAATCCGCGCGTGGGGTCGTCGAGCTGCACCGACGAGATGCCGAGGTCGAGGGTGACACCGTCGACGGAGCCGACGCCGATGCCGTGCTTGGCGGCGATCGACTCCATCTCGGCGAAATCGCCGTGCTCGACGATGACGCCGCCGTCAGCCGCAAAGCGCCGCCGGGCGACCGCCACCGCCGCCGGATCGCGGTCGATGGCAAGGATGCGCCCGCCGGGACTGACGCGCTCCAGGAACGCGGCGACGTAGCCGCCGGCACCCAGGGTGCCGTCGATGAACGTCTGCCCCGGACGGGGCTGCAGGCTCTGTATTAGGGGGTGTAGAAGGACCGGCCGGTGTCCAATCGCGCTAAGCGCTGGACCACCGGGCGTGGCGATGCTGTCGTCGTCCATGCCGGCCACGATCGACATG
>DAIUFS010000041.1:0-17571 GCA_036844485.1 Candidatus Dormiibacterota bacterium | reverse complement strand
GAGCTCCTGCAATCGACGATCGAGATCATCACCGGCATCTGCAAGAACGTCGCCGAGGCGCGCGCCGACCTCACCGCCACGCTCGACGAGGTGACCGAGTACACCGCGAGTCGCGGTCTGCTCCTGATGTGCGCGGGCACGCATCCCTTCAGCAATCCCGTGTACCAGGAGATCACCCCCAACGACCGCTATCGGCGGCTGGTCGAGGAGGCCCAGTGGGCGGCACGGCAGATGCAGATCTTCGGGATCCACGTCCACGTCGGAGTGCGCAGCGGTGAGAAGGCGATCGCCATGGTCAACGCTCTGACGGCGTACATCCCGCACTTCCTGGCGCTGAGCGCGTCGAGCCCCTACTGGATGGGCAATGACACCGGGCTGGCGTCGATGCGGTCCAAGGTGTTCGAGGGGCTGCCCACCGCGGGGCCGCCCTGGCAGCTCAGTGGCTGGGCCCAGTTCGAGCGTTTCATGGACACGCTCATCACCGCTCACAGCATCGCCACCATCCGCGAGGTCTGGTGGGACATCCGGCCCCATCCGGTTTTCGGCACCGTGGAGCTGCGCATCTGTGACGGCACTCCCACGCTGCGAGAGGTGGCCGTGATGGCGGCACTGAGCCAGTGCCTGGTCCATCGCTTCGACATGCTCCTCGACCGCGGCTACACCCTGCCCGTCCCCAAGGCCTGGGTGGTGCGTGAGAACAAGTGGCGAGCAGCCCGCCACGGCATCGATGCCTCGATCATCGTCGATGACGACGGCACCACAGTCCCGCTCCGCGACGCGCTCACCGGGCTGGTCGAGGAGTTGACCCCGATCGCACAGCACCTCGGGTGTTTCAGTGAACTCCAGGACACGCTGGCGATCCTCGAGCGCGGACCGAGCTACATCAGGCAGCGGGAGGTCGTTGCCGACGGGGGCAGCCTCGGCGATGTGGTCGACAGCCTGGTCGCTGAGCTGCGCCGCGATCAGCCTCTGCCCCGCGGTGCCGCCGCCGTGACGCAGTCGCCGAAGGCTCAGCCGGCGGAGATCTGAAGCTCGACGGCGAACCGGTCGGCGATGTCGATGCACGAGGCGAGCTCGGGGTGACGCACCATCACCCATCCGTCGGAGAGCAGGGTCTGGTGCCAGTCGCGCCGCGGTGAGCCGACGGGCAGAAGATCGACAGCTGTGACCCACTCACCGAGCTCGCTGAGCAGCCGTCCCAGGCCCTCGATGGCGGTGATCCGTCCCTGTCCCTGGGCGCGCTTGCACACCGCTGCACTGTTGTAGCTGCGCGTCACCGGTTCGGTGAAACGTCCCAGCACCACGGCCTCCGCCCAGCGCGCGTAGAGGTCACTGTCGCATGTGTAGTTCATGACGTCGACGGTGCGCGCTCCCGGTGGTCGCGCCCCGATCTCGCCGAACACCACCTCCCCGCCGGACTTCCGGTACCACTCCATGTGGGTGAAGCCGTCGCGGAAGCCGAGGGCTCGCACCACCTTGTGACCCATCTCCCTGCCTGCCGCAAGGTGCTCGACGGTGGGATCACGGAGGGCCAGGGTGATCGGGCTGATCCACTCGAGGGAGCGGGCAATCAGCGGCCGCGGCCGGTACCAGGAGATGTTCTCGTACAGCACCTCTCCGTCCGCGCAGATGGTGTCGAAGGTGAACTCCTCGCCGTCGACGAACTCCTCGACGCTCACCTCCGGCACGTTGAGCAGCTCGGGCAGAACCGCCTCCAGGTCTGCCGCAGCATCGACCCGAAAGGTGTGCGCCGACCCGGCGCCGGCGATGGGCTTGACGATGATGGGGAAGCCGATCGCCTCGGCGGCCTCGCGGATTCCCGGAGCGGTGGTGGCCGTGTGATGTCGCGGGGTGCGAATCCCGGCGGCGTCGACCACCTTCTTCATCTCCTCCTTGTCGCGAAATGGGATGGTCTGCTCCACAGTCATCCCGGCAATGCCGAGCATCTCGCGCAGGCGTGCCGCCAGCACCATGGTGGGCTCCCACAGGGACTCCACCTGATCGATGCGCACGCGCGCGGCGAGCTCCCGCACGGCCGCGATGACGCCGTCCTCGTCGGCGAAGGAGGGCACCTGCCAGTGGACGGCGAGATGCTCGCGAGCCATCGAGGGAAGGGAGGCGGCAGGCTGGTCGCCGACCCCGACCACGCGAGCGCCGGTGGCGGCGAGGCCTCGGACGAAGAACGGCATCTCCGCGGGATACCCGGGCGAGATCATCAGCACGGTGTGCGCCACTCAGCCGTCTCCGAGCTCGACTCGCGCCACCTCGACCACCCTGCGCAGCCCGGCCGCCACCACCTCGGTGTCGTGGTGGCGGAGGATCACGTAGCCCTCCCCCTCATAGCTCTCGCTCCGTGGCTGTCCCTCCACGGGCAGGCGCGCCTCCACCACCAGGTCTCCGAGCTCGTGCTGCAGGGTCTCGAGGCCGTGGACGCCGCGCACCACGCCCGTGCCCTGGCCGCGGAGGTACACGGCGCCGACAGCATGGCGACGCAGCGGCGGATCGAATGCCCCGAGGATCTCGAGCCTGGCCCACGCCTCATACATGTCGGCGTCGTGGGCGTAGGAGAGCAGCGTGGTGAACTGGGCGCCGGGGGGACGGGCTGCGACCTCGGAGAGGGCGATGCGCCCGTCACCCAGTCGGAACCATTCCATGTGGCTGAAGCCGGTGTCCATCCCCAGCGCCTGGAGCCCGCGCGCGGCCCCCTTGCGGATGGCGTCGTACTCGCTCCCGTCGATGAAGCGGGGCAGCAGCACCGCCCACTGGATCCACGGATTCTCCAGCACCTCCAACGGCGTGGGCAGATATCTCGAGATGGAGTGCCAGACCACCAGGCCGCCGATGCAGACGCTGTCGAAGCTGTGCTCGGCGCCGCTGACCAGCTCCTCGAGGAGGGCCGGTGCCGCCGCAGACGGCGGATCGACGCGCAGCCACGCGCCGAGCTGGTCCTCGGTGTCGATCCGGAAGGTGCCCCGCGCGCCGGCGCCGGCGGGGGGCTTGACCACCACGGGAAGGCCGAGCTTGCCGGCGATCGACGACGCCTGCTGGGCGGAGGTCGCCACCCCGTGGCCCGCGCAGGGCACCCCATGGGCGGTGAAGACATCCTTCATGCGCGACTTGTCGCGGAAGTTGTGCGCCACCTCGGCGCTCATCCCCGGGATGCCGAGCGCGTCGCGAACCTCTCCGAGCGGCACCTGGAGCTGCTCGAGCATGCCCACCAGACGGTCGACATCGCCGAGCCGGCCGGCCAGGCCGCGGGTGGCATCCGCGATCTGCTGAGCGTCGGTGCCGTCCTCGATGCGCCAATACGCCGCCAGCCGTTCGCGCAGTCGCGCCGGGATCTTCTCGACGGGGTCCTGGCTGATCAGCGCCAGCCGCACGCCGGGGAGCGAGGCGGCGGCGTCGACGAAGCGGAGCGTGGCGTCGAGCAGGAACGGGGCCGCGAAAACAGCCGTGGGCACGGGCGGAGTATGAAAGGCGCAGACGCGAGGGGCGGGGGAATCTGCCCCCATGCCCCTGTGAGTAGGATCGAGCCGCCATGAACGTGATCTTCATCGAACCGGCCTTCCCGCCCAACCAGCGCGAGTTCGTGCGTGGGCTGGTCGCGGCCGGCGCCACGGTGATCGGCATCGGCGAGCGGCCCGTCGATCAGCTCGATCCCGACCTGCGCGGCTGGATGATCCACTACCACCAGGTCGGCAATGTCACCGACGTCGGTGCCATGACCGACGTGGTCCACTGGGTGCAGGACCGCCTCTGGGTCGATCGCCTCGAGGCCGTGGTCGAGGCCCACACCATGGCCGCCGCGGAGGTGCGAGAGAACTGCACCATCCCGGGGACCTCGGTGCGCACCGCCTGGCTGTGCCGCGACAAGCCGTCGATGAAGGAGGTTCTCCGCGAGGCGGGCGTGCCCTGCGCCGCCTCGATCGCCGCTCACTCCGCTGAGGAGGTGCGTGACTTCGCGACACAGGTCGGCTACCCGCTCATCCTCAAGCCGCGCGCCGCCGCCGGAGCATCGGGCACGGTGCGCGTCGACAGCGCGGACGAGCTCGACAGCGCGCTCGCCGGGTTCGGTTCAGCTGAGTCGATCGCCGTCGAGGAATTCGTCGAGGGACATGAGGGCTTCTACGACACGCTGTCCATCGACGGCGAGCCTGCGTACGACTTCATCACCCACTACTATCCGAACGTTCTCGATGCCATGCGCACCCGATGGATCAGCCCGCAGTTCGTCGCCACCAACCGGGTCGACACCGTGGCCGATTACGCCGAGGTGCGGGAGATGGGCCGCAGGGTTGCGCGCGCTCTGGGGATCGGCACGTCGGCCACACACATGGAGTGGTTCTTCGGCCCCAAGGGATTGCGCTTCAACGAGATCGGCTGCCGGCCCCCCGGGGTGCGCGCCTGGGATCTCTACGCCGCCGGCAACGACGTCGACGTCTACTACGAGTGGGCCAACGCGATCATCCATGGACGCGTGGATCGGCCCCTCTCACGCCGTCGCGCCGCCGGCATCGTCGCGCTCCGTCCCGATCGGGATGGACAGATCACCCACTACGACGGCGTCGACGAGGTCCAGCAGCGCTTCGGCGAGCACATCCTCGACGTGCACCTCCCCGAGCCCGGCACCGCCACGCAACCGGTTGAGGCGGGATACATGGCCAATGCGTGGGTGCGGATGATCCACCCCGACTACGACACGCTGCGGGCCATGCTCGACGCGGTCGGACAGATCCTCAAAGTCCGCGCCTCGTGAGCGTGACAGTCCTGCTCGGCCTCGTCGGGGACGGGGCGGCGGTGGCTCGGGAGCTCGCCGCCATGGGCGTCGACGGTCCCGTCGCCCTGGTGACGGCCGGCTGGGAGGAGGCCGAGCGCAACGACGCCGATCTGGACCGGCGGCTGGGCGGAGGAACGCGCAACCTCGGCCTCTTCGGCCGGCGTCTCGACATCCTGGAGAGCGACGTCGAGTACGCGGACGAGATGCGCCGCGTGCGCACGCAGCTCACCCAGCTCCGCGAGGTCTACCTGGTGCAGCTGCGCCACGCGCTCCGCGGCGTCGAGGCGGTGCGCCAGCACGACGCCGGCGCCCGCCGGCTGGCCGGTGTCCAGCTCGACGAGGCGATCGAGACGGTGCGCGGTCTCGACGAGCGCCACGCGTTGCGGCTGGAGACGGTGCTCGGTGACTTCTACAACGCGTACCCACCGCACCAGCGCCCCGCCATCGCCGCCCACCGAGACGCCGTGGCCGCCGTGGTTGCCGATTGCGCGGCGGTGGTGATCGCCGGCGGGCATGTCGGCGTGCTCACCGACTGCCTGCATGTCTGCAACGTTGGAGCCAGCCTGGAAGGCCGGCCGGTGGTGGCGTGGTCCTCGGGGGCGATGGCCATCGCGGAGAGGGTCATGGTGGTCGACGACCACGACCTCGGCGGAAGGCCTGACGAGATGCTCGGTGCCGGCATCGGAGTGGTGCGCGGCGTTGTCCCTCTGCCCGCCACCGCCTCACGGCTGCGCATCGACGACCGCAACCACCTCGCGTTGCTGGCCCGCCGGGTGGCACCGCGCGCGTGCGTGTTGCTCGACGAGGGAGACCGCGTGTCGTTCGACGACCGGGGTGTCGCCGACCTCAGCATGGCACGCGTGGTTGCACCGGACGGAATCGTCAGATCCGCCGCCGAGGCGGCGTGACCACCACATCGCCCAAGGCCCCCAAGCGGCGGGCGCTCACCAAGCTGCGAGCGGAAGGGGTGCGGGCGGCGGCCATCGACCGCCTCCTCGCCGAGAACCGTGTCCCGCTCGTCGAGGGGGCGGCGTGCACCTTCCTCTATCGCGGCCACGCCGACGGCATCGCCGTCCAGCACGCCGTCACCGGCCTGCCCGCGCCCCTGCCGATGAGGCGGCTGCGGCACAGTGACCTGTGGTACGCGTCGATCGAGCTTCCCGCGGGATCGCGGATCGAGTACCGGCTCCTGATCCGTCACGGAGACCAGGTCGAGAACATCCTCGACCCTCTCAATCCCGAAACGGCGAGCGGCCCGGCGAGCGTCATGTCGGTGCTGCGCGCGCAGGGCTATGAAACGCCCGGGTGGGCGCTGCCGGATCCGTCAACCGTGCCCGGCGAGCTCTCCGAATTCCATTTCCACAGCAAGGCGCTGCGCCGGGAGGCTCACCTGACGCTGTACGCGCCCGCGCGCATGCGCCGCGAGGATCGGCTGCCGCTGCTCATCGTCCACGACGGCGGTGACTACCTCAACCACGCCTCCTTCGCAACCGTGCTCGACAACCTCATGGATAAGAGGCGGATGGCCGACTGCGTGGTTGCATTCACCCATCCCGGCGATCGGCTCCGGGAGTACGGGGCGAGCGCGGCCCACAGCCGCTTCCTCACCGCGGAGCTCGTGCCCCAGATCGAGGAACGCTTCCCCCTGCGATCCGAGCCTGCGGGCCGGGTCCTGGCCGGCGCCAGCTTCGGGGCCATCGCAGCGCTGACCGCTGCGGTGCGCGCTCCGGGGTTCTACGGCGGCCTTCTGCTCCAGTCCGCGTCCTTCCTGTACACGGTGGTGGGCCATGAGCATCCCGGTGGTCCGGTCTTCGACCCTGTGGTGCGCTTCGTCAACGCTATTCGTGCTCAGCCACAGCCGGTGGTGGAGCAGATCTTTCTCAGCTACGGAGCCTTCGAACCCTCCGCCCAGCGCAACCTGGCCATGGTCGACGTCCTCCGTCACATGGCCGACGACGTGCGCGTCGTGGAATCCCTCGACGGCCATACCTGGACCGGCTGGCGCGACCGTCTTCTCGATGGCCTGAGCTGGCTCTTCCCGGGCGAAGAGCGCTTCCTGTACCCGTGATGCGCGAGACTTCGCGATCATGAAATTGCGAGAGCGCTGGTACTCGAGCCGGGTCGAGAGCGACGTGACGGTGGTGCGCTGGGGGCACTTCGGCCGGCCGGTGATCATCTTTCCGACGGCCGGCGGTGACGCCGAGGAGGTCGAGAGGATGCTCGTCATCGACGTGCTCGGCGACCTCATCGACGCCGGGCGCCTCAAGGTGTACTCGTGCGACAGCATCGCCGGCTACGCGATGGTTCGCGGAGATGGCAGCGCCAGGTATCGCGCCGCCCTGCTCGACGGGTTTCACGCTTTCGTTCGCGAGGAGATGATTCCCGCCATCTGGGCCGACTGCGAGGCGCCGAGCGCCGACGTGATCGTCACCGGGGCGTCGATCGGGGCCTTCAACGCCATGGCTGTTCTCTGCCGCTACCCCGACGTCGTCAGCCATGCGGTGGGGATGAGCGGAACGTATGACCTCGCTCAGTTCATCGGCCCCGAAGCGGGCGACGCGCTCTACTTCGTCACCCCGCTGCATTTTCTGCCCGGGCTGCACGGGCCGATGCTCGAGCAGCTGCGCCGCCGCTCCGCCATCCTGGCGTCGGGGGAGGGGAGATGGGAGAACATCGAGCACTCCTGGCGGCTCGCCGGGGTGATGGGGGAGAAGGGCATTCCCAATCGCGTGGACTCCTGGGGCCCGGAGTACGACCACGACTGGCCGACCTGGCGTCGCATGCTGCCCCACTACCTCGACCAGCTGACGTGAGCACGCCATGACAGCAGAGCCGCTCGGGGACGTCCGCCTCGCCGTCATCGGCGCCGGTGCGATGGGCGAGGCGATGGTGTCGGGACTGGTCGATCGCCGTCTCATCGAGGCGTCGCGGGTGACCTGCAGCCACCCCCGCGCCGAGAGGCGGGACGCACTTGCGGCGGCACACGGGGTGGCGGTCACCGCCGACAACGCCGCCGCGGCGCGCGACGCCGACATCGTGCTGCTGGCCGTCAAACCGCAGATGCTTCCCGGTGTCCTGACGGAAATGCGCGGCACGCTGCGCCCCGAGCAGCTGGTGATCAGCATCATCGCCGGCGCCAGCACCATCGCGCTCCGCGACGGGCTCCAGCACCCCGCGGTGGTGCGCAGCATGCCCAACACTCCCGCCCAGATCGGGAAGGGGGTGACCGTGTGGTATGCGACCACGGACGTCGACGAGCGCGGCCGCGAGCGCGTGCGCGCCGTGCTGGGTGCTCTGGGGCGGGAGTTCGAGGTGCACGAGGAGCGCCAGGTGGCCATGGCCACCGCGGTGAGCGGAACCGGGCCGACCTACATCTTCCTGTTCATCGAGGCGCTCACCGATGCGGCGGTGCATCTCGGCTTTCCACGGCACGTCGCGCGGGAGCTGGTGCTCGACACCATGTCAGGATCGGCGGAGTTCGCGTTGCAGAGCGGCAAGCACGTCGCCGAGCTCCGCGACATGGTGACCTCTCCGGGCGGCACCTCCGCCGAGGCGCTGTACGAGCTCGAGAAGGGGCGGCTGCGCACAGTTGTCAGTGACGCGGTGTGGGCCGCGTTCGAGCGCACCCTGCAGTTGGAGGCGCGCCTGGAGGGGAAGGATGCGGACACGGAACCGCGCAGACGGCGCTGAGAGCGGACCGGGCCTGTCTCCCAGGGGCTCGCGTGCCAAGTACCCTTTGCGGCCATGAACTGCCCGTCTTGTGGCTCGCCGAACCGAGAAGGGCGGCGGTTCTGTGGCAGTTGCGGAGCACCCCTGGCACAGCTGTGCGGCGGTTGCGGCGCCGCCAACGAAGCTGACGAGAAGTTCTGCGGACAGTGTGGGACAGCGCTGACGGCTACGGCCGCGGCCGTGCCGCGACCGATTCCGGCACCACCGGGGAGCGCCGCATCAGTCGGGTCGTCGGAGCGCCGCCACGTGACCGTCCTGTTTGCCGACCTGGTGGGCTTCATGTCGCTGTCCGGCCAGCGTGACGCCGAGGATGTCCGGGAGCTGCTGAGCCGCTACTTCGACACCGCCCGGACGGTGATCACCCGCTACGGCGGGACCGTCGAGAAGTTCATCGGCGACGCGGTGATGGCGGTATGGGGCGCCCCGACGATCCAGGAGGACGACGCGGAGCGGGCGGTGCGCGCGGCTCTCGAGCTCGTCGACGCGGTGGCCGCCTTCGGCGAGGAGGTCGGGGCCATCGGTTTGCGCGCCCGCGCCGGGGTGCTGACCGGGGAGGCGGCGGTCAGCGTCGGAGCGGTCGAACAGGGGCTCATCGCCGGTGACCTGGTCAACATCGCGTCGCGGGTGCAGTCGGCGGCGGAGCCGGGGATGGTCTACGTGGGCGACGCCACCAGACAGGCCACTGAAGCGGCGATCGTGTACGAGGACGTGGGCACGCATCAGCTCAAGGGGAAGGTGGAGGCGGTGCGGCTCTGGCGAGCCCGGCGCGTCGCCGCCGGCCGCGGCGGGGCCATGCGTGTCACCGGGCTGGAGCCGCCGTTCGTGGGCCGTGACCGAGAGCTGCGCCTCCTCAAGGAATACCTGCACGGGACGGCGGAGGAGGGGAAGGCGCGCCTGCTCTCCATCGTCGGCATCGGCGGTGTCGGCAAGTCGCGCCTGGGATGGGAGTTCTTCAAGTACATCGACGGCCAGATCGAGGTGGTGCACTGGCACCGCGGACGATGTCTCGCCTACGGGGAGGGCGTGGCGTACTGGGCCCTGAACGAGATGGTCCGCATGCGCGCCGGGATCATCGAGAACGAGGCCCCGGACTCGGCAAGGGCCAAGCTCCGCAGCACGGTCGAAGAGTTCGTCACCGACCCCGAGGAGCGCCGCTGGGTGGAGCCGCGCCTGGCTCACCTGATCGGTCTCGAGGATCGCGTTGCCACCGACCCCCGCGACCTCTATGCCGCCTGGAGGTTCTTCTTCGAGCGCCTCGCGGTCAAGCACCTGACTGTGCTGCTCTTCGAGGACCTGCAGTGGGCCGACAGCGGTCTGCTGGATTTCATCGAATACCTCCTCGAATGGTCGCGAACATCGCCGTTGCTGGTCGTCACCCTGGCCCGGCCCGAGCTCACCGAGAAGCGTCCGGGATGGGCCGCCGGGAAGCGCGGCGTCACCGCTCTCTACCTGGAGCCGCTGTCACCTGACGCGATGGACCGGTTGCTCGAGGGGATGGTTCCCGGTCTGCCCGCAGATCTCAAAGAACGCGTCCGCGAACGCGCCGCGGGGGTACCGCTCTACGCTGTCGAGACAGTACGCATGCTGCTGGATCGCGGGCTCCTCATCGAGGAGGGCGGGACCTACCGCGCCGAGGGATCGCTGGAATCTCTGGAGGTGCCGGAGAGCCTGCACGCGCTGATCGCGGCGCGACTCGACAGCCTTCAGCCGCAGGAGCGGCAGATCCTCCAGGATGCCTCTGTTCTCGGTAAGGCATTCAGCACCGGTGCCCTCCGTGCCATCAGCACGGTGCCGGGCGACACGGTCGATGCTGTTCTGAGTGGTCTGGTCAGCAAGGACCTGCTGGCCATCCAGTCCGATCCCCGCTCGCCCGAACGGGGGCAGTATGTGTTCCTGCAGGACCTCGTCCGCGACGTCGCGTACGGCACCCTTGCGCGGCGCGATCGCAAGCTGCGTCACCTGGCTGCGGCAACGTATCTCGAGAGCGCATGGAGTTGGGAGGAGGAGGTGGCCGAGGTTGTGGCGTCACACTTCGTCGAGGCGTACGACGCCGACCGCGAAGCCGACGACGCCGTGGAGATCCGCTCCCGCGCCCGTGACGCGCTGGTCAAGGCCGGCGACCATGCCGCATCGCTCGCTGCGGCGTCGTCAGCGCAGCACTACTACGAGCGGGCGCTGCAGCTGGCTGAGGACGCGGACAGGGCGGCATTGCACGCGCTCGCCGGACAGATGGCGTGGTTGCAGCTCAACGTCGCCGCGTCGCGGGCGCACTTCGACGAGGCTGAAGCCATGCACACTGCGGCGGGCCGCACTGGGGCGGCGGCGCGTGTTTCGGTGCGGCTGGCAGGCCTCGACGTGCACGAGCTCAAGGCAGAGAGCGCGCTAGCTCGCGTGGAGCGAGCGTTCAGCAGCCTCTCGGACCAGGACACGACCGGCCCAGAGCGGGAGGCCGACCTCGCCATTGTCGCCGCGGAGTTGGGTCGACGACTCGTCCTGCTGCGGGGCTCGACGGACGTCGCTCTCGAACGGGTCGAGCTGGCGCTTGACATCGCCGAGCGCCGCGGCCTGTGGGAGACGTTCTGCGAGGCCATCAACACCAAGGGACTGATCCTCGGCGGCCGCGGACGATACGCCGAAGCCATGGCGTTGGTCGAGTGCGCGCTGGAGCACGCGCTGGCCTTCAACCTTCACGACGCCGCACTGCGTGCGTACAACAACGTCGCTGCCAGGTGTCAGGCGACGGACCTGGTGAGAGCGCAGTCGCTGTCTCAGGACGGAGCGGCGATGGCGCGCCTCGTGGGCGACCGCCGCAACGAGATCGCGTTGACGGTGGGCCAGGTTCCCATCCTCGTGGACCTGGGCCGTTGGGACGAGGCCATCCATATCGCGACCGACTACGACGGTATTGCCGGTGGAGACCTCGCCGAGTCGGATGTCGCCAGCGAGATGATCTACGGCGTCTGGGTCCACATCTGGCGCGACGAGATCGCCGCAGCCAAGAGACTCCGAGATCGCCTCTCCTTCGTTTTCGAGCAGCACATCACCGCCGAGTACAGCTATCTCACCCGTGCTGTCGACGCCGCCCTGCTCCGAGCCGATGGGCGCAACGCGGACGCATTCGATCTGATGAGTCGGGTCTTGAGCGAGTCGAGAGGGTCCGCCGTCGACCTGTACGTCGGGCGATGGGTGCTGCACGAAGGAGCCGATGCCGCTTTCGCGCTGGGCGAGATGACTGCCGTCAGGTTGTGGCTCGACAGCATCACCAATCGCGTCCGCCGTGGGCTCGGACCTGCTCTCGACGCGGCGGTCTCGATGATCAGCGCTCGCCTCGCTGCCGCGGAGGCGCGGGATGCGGATGTCTCTGCACACGCCCGGGAAGCAGCCGACCTCTTCGACAAGATGCGGATGCCTTTCTGGAAGGCTGTGACCCAGCTCGAGCACGGCGAGTGGCTCATCGCCCAGGCGCGCGCTCCGGAGGCTGAGGAGATGCTTGCGCAGGCGACGGCAGCGTTCGCGGACCTGGGCGCAGCCCCGTGGCTCGAGCGCGTCAACACTGCACGCGGTAGCGCACAGCCGGCGCCGCGCGAGGCACCTGCCGCCATGCCCGCCTGATGACCGCTGACGCCGTCGTGGTGGCCGAGCCGGAGCGCAAGGCGAAGGGCGGCTATCGCTCCCTCTTCGGGATCCGCGACTACCGATTCTTGTTCGCCGGCCTGGTCACCTCGATGAGCGGCTCGTGGGCCTACAACGTCGGGCTCATCGTGTACGTCTTCAACGCCACCCACTCGCCGGCCTGGGTCGCCGCCGCGTCGATGGCACGATTTCTCTCCGCGTTGCTGTCGAGCGCGTTCGGAGGCCTGGTCGCCGACCGCGTCGAGCGGGTCCGCCTCATGGTCACGCTCGACACCGTCGCGATGGTCGTGCAGGGACTGCTCGCCACCGCCGCGGCCGTCAACGCACCCGTGCTGCTGATCATCGTGCTGGCGGTGTGCACGTCGGTCACGACGGCGTCGTACGATCCGACGGCGCGCGCCACCATCCCGGCCCTCGTCGGCGAGGAACACCTCGCCGCCGCCAACAGCGTTCAGGCCGCTGTCGAGAACCTCACCATCATCGTGGGGCCGGCGATCGGAGCGCTGCTGCTGCTGCTCGGGCCGCCGCCCGTGGTGTTCGCGGTCAACGCTGCCACGTTCGGGTTCTCGGCACTCGTGGTCAGCCGCATCAAGGCGCGCAGTGCCCCCGGTGACGCCACGGAGGGCGGCACCCTCGGGCCCCTGCAGCAGATGGGCGTGGGCATCAAAGCGTTCTTCAGCTCATCGACGGTGGTCGTGCTCGCCGGCTTCAGCATCGTCGCGAGCTTCATGTACGGCACGGACACGGTGCTGTTCGTCGTGCTGAGCAAGCAGCAGCTGGGCACCGGCAGCCAGGGATACGGGTACCTGCTCGCCGCCCTCGGGGTTGGCGGCCTCGTCGTCGCACCGTTCATGAACCGGATCGCGGGAATGCGACGCCTCGGGACGATCATCGTCGCCGGCCTGCTCGTCTACGGCCTGCCGACCGCCCTTCTCGCTGTCGTCCACTCGCCGGCGATCGCCTTCGGCCTCGAGGTCGTGCGCGGGGGAGGCACGGTGGTGGTCGACGTCCTCGCCATCACCGCGCTGCAGCGCACGGTCAGCCCGGACGTCGTCGCGCGCGTCTTTGGCGTCTTCTTCGCCCTGGTGCTGGCGGCGATATCGCTGGGCGCGCTCCTCATGCCCATCCTCCTCGGCGCCTTCGGGCTCACCACCACGCTGCTGATCGTCGGCCTCTCGATTCCAGCGCTGACCCTTCTCTCGTACCCGAAGGTCCGCCAGATCGACCGCAGGGCGGCGGGCCGGCTTGCCGCGATCGAGCCGCGGATCGCGATCCTGCAACGCCTCGACATCCTCTCCGGCGCCACGCGGGCCACTCTCGAACGGCTGGCGTTGTCCGCTGTCGAGGAGACGGTCCCTGCGGGCCGGGTGATCATCCAGGAGGGCGATGAAGCCGACGACTTCTTTGTCCTCGTCGACGGCGAGACCGAGGTCGTCGCGGCGGGAGAAGCGGGCGTCGCCAGGACGCTCGGCTCGCTGACGCCGCCCAACTACTTCGGCGAGATCGGTCTGCTGGCACGCCGGCCGAGGACCGCAACGGTCAGGGCGGTCACCGAGTGCAAGCTCTACCGCATCAAGGGCGACGACTTCGTGGACGCGCTCACCGTGGCGTCGCTGTCGCCTGCCGCGCTGGGCAGCGCCCAGCGGCGGCTGGCGCGGACGCACCCGTCGCTGTCACTGGATTTCGCGCCACCTCCGGCCGAGGTGGAGCAGGGACCGTGAGGTCACAGCTCGCGACGCCGGAACGCGAGGATGGTGAGGAACACCACGGCGACCACCCACACCGCCGCCCAGGCCACGTACGCGCCGGTGGGCGCGGTCAGCGAGGTGAAGGGATTGGCGGCGGCCTCGCGGCTGCCTGAGGCGACCGCGACCACGGTGCCGGGCTCGAGGTTGAAGATGGCGCCGCGCCACAGCCCGTCCGACGGGAGGAGCAACCGGCTGATGGTCCCGGTCGCTTCGATGGGCCCGTTGTTCAGCACAGTGCCCACCGCTCCGGCCACGCCGGCGATCCAGGTGATGAAGAACAGCATGAGCGCGATCACCCCCGCCGTGATCCCGGATAGTCGCACGCTGAGACAGAGCGTGAGGGTGAGCAGGACCAGTCCCTCCGCGGCCACCAACGCCGCGGCCTCGACGGGGTGGGGAGGCAGATAGCCGGTCGCCCAGCGCACCACCAGGAACTCGACGGTGGTCGCCACCGCGGCATACACCACGATGAGCGCGCCGAGGCCGAGCCACTTGCCGAGGATGACGTGGGCGCGCTCGATCGGTCGAGCCAGGACGGCCAGCGCCTGGCCGGACTCGACCTCGGCGGACACCGATTGCGCGGCCACCATCACCGCCCCGAGGCCGAGCACGGCGCTGAACATGAACAGCACGAAGATGAGCAGCTGGGAGGAGATCACCAGGAGCTCGGCATTGGTGAGCGGGACGCCGTGGTCGTGGAGGCCGGGAAGGCGGCTGAAGCCCCACCCCGTGAGGGCGACGGCAAGGCCGCTGAGCACCACGAGTGCCAGCACCAGCCGGCGCCGGCTGACCTCGCGCACCGTCATCAGCGCGATGGTCACGACGTTCACGCCACCGCCTCGCCATCGGCGGCGCGGAGCACCTCGAGGAAGCGATCCTCCAGGGACTGACGCTGCGGCTCGACCGCATGAACGCGACCGCCGCGCGCCACCAGGTCGGCGACGATGTCAGCGACCGCCTCGGTGCCGACGCCGCGAACCGTGATCCACTCACCGTCGCTGACCACCTCACCAAAGCGTGAGAGCAGCCCCGCGAGCCCGTCGAGACCGCTGACCCGCAGGCGGACCCCCGCGCCTCCGCCGAGGATCTCGTCGAGCGTGCCGGAGGCGATGACCCGGCCGCGGTCGACCACCGCCACCCGGTCGCACACCTGCTCGACCTCGCTGAGCAGGTGAGAGTTGAGGAACACCGCCGTCCCCTGGCTGCGCAGGGCGCGGATGATCTCGCGCACGTCGTGGCGGCCGATGGGGTCGAGCGCTGAGGTGGGCTCGTCGAGAAACACGATCCGCGGTGCGCCCAGCATGGCCACGGCCAGGCCGAGGCGCTGCTGCATCCCCTTGGAGAAGGTGCCCACCCGGTCACGACCGCGCTCGTGGAGGCCGACCGTGATCAGCGATCTCTCGATCTCGTCGTCGCGCTGCGGGCGCGGGACGCCGATGAGGCGGCAGTGAAAGGTCAGCACCTCGACCGGTGAGAGCCAGGCCGGGTAGCGGAAGAGCTCGGGAAGGTAGCCGACGCCGCGGCGCGACTGCGCCCGGCCGATCGGCTCTCCCAGCAACCAGGCGTCGCCGGCGGTGGGGGTGGTCAGGCCGAGCAGCAGCTTGACGGCGGTGGTCTTGCCGGCGCCGTTGGGGCCGAGGAAGCCGAAGATCTCGCCGCCCGGCACCGACATGGTCAGCCCGGCGAGGGCCTCGATATGGCCGTATCTCTTGGTGAGGCCGACAGCGTGGATGGCCGGGACATCGCCTCCCGCCAGGCGCGGAGCCACGCCCGAAGGATCGGCAGCCTCAGTGGAGAGAACGGGCAATGTCGACCACCTCGCTCTGGGGAAGAAGGCCGCCGACAGCGTAGACGACGCCGGCCTTCTCCCAGATCAGGGCGGAGCCCAGTCCCGTCGAGTCGCCCGTCAGCACGCCCTGGACGCCGTCGATGGAGATGGTCTGTGAGGTGGTCACCCCGGTGATCACCGGGATCGGCAGCGTGCTGGCGGGATCCCCGATGGCCAGGACCTCCGCGGCGAGCTGCTGCGACACGCCGGGCTGGGCAACCAGGAAGTCCTCGAGCTGCTTCAGCGTCGCTCCGTTGGTCGAGGCGGTCGGTCGCACACCCTCGGCGATGACCAGCGTCGGCAGATTGGCCGCGAGCTGGTCCGTTGAACCGGCGGGCGGAGCTCCGTACACGGCGACCATCGCGGGTCCGGCGTCCACCGTCACCGAGGTGCCGTTCAACGCCGCTGGAATCCGCGGGGCCGCGTGTCCGGCACGGGCGGCTGCGGCAGCCGCGGTGGCGGCATCGAGGGTGAATGTCGCACTGCCCTGGTCGACCACCTCCCACGTGACCGCGGCCGGCACGTTGGCAGGCAGGGTCGCCCGCAGCGGCTGCAGGCCGGTCGCTGTCGCTGCCGCCGCGCCGTCCGCCACCTGGCGTGGGTTCAGCTTGCTGATGGTCATCTGACCGTACGCCGACAGATCGGGGAGGGCCTTCAGGTCGCCGATCGTCAGCGTGATGGGCGCCACCTTGGTGGGGGAGAAGATGGAGAGCCAGCCCGCGGCATTGGCGGAGACGACGAGGCCCGCGACCACGGCGGGGATGGCGACGGCCCCGATCGCCCAACGGCGGGCCACTCGCCGCGGTGGCGTGACCAGGACATTGCCGCGGTCGGCGGCACCTGACGCCACTCGCTCGCGGAACCGCCCCAGGGCAGCCTCGGTCGCGGACGGCTCACCTATCGGAGCCGCGAACAGCAGCGTGGCGTTGGCCGCGTCGGCGCTGACGCGCTCGGCTCGACGGCGGCAGCGGTCACACCCCGCCAGATGCTCGCGTTCGCGATTGGACACCGCGAACCTGTCGTCATGAAGACGGCGCAGCGCCCCGTCACTGAGATGCCGCACGGTCGACCTCCTTTCGCAGCGCCGCTTCCGCGCGCCGCACCATGGTTCCCACATCACCCTGTTTGACACCCATCGCCGAGGCCACCTCGGAGTAGCTCAAGCCGCTGTGGCGGAGCACCAGCACCGTGGCTGCGCGCTGGGGCAGCCGGGCGAGGGCGGCACGCAGCAGCCGGCCGTCGTCGGCTCGCTCCACGGCCGCGGCGGGATCGGCCGCCTCGGTGGGGGAGGCGGCGAGCTGCTCTCGGCGAGTGCGCCTCCGCTCCGAACGGAGAACGTTGAGCGCGCCGTGGGCCGCGGCGGCGCAGACCCAGCCACCCGCCCACCCCTGGTCGCTGCAATTGCGCCGGTGCAGCGCCAGGAAGGCGTCCTGGGCGACGTCCTCAGCGCGGCTGCGGTCCCCGAGGACACGGGTCGCGATCGCCACCACCCGGGCGTATTCGGCTCGGAAGACGCGATCGAACGCCTTGTCGGTGGTGGGGGAGAGCGCGGGCGGGGCTGTCATGTGCCAGACGGCCTCTCCATTCATACACATACAGCACCGCGGGGGCCCATCTTGTGACGCACCGGGGCGGCGGCCCAAGGGTCAGAGGTCGCGGCCGGTCAGCTCACCCCGGCCGCGCGTGCCAGCCGAACCGCCTCGGATGCGCCCTCGGTCCAGGGCTCGCCATGGCCGGGCAGGATGGTGTCCGCGGCAATGCTGTCGAGCGCGGTCAGAGAGGCGAGAGCCTCGGGCGTGTCGCGATTGAAGGCCGCGGGCATGATCTGCGGTCCGACGCGGCCGGTCAGCGGGTTG
>DAIUFS010000040.1:0-17869 GCA_036844485.1 Candidatus Dormiibacterota bacterium | reverse complement strand
TTCATGGCCTCCGCAGCCATCATCGGCCCGTTTGGAAACTACTTCGTGCCGATCATGATCGGATCGCGCGGCATGGCCTTCCCGCGCCTCGAGGCGCTGACCTTCTGGCTGCTCCCACCGGCGGCCCTCATCCTGCTGTCCAGCATCTTGGTGGGAGGTTTTCCCACCGGCTGGACCGGATACGCGCCGCTCGCGGATGAGGCGGTGCGCGGCATGGACGCCTACCTGGTGTCGTTCACCCTGATCGGACTGTCCATCTGCCTCTCCGGGCTGAACATGATCGCCACGGTGATCTCCCGGCGCGCCCCCGGTCTGCGCATGACCCAGCTCCCGGTCTTCGTCTGGGGGGTGTTCGTCACCTCGTGGCTCGGCCTGCTGGCGGCGCCGGTTCTCGCCGGGGTCCTCTTCATGGAGATGCTCGATCGCATCGGCCAGGCCACCTTCTTCGTCCCCGCCGGCGGGGGCTCGCCGTGGCTCTGGGAGAACCTCTTCTGGTTTTTCGGTCACCCCGAGGTGTACATCTTCATCATCCCGGCGTTTGGGCTGATCCTCGAGATGCTGCCGGTGTTCGCCCGCAAGCCGCTGTGGGGCTACCGGGTGGCCCTCGGCGGCATGATCGGTGTCGGAATCCTGAGTTGGGTCGTGTGGCAGCATCACCTCTTTGTCAGCGGCATCGCGCCGGCGCTACGTCCCTTCTACATGTTCTCCACCGAAGCGATCTCCATTCCCACCAGCATCATCTACCTGGTGGCGATCGGGACGCTGTGGCGATGCCGCGCCCGCTTCACGGTGCCGATGCTGTTCATCATGGGATTCCTTTTCAACTTTCTGATCGGTGGCTTCACCGGTGTCTTCCTCTCCGATGTGCCCAGTGATTTCGCCCTCCATGCCAGCTACTTCGTGCAGGCACACTTCCACTACACGATCATGGGAGCGGAGGTCTTCGCACTGGTCGGCGGCATCACCTACTACCTGCCGCGCATGACTGGGCATGTCCTCAACGAGCGCCTCGGCAAGATCCAGTTCTGGTGGATGTTCATCAGCTTCAACGGCACCTTCCTGTCGCTGCTCGCGGTCGGGATCCTGGGCATGACGCGGCGCGTGGTCAGCTACGACCCGGGCTTGCAGGGGCTCAACGTCTCCGCCTCGCTCTTCGCCTTTGCCCTGGGGGCCAGCATGCTGTTCTTCCTGGGGATCCTGCTCACCGACACGATCATCAAGCCGGCGCGCGCCCGGGTGGTCAACATCTGGGAGTCGCTCGGCCACGAGTGGCAGCTCCCGCAGCCCGTCCCGGTGCACAACTTCGCCACGCCACCGACGGGTTGGGATCTGCCCTACGACTATGACCGCGACGATCGCCGAACCGCGGTTCCGGGTGGGGGCGTGGCACTGCCTGAGGGAGTGACCGAATGAGCACCACGAGTGCGGTCGCCTTCGAACCGGACGAGGCCATGGAGCGGCGGACCCTGCTGCTCGGCAACCGCCTCTTCCTCGGCGCCAACACCATGTTGATGCTGGCGATGCTGTTCGCGTTCCTCTTCCTCCGCAGCCAGAACTACGGTGGCATGTGGCGGCCGGATGGCATCGACGATCTCTCAGCGCTGCCCATGGCGATCATCCTGCTGCTCCAGCTGGGCTGCCTGGGTGCGGTGCTGGCCGCTCTCTCGGCGGCGCAGCGCGGCGCTGCTTGGCGTGGCATCGGCGCGCTCGCCCTGGTGCTCGGCCTGGTCGCCGGGGGGTGGCGCGTCTGGTACCAGTACAACCTCGGCGGCGGATGGGTGATCAACAACGGCACCTACACGGCGGTTTCAGAGATGTGGTTGGGCATCTTCATCGTCGAGGCGTTGCTCGGCTCCTTGTGGCTGCTGACGATCGTCCTGCCCGGACCGCGCGCCCACGACCGTGCGGCGTCGTTGCGCCACCTCCGCGCCTTCTCCGAATTCTGGCTGTACCTGCTGATCGCTTCGACGTTCGTCTGGCTGCTGGTCCGGCTGGTCTGAGCGCGACGCAGCGCAGTCATGAGCGACTTCCTGCACGCGCTGTTCGGCGGGTGGTACGCCGAGCCGGTGCCACTGATCGCCGCGGCCGCGGGCGTGCTCCTGTACGACAGGGGAGCGCGCCACCTGGCGGCACGCGCGCCCGAGCGCGCCCCCTCGCGCACTCAGAAGGCCTGCCTGGCCGGGGGGATCGCGGTCATCCTCATCGCCCTGCTCTCGCCGCTGGACGACCTCGCCCTCAAGCTGCAATGGGCGCACATGGTGCAGCACGTGCTGCTACTGGTGGTGGCCCCGCCACTGGTCGTGCTGGCGCGCCCCTGGGAGACGGCGGCGGCCGGATTTGGGCCACGGCTGCGCCGCCTGCTCAGCGCGCCACAGGGGGCTCTGACCACGCATCGCCAGGTGATGGCCGCGACCGGGGCGGCCACGGCGTTCGTCTCCGTGATGTGGCTCTGGCACATCCCCGCCCTGTACAACCTCACCCTGCGTGATGATGCGGTGCACAACCTCGAGCACACCGCGTTCCTCGCCGTCGGGCTGATCTTTTGGGCCGCCGCGCTTCCGCGCGCGAACGCCGCACCGTCGCTGGGATTGATCGGGCGCGCAGTCGTCGTGCTCGCCGGCCTGGTTGGCAGCTGGATGCTGGCGGTGTTCATCGGCTACGCGCCTACTGTGCTGTACGCGTACGCCGGCAGCGGCGGGCTGACGGCGATGGCAGATCAGCAGCTCGCGGCGGGAGTGATGTGGGTCCCGGCCAGCCTGCCGTTCGTGATCGTGCTGGTGGCGCTGGGGGCGCGCTGGTTCGAAAACGATGCGCAGGCTGCCGCCGGCGAGACTCGCCGTCGCCTGGAGGCGGGCGCGTGAGCACCCCCGCCGGCGTCGGCCGGGCCGCTGTGCTGCCACTGCCTCGCACCGAGCTGCTGCCCCGCGCTCGCGCCGTCGCCGCCGACTACCTCAGCCTCACCAAGCCCCGCATCATCGTGCTCCTGCTCATCACCGAGCTGACCTCGATGATCGTGGTCGCACGCGCGTTGCCCAGTGGCCGTGAGCTGTTCGCCGCGGTGATCGGAGGGTTCTGTGCCGCCGGCGGAAGCGGTGCGCTCAACTGCTGGTGGGACCGCGACATCGATTCGGTGATGCGGCGTACCGCCTCACGCCCCCTCCCCAGCGGCCGGCTGGCGGCGTGGCATGCCGTCGTGTTCGGTGTGGCGCTCAATGCGCTCGCCGCCGCGGTGCTCTGGTGGGCGGCGAGTCCCGCCGCCGCGGCACTCGCGCTGCTTGGCACCGCGTACTACGTCGGCGTGTACACCATGACCCTGAAGCGCCGGACGCCGCAGAACATCGTCATCGGCGGCGCCGCCGGCGCCGTCCCGGTGCTGGTCGGCTCGGTGATCGCCACCGGACACATCGGCTGGCTGGCAGCTGTCCTGTTCGCGATCGTCTTCTTCTGGACGCCACCGCATTCCTGGGCGCTGGCGCTGGTGTACCGGCGCGACTACGCTGGGGCCACCGTACCCATGCTCCCCGCGGTCGTCAGCGAGCGCGCCACCCTGCGGGCCATCCTGGCCTACCTGGTGGTGCTCGTCGCTGTCAGCATGCTGCCTGCGCTGGCCTTCGGGATCCTGTACGCGCTTCCCATCGCCGCCCTCAATGTGTACTACCTGGTGCTCGCCGTCCACGCCCTGCAGACCGAGAGCGTGAGCGGAGCGGCTCGGCTCTTCCGCTACTCGCTCGTCTACCTCGCGGCGGTGTTCGCGCTCTGCGCCGCCGCCGCGCTGCTCGGCGGCTGACCTCGCCGGCGGTGCGCTGGCCGGGCGGATCTCTGCGCTTCGCCTGCCTGCTTGCGGCGGCCTCGGTCGGCGCCTGCGGAAGCGCGTCCGCCGGGGGCACGCCTATGCCCCGTGTGGGCGCTCACGTCGGGGACCTCGCACCCGCCCTGGCGGGCACGTCCCTCGAAGCCCATGCGATCTCGTTGACAGCCTGGCACGGATCGGTGGTGGTGATCGTCTTCTGGGCGTCGTGGTGCACTCCCTGCCAGGCGGAGCAGCCGGCGGTGAACGCCCTGGCCCGCCAGGTGGGGCGCTCCGGTGTGCACTTCGTGGGAGTCAGTGTCGACGTCGACCGGTCGGCCGCCCAGTCGTACATCGCCCGCTTCGCGGTTCCGTATGACAGCCTCATCGACCCCACCCAGACCCTCGACGTCGACTACGCGGTCGCCGGTCCGCCCACCACATTTGTCATCGACAGGCGCGGTCGCGTGGCCGCCGAGCTGGTCGGTGAGCTCAGCACCGACGATCTCCGCGCTCGCATCGCCAGGGCGCAGTCCGGCACCTAGCGCGCTCCGCGAGGCGGGCGTGCCGATCCTCCGCCGGGACGCGACGGGTTCGTCACGGGGCGCCCGTCTGGCCCTACCACACTGATCGCGTGCGTCCTCCCTCCGACGACCCCCGCCTCGGGGTGCTCACTCACCTCGGCCACCGCCTGCCCGGCATCAGCAGCGCTGAGGAGGCGGCGCTCGAGGTGGCGCGCGCGATGGCTCCGCTCGGTGTCGCCGCCTCGGTCTCCACCATCCACTCCGACATCGCGGTCGTCGTCGCCGTCAACGTCCCCGCCGGACTGGAGGGACTGCGCCTCTCGCCGGCGACAGCCGCCCTCCTCGTGGGGATGAGGATCCCGCTCGACGGCGTGGAATCGCTCCGCCAGCCGGTGCAGCTGCAGCGCGCCTACCACGGCGTCGCCGGCGCGGCCGGGACGCTGCGCAGCCTGACGTCAGACTCGGATCTGGCGCGGTTGCTGCCCGCTCCCTCCGAGGAATCGGTGGTGGTCTCGGTCCCGGTGATGACCCGCGACACAGTGGCCGCGGTTCTCTGTGTCTGGGGGCCGGGTTGCTCGAAGGACCTGGCTCCGACAATGGAGGCGGCGGCGGCCATGCTGGCGGCGGCCTGGGGTCAGCAGAGCAAGCCGGCGGTGGAGCGCTTCCCGACCCTGACAGCGGCGCGGCCCAACGCGCGTCTGCGACGGGTCCTCGAATCCCTCCTCACCGAGAACGCCATCGCCTCCGCGGTGCAACCGATCATCCGGCTGTACGAAGGCAGCGTCATCGCCTACGAGGCTCTGGCTCGGTTCCCGCCCCGCCCCCACCTGCTCACCCCCGACGAGCTCTTCGCGTCAGCGTCCTCGCTGGGGATGCAGAATCGTGTCGACCTCGCCTGCCTGCGGGCCGCGCTCCGCGAGGCGCCCAACCTCGGTGACGCCGACCTCTTCGTCAACGTGCTGATCGGCACCCTGCTCGACCGCAGCGGGATGAGCGCGCTCGACAGCGCCGTCCGTGACGCCGGGGTGGATCCCACCTCGGTGGTGCTGGAGTTCAGCGAGCGAGAGCCGGTCACCGACCTGGCCCGCCTGCAGCGCATCGCTGCCGAGCTCCGCTCGAAGGGCTTCCGCATTGCCGTCGACGACGCCGGGGCCGGCCACGCCAGCATGCGCGTCATCGCCGAGCTGAGGCCGGAGTTCATCAAGGTGGATCGATCTCTGATCCATGCCGTCGACACCGACCGTGCCCGCCGCGCCCTGGTGGTCGCTCTGCTGTCGTTCGGTGGCCACATCGGCGCGAGGCTGATCGCGGAGGGCATCGAGACCCGCGCGGAGCTGGACATGCTCCTGTCGCTGGGCGTGATGTTCGGACAGGGATGGCTGCCCGGGCGGCCTGTGCTGACCGCCCCGATAGAGGCCCACTCCGAGATCGAGGTCGTCGACGAGGCGTGGTTCAGCCGCCAGCACGTCTCGCGGACGCGGGAGACAGCGCCTGTGGAGGCGGCCGCCTCGGCCGCGATCCCCACATTGGGGATCACAGCGCTGCCATCGATGCGTGGTCGTGGCCTGCCACGAGCTCTCAGTGCGGCGGCGCTCGCGCTCCAGAACGAGCACGACCCCGTCCGCATCGTCGGAGTGATGGCTGAGCTGATGAGCGGGGTGGTTCCCGTCAGCGAGATGGCCATCTTCGCCGCCGACTACGAGACCCACCGCATGGTCCCGATGTTCGCCGCCGGTGCCGACCGCGACGAGCTCCTCGCCGACAGCTTCTCGCTCGACGCGGGGTTGACCGGCTGGGCGTTCGCCCGTGGCAAGCCGGAGAACATCCCTGACACCTCCACCCATCCCCTGGCGCGACAGGTCCCGGGGACCCCGATCGTCGACGAGTCGCTGCTCCTCATCCCCCTGGTGGCGGGCGAGCACAAGCTCGGGATCATCAATTGCTGGCGGCTCGGGACCGGCCAGTTCACCGATCGCGAGGTGGAGGCCGCGTCGCTGTTCGCTCACATCGCCGCGGCTGCCTGGCGCAACGCCCAGCTCTACGCCGAGCTGCTCAGCGCCGCCATGACGGACCCGTTGACCCGTCTCTACAACAGCCGCTGGCTGCGCGACGCGGGCGAGCGGGATCTGGCCCGAGCAGCCCGCGAGGGCAAGCCTCTGGCGCTGCTCCTGACCGATCTGGATCACTTCAAGCGCGTCAACGACGGCGCAGGGCACGCTGCCGGGGACCTGGTGCTGCAACGCGTCGCCGCCCGCCTGCGTGCCATGGTGCGAGGTGCGGATGCGGTGGTGCGGCTCGGTGGCGAGGAATTCGTCGCCCTGCTCCAGGACTGCGACGCTGACGGAGCGGCCGTGGTCGCGGAGGCGATCCGGGTCGCCGTCCGGGACATCACGCTGCCCGAGGGGTGCGGACTGGCGCGGCTGACCGCGTCAATCGGCATCGCCTCCTATCCGGAGCACGCCGGCAGCCTCGACCAGCTCCTGGCGGCGGCCGATCGGGCCATGTACGAGGCCAAGCAGGCAGGCCGCGACCGCGTGATCCGGGCGGCGGCGCCCGTCGAGCCGGGCGTCATCGTCACCCTGCCCCCCCGTGGTCTCCGCCGCCACTCGAGCCGACGGCTGGCAGCCCGCGCGGACTGACGGCTACGACGGCTCGAGCTGGCCACTGCGCCGCTCAGCGCCCGGAACCTCCCCACCGCGGCGGCAGTCTGAGGGAGGCGCATGCCTCGTATCTACTGACTGGATCGTATGATTCCGTTCTCCTAATAGGAACTGTTCATTGCGGGGAAGCTCATGCCTGGCCATCGTCGACCGCGTTTCACCCTCGACCAGCTCCACACCTTCCTCGCCGTCGCCGAGCGGGAGCACCTCACCGACGCGGCCGTCCGGCTGGGCCTTTCGCAGGGATCGGTGAGCAGCCAGGTTCACCGGCTGGAGCGCGCCCTGGGAGTTCCGCTCCTCCACCGGGTGGGTCGCAATGTGCGCCTCACCGACGTGGGTCGCGGCGTCCGGCAGCTGGCCAGGCGGGTCCTCGAGGTCGCCGACCAAGTGGAACAGCTCGCCACCGGGTATCTCGCCTTCGACGCGGGTGAGATTTCCGTGGGAGCGGGCCACGTCATCGGCGCGCACCGCTTGTCCGGGTGGCTGGCGCCATTTGTCGAAGCCCATCCCATGGTGGACATCGCCATCAGGCTGGCGTCCGTGAAGACCTTGACCTCGATGCTCCACGGGGGCGACGCCGACATCGTGTTCCTGGGCTCGGAGGTGCACGGGCCGGGCGTCGAAACCATCGTGCTGGAGCGCACGCAGCTGGTCGCAGTGGCGGCCTCGCAGCACCCTCTGGCCACCGCCCCGTGGTCGGCCGGGAATCTCGGCAACCACCGACTCCTCGCCCACGAGCGGGGCAGCGGCACGCGCGACCACGCCGACCGCATGCTCCGCAATCGCGCCGACGGGGCGCGCACACTCGAGCTGGAGGAAGGCGCCTTGATGGCGGCTCTGTTCGCAGGTCTCGGCTTTGCTGTGATGCCCCAGTCGGTGGTGCAGAGCGACATCGACGCGGGGCGGCTGGTGGTGCTGCCGCTGTCCGGCCGGCGCGTCCCGCAGGTCTACCTGGCGGCGTCCAGAGCCGGGCTGCGCACGCCGGCGACGCAGGCGCTCTGGGATCACCTCCACACTCTGGCCGCGTCGTGATGCCGCCTCGAGGGCTCATCGACGTCGAAGCCTGCGATCGCGAGGTTGCGGTGAGACGACGCGTCGCGCGCAGTATCGAATACGATCTGCGCATGCCAGTGCAGGGAGACTCGCTGACACGCAGGCTGTGGCTCGACCACGGCCGCTGTGGCACGGAACTCTGTCGGCTGCGTTAGCAGCGCAGTCGATCGGCTGACCGCCGCCCCGGTCACGCCCTCGGCATCGCCCACGCAGTCGCAGCACTGCGTGATCTCACCGTCCAGCCGAAGGACCGCGCCCACACCCGACAGATCGTCGCTGCGCGCAGTGCCAGGCGGCAGAACCGCCGCTCCACACCACCACTGAGGACAGGACAGATGCCAGCACCCGAGTCAGAGACCTTCGGACGCCCACCCCGATGACGCTCATCGCACCGCTCGGTGGCGCACTCGTGCATCGTCGCGTCGACGGTGCTGCGCTCGACGACCTGACGGGGCGGGCCCAGTGCATGCCGTCGCTGACACTGTCGACTGGCGCGGTCGCCGACCTCGACCTGCTCGGCTCGGGGGCGTACTCCCCCCTGACCGGCTTCCTCACACAGCGCGACTACGACGCCGTCGTCGACCACGCGGAGTTGGCCGACGGCACGCCGTGGACGCTGCCGATCACCCTGCCGATCGAGCCCACGCTGGCGGGGTCGCTGAGCGCCGGCGACGAGATCGCCCTGCGCGACGAGTCGGGGAAGCTTCGCGGAACCATCACCGTCGCGGACGTCCACCATCGGGATGCGGCGCGGGAAGCCGATGCCGTGTACCGCACCACCGACACCGCGCATCCGGGGGTGCAGCGGCTCTTCCAGGAGGGGAACACGCTGGTCGGGGGCGCCATCCAGGTGGTCACCCAGCCCGTGACCGATCTGGCTCTGACGCCGGCCGAGGCACGGTCGGAGTTTCTGGCGCGCGACTGGTCCACGGTGGTGGCCTTTCAGACCCGCAACCCCGTCCACCGTGCGCACGAATACCTCACCAAGGTGGCGCTGGAGCAGGTGGACGGCCTCTTTCTCCATCCGCTGGTGGGGCTGACCAAGGACGAGGACGTGCCGGCCGATATCCGCCTGCGCTGCTACCGCGCCCTGCTCGACGGCTACTACCCCCGGGAGCGCGTGGTGCTGGGCACCTTCGACTCGGCGATGCGCTATGCGGGGCCTCGTGAGGCGATCCATCATGGCCTGGTTCGACGCAACTACGGGTGCTCGCACTTCATCATCGGCCGCGACGCCGCGGGCGTGGGCAGCTATTACGGGACCTACGACGCCCAGGGCCTCTACGACGAGCTGGGCGGCGCCGCTCGGCTGGGCTTCATCGCTTTCAAGTTCGAGCACACCTTCTTCTGCCGCAGGTGCGACGCGGTGGCGAGTGATCGAACCTGTCCGCACGATCGCGATGCACGGCTCGTGCTCAGCGGAACAGCGGTGCGCCAGCTGCTTCGCGACGGTGGGGAGGTGCCTCCCGAGTTCAGTCGTCCGGAGGTGGCCGCCATCCTCCGCGAGGCCTACAGCAGTGTCGCGAAGGTGGCTCCATGACGCAGCCGACAGCCGTCACCGACGAGGAGCTCGACAGCGTCGCGGAGCGCTTCGGGGCGGCCCCTGCGAGCGAGCTGATCGCGTGGGCGCTGGACCGCTTCGCGCCGGAGCGACGGGTGGTGGTGACCGGGCTCCAGGCCGAGGGTGTGGCCGTCGCCGACATGGCGATTGCCCTCGATCCCGGCGTCCGCGTGCTCACCATCGACACCGGCCGTCTCCCGGAGGCGACGCTGGACTACCTCGACATGCTGCGCACGCACTGGGGGCGCAACCTGGAGGTGATCCATCCCAGCGGCGCTGAGCTTGATCGCTTCTCCGGCGAGCACGGCGCCAACCCCTTCCGCACGTCGGCGGAGTTGCGCTTGGAGTGCTGCCACATCCGCAAGGTGGCCCCGCTGGAACGAGCCCTCCGCAATGTCGACTGCTGGATGAGCGGGCTGCGCCGGGCACAGTCGGTGGGGAGGGCGAGCACCCCGTCGATCGAGCGCGACCAGCGCCATCGGGACATCGTCAAGCTCAACCCGCTGGCCGCATGGTCCGACGACGAGGTGAGCCGCTACCTGCGCCGGCACCACGTACCCGAGCACCCGCTGTACGCGCTCGGCTACCAGAGCATCGGCTGCGACCCGTGCACACGGCCGGTACGTGCCGGCGATGCGGCGCGCTCGGGACGATGGTGGTGGGAGGACGGAGTGGAGAAGGAATGCGGCATCCACGTCACGCCGCTGCAGCTCGCCGTGGGAGGGAGATGATGAGCGAACAGGGACTGACCATCTGGTTCACGGGGCTGTCGGGGGCGGGCAAGTCGACCCTCGCCGAGGCGGTGGCCGACCGGATCCGGGCGCAGGGCCGCTTGGTGGAGATCCTCGATGGCGACGTGGTGCGCCAGAATCTCAGCGCCGGGCTGGGTTTCAGCAAGGAGGACCGCGACACCAACATCCGCCGCGTCGCCTTCGTGGCCGAGCTGCTCACCCGCAATGGCGTGGTGGTCATCGTCGCCGCTATCTCGCCGTACCGCGCGGTTCGCGAAGAGGTGCGGGAGCACATCGGCAGCTTCCTCGAGGTGTACGTCCGCTGCCCACTCGACGAGCTGGTGCGGCGCGATGTCAAGGGTCTCTATCGGCGTGCGCTCGCCGGCGAGATCGGCAACTTCACGGGAGTCTCCGATCCCTATGAAGAGCCCGAGACCCCCGACGTGCTCGTCGACACCAGCACGCTGAGCGTCGAGGAGGCCGTGGCGCATGTTCTCGAGTCGGCGAATCGGACGCTCGCCGAGCGGCAGCCGGTCGCGGCGGTGAGGGCGCCGGCGGAGGTGGCCACGTAATGTGCGAGACGTGCGGCTGCACCCCTCCCGCGGACGGCCTCTCCAAGGTCGAGCTCATCAAGGCGAGGAGCAACCGCCTCCGGGGTGACATCGAAGCCGAGCTCGGCAGCGACGAAGCCGTGTTCACCGAGTCGTCGATGCAGCTGCTCAAGTTCCACGGCGTCTACCAGCAGGAGGACCGTGACCGCCGCAAGGAGGCACGGCGGCTCGGGCTCGCCAAGCATCACCAGATGATGGTCCGCACCCGCATCCCCGGCGGGGTGGTCTCTGCCGACGCCTATCTGGCGCATGACCGCATCGCCGAGCGCTGGGGGAACGGCACGATGCGGATCACCACCCGGCAGGATTTTCAACTGCACGGCATTCTCAAGGGAGACCTGCGCTCGTCCATCCGTGAGATCAACGATGCGTTGCTCACCACGCTGGGCGGTTGCGGCGATGTGGAGCGCAACATCATGTGCTGCCCGGCGCCGATCGTCGACCGGTTCCGCTCCGAGCTCGGCACCGCGCTCGCCGGCCTGGTTGCCGAGCTCACCCCGCGCACCGGCGCGTACCACGAGATCTGGCTGGACGGGGAGCTCGAGGTGGACTCGCGTGGCCGCGAGGAAGGCGAGCCCGTGTACGGAGATCGCTACCTACCGCGCAAGTTCAAGACAGCGATCGCGCTCGATGACGACAACTGCGTCGACGTTCACGCCAACGACCTGGGACTGGTGGCGCACCGCGCCGCCGACGGTGGCCTCGTCGCCTTCACCGCGCTGGTGGGGGGCGGGCTGGGACGCACTCGCAACAAGCCCGACACCTTCGCCGCGGTGGCGCAGGCGCTGGGCACCGTCCTGCCCCACAACGTAGTGGCGCTGAGCCGGGCTGTGATCGAGGTGCAGCGCGACCACGGCAACCGCGCGGACCGCCGCCATGCCAGGCTCAAGTACCTGCTCGCCGAGCGTGGACTGCCGTGGTTCCGCGAGCGGGTGCAGGAGCGCGTGGACTTCGTGATCGATGATCCGCGGCCCACCAGCTGGCCGAGGGTCGAGGACCACTTCGGCTGGCATCAGCAGGGAGATGGCAACCTCTTCTTCGGCCTCCATGTCGAGAACGGCCGGGTGGCCGACACGCCCAACCAAAGGTTGCGAACCGCGCTGCGTGAACTCGTCGAGACCCTTCGACCTGAGCTCCGCCTCACTCCTCTGCAGAACGTCATCGTCGCCGGTGTTGCCCCGGCGGATCGCGCCCGCCTCGAGAGCATCCTCACCGCTCACGGTGTCGCGCTCCCCGCCGCAGTTCCGCCGCTGCGCCGTCTGGCCATGGCCTGCCCGGCGATCCCCACGTGTGGACTCGCGGTGGCGGAGAGCGAGCGGGTGCTGCCCGAGCTGATCCGCGACATCGAGTGCGTGGTCGACGAGGCCGGGCTTGGGGAATCGCCCATCTCGGTGCGCATGACCGGGTGTCCCAACGGCTGCGCCCGCCCCTACCTGGGCGACGTCGGCCTGGTGGGCACAACCCTCGGCAAGTACGACGTGTTCCTGGGCGGCGACCCGGCTGGGACGCACCTCAACTGGCTGTACGAGCCGGCGGTGCCCCTCGGCTCCATCTGCGACCTCCTGCGTCCGCTGCTGCGCGCCTTCGCCGCGGAGCGCACCGCCGGCGAGACCTTCGGTGACTGGTGCGGCCGCCTCGGTGCGGAGCGCCTGCACCAGCGATTCGGGGGCCCCCCGGCCGCCTTGCTCGAGGACGCTGTGCTGGCCGGGGCGGCATCGTGATCGCCGCGGAGCGCCCCCTCGCCTACATGGTGGCGCTCGACCTGGCGGGCCGGCGCGGCGTCGTCGTCGGCGGAGGTGAGATCGCCGCCCGACGCGTGAGCGGGCTTCTCGACGCCGGGGCGCAGGTGACGGTGGTCGCCCCGCGCCTCGACCCGGCGCTGGCGGCCCTGGTCGAGCGCGGCGACATCGTGTGGGTGGAGCGCGAGTACCGGCGCGGGGATCTCGACAGCGCCGCCGTCGCCTTCAACGTCTGCACCGATCGCGACCTCGAGGACCGCGTGCGCCAGGACGCGCGGCGCGGCGGGGTTCTGCTCAACACCCACGACCGCCCCGCCGCCTGCGACTTCGCCAGCCCGGCGCTGGTGCGCAGGGGTCGACTGCAGATCGCGGTTTCGACGTCGGGCGACAGCCCCCACGTGGCTGCCGCCGTGCGTGAGCGGCTCCAATCCCTGATCGGCCCCGAATGGGGCCTACAGCTGTCCCTGATCGCCAACCTGCGCCGCCGTCTGCGCCGCGACGGCGTCCCCGCCGCCGATGCGCAGCGCACCTATCGCGAGCTGATGCGCAGCCGCGTTCGCGACGCCCTGCGGCGCCACCCGGCCGCTGCCGACCTCATCGAGGCCGCGGCCGTCGACCCCGGGCGGTCGCACGCGCAGCGGGGCACAGTCCACCTCGTCGGAGCCGGACCGGGACACCCGGGGCTGCTCACCGTGACCGCCCGGGATCTCCTCCTGGAAGCCGACGTCGTGTTCCACGACGCCCTGGTGTCACCGGCGATCCTGGAGCTGTGCGGCGCTCGCACCAGGGTCATCGACGTCGGCAAGCGCGGCGGGGGCGCTCGCACCGACCAGGGCCTGATCATCGACATGCTCATCGACGCGGCCCGGTCCGGACAGGCGGTGGTCCGCCTCAAGGGAGGCGATCCGTTCGTCTTCGGCAGGGGCGGCGAGGAGGTCGCCGCACTGCAGGCCGCGGGCATCGACGTGCAGGTCGTTCCCGGGGTGTCCGCGGCCCTGGCGGCGCCGGCAGCAGCCGGGATCGCGGTGACCTTCCGTGGGGTCTCGGGATCGGTGGCGATCGTCAGCGGGCAGGACGCCGAGGGGAAGGTGCCGCGGAACCTGGCGCCACTTGCCGCTGTGGTCGACACCCTGGTGGTCCTGATGCCGCTCCGCACGCTCGGTAGGGTGGCCGAGTCTCTGCAGCAGGCGCTCGGCGCCGAGACGCCCTCGGCGCTCATCGCCGACGCCACCACGGACGATCAGAGAGTGGTCTGCGCTCCTCTCGGCGCCATCGCCGAGGTGGCCCGGGAGGCCCGGATGACCACGCCCGCCACCCTCGTCGTCGGCAACGTGGTCGGCTTTCTCGGCGGGACGCAGGGCGGGGACTCGATGGTGGGCCGGGCAGTGGCGTATTCAAACCTGGCCGAGGTGAAGCAGCGCCTGGGTGCGCTGCCGGAGACGGCGCGCTGATCACCCGACCGGGCCGAGGTTCGAATCCTCTCTCCCCAGCCATTTTGCGAGCGCCTAATTGAATACGGAGAATGAACACACTCTCGGCCACCTACGCTCAGCGGCGGGCCGGAGACACAAGTCTGCGACACCCGAGACCGCTCTCACCCGAAGCCTTCCGCATCGGTCAGCTCCTGGAGGCCGGAAAACGATCCTCGGCATATAGCTCCGTCGGAGCCCTGGCCAACCTCCGGCCGCGCCGCCGCATCTCAATCGGGCGGGCTGCGTGCAGTCTGGCTCAGGACTGATGCCGCCGCAAGGCTAGGACGACGGTGCCCTATGGCGTGACAGTCACGACCGCGAACATGCCCATCTTGAAGTGGCTTGGAATGTTGCAGACGAAGAGGTATTTGCCGGGCGTCGACAGCTCGATTATTCGAGTCTGGGCCGTCCCCGGTACGATGTTGTTGCCGTCGCTGACCTTGGTGATGCCGGGACCGTCTTCGGCGATGTTGCCACTGCCTTCGAGTGGGTACTGCGCTGGACCAAGGTCGCTCTTGAAGACGAGCAGCTCATGTTCGGCCTGTCCAGCGTTCGCGATGGTGAAGTTGTACTTCCCCGCCTTGACCAACGGTGGCGCAGTCACCTTCCACTCGTTCAGGATGACAGCCTGCGGGGCTCCGGGTCCGGCGCTCACGGTGACCACGGCGAACATCCCCATCTTGAAGTGACTGGGAATGTTGCAGACGAAGAGGTACCTGCCCGGGGTGGAAAGGTCGATGGCGCGCGTCTGGCTCTTCCCCGGCGCGATGTTGTCGCCATCACTGATCTTGGTGATCCCGGCACCATCCTCTGAGATATCGCCGCTGCCTTCGAGCGGGTACTGCGAGACTGGCAGGTCACTCCGGAAGACCAGCAACTCGTGTTCGGTGTGTCCCGTATTTGAGATGGTGAATTTGTAGATGTCCGCGTTCAGCGCCGCCGGCGCATCCACCTTCCACTCGCTCAGGCGGACGGTAGGTTGGACCGCCGCAGCAAGGGTCGGCGAGGCACTTGCTGACGACGCGCCTGCGCCGTGCGTGACACTGTCAAATCCCACGCCCCGTCCGACGCTCCAGCCCACGATCATCGCGACCCCCAAGACCATTACAACGCCAACAGCAGTGCAGAATGCAATGACTGTTTTCACCGTGGTTCTCCTGAGCGCTTGGTGTTACGGCTATCATTCCACTCCATCAGGGCTGCCTGCTACCCGCAGATCGGGACGCTGGCCGCTGTGCGCCGTCCGGAGTACGGTGGCAGATTGTGCGACGCGAACGCTCGGAGGCCTGGACGACCCGAGCGTACCGGCAGCTTTCGTCTCCGGGGGAGTCGCCCTGCTCGGACACCGGCTGATAGTAGCGGCACGCACGACCGTGTGTAAGGCCCATTTGGTACCCCAGCGGCGACGACAGCCGCCCCACGGCGGCAGAGCAGCCGGGAGGCCCAGCGGTGCCGCTTCCGGGCGCCCTGCGACCACTCGCTCGGGCACTGCTGGCCGCCGCTCAGGCGGTTCGGGCCGACCGGCTTGCTTTCCCGGCCGGGTTGAGGTGTCCTCGATGGTCCACCGCGCCACCGGAGGAACCCCGATGCGATGCCTGATCTACCTTCGCGTCTCCACCGCCGAGCAGGCCGAGCGCGACCTGACCGAGGAGGGCTTCTCCATCCCGGCACAGCGGGAGGCCTGCCTGCGCCACATCCGCGAGCAGGGTTGGCAGCTGGTCGACGAGTACACCGACCGCGGCGAGTCCGCCCGCAGCGTCGACCGCCCCCAGCTGCAGGCCATGCTGGGGCGCGTCATCGAACAGCGCGACGTCGACGCGGTCGTGGTCCACAAGGTCGACCGCCTGGCCCGCAACATCGAGGACCATGTCGCCATTCGCGCGGCGCTGCGCCGTTGCAATGTGACTCTTGTCTCGGTCAGCGAGAAGCTGGAGGAGACCGCGTCCGGTCGTCTGGTTGAAGGCATTCACGCGCTGATGGCTGAGTTCTATTCGGCCAACCTTGCCGCCGAAGTGAAGAAGGGCATGGTGCAGAAGGCCAAGATGGGCGGCTATCCGCAGCAGGCACCGATCGGCTACCGCAACGTCCGCGAGGCGGTCGGACATCGCAGTGTGGCGCGCATCGTTCCCGATCCTGAGCGCGCGCCAATGGTGAAGCTCGCTTTCGAGCTGTATGCCACCGGCGAGTTCACTCAGGAGCATCTCCTTGAAGAGCTGCGCAGTCGCGGCCTCACCAACCGGGCGGGACGACCGATCACCCTGACCGGCGTGGAGTGGCTGTTGAGCAACAAGCTCTACATGGGGGTCGTCTCGTGGAACGGCATCGAGGCGCCGGGATTGCACGAGCCTCTTGTGCCACCGGAGCTCTTCAACCGCGTGCAGGACGTGCTCGCCGTTCGCGGCGCTAAGGGCACGCGCGAGCGCCGCCATCGCCATCACCTCAAGGGCATCCTCGTCTGCGGGGTCTGCGGCCGGCGCCTCTGCCTGCAATTCTCCAAGGGTCGCTATCTGTACTTCTTCTGCCTGGGCATGAAGGACCGCAAGAACCCAACCGGATGTCGGGAGCGGTTCGTCCCCGCCGATGTGCTCGAGCGCCAGGTCGAGGAGTTCTACGAGCGTATTCAGCTCCCCGCCGAGTGGGTGCAGCGGCTGCACGAAGAGATGCACGCCGAGACGATCGCGCTCCAGGGGCGCAACTCCGCAGAGCGCACCTCGATCGTCACGCAGCTGCAGCGGGTCGAGACCGAGCGGCGTAAGCTGCTCGACGCCTACTACGCCGGCGCCGTCGACGTGGTCACATTGCGCACCGAGCAGGAGCGGATCAGCCGCGAAGCCCGCAGGCTCCAGGAGCGGCTCGCGTCGGTGGACGCCTCACTGGAAGAGTGGCAGGAGGTGCTGGGCATGGCGATCCGCTTCGCCTCCGACTGCGCCGCCGCCTACCGGCGCGCCGACGACCGCATCCGCACCCAGTTCAACGCCGCCGTGTTCGAAGCGCTGCTGATCCGCGACGGCCGGGTGGCCGAGGCGCGGTACCGGGCGCCCTTCGACCTCCTCTTCGCCATGCCGCGGTTTGAATACCAGTGTCTGGTGGAGCGGAGGGGATTCGAACCCCTGACCTCTGCCGTGCGAGGGCAGCGCTCTCCCAGCTGAGCTACCGCCCCGTGGTCCGCGAGGCCAGGCGAGTATAGGTCGCTGCGCTCGCGTCACCCGACCTCGTCGGGTCCCCTCAGCTGCCGTCCTCATCGACGAAGTACGTCTCGCAGGCGTACTCCATGAGGCTGTCGGTCATGGCCACCTGCCGGCCGAAATAGCGCGCCGCGTGGATGATGTGGTTGAGCAGGTCGCGCGGATGAGAACCGTGGAGCGCCCGTCCCTTGTCCGTGTAGTGGCGTTCGATGAGGCGGTCCAGGACAGCCTCTTCGAGGCGCAGTCCCTCGAGGACACAGCGGCGGCGCCAGATCTCGCGATATTCGTCCTCTGTCGGATCGGGCACGTTGACCTTGAAGTGGACGCGGCGCAGGAATGCCTCGTCCATGAGGTTCTGGGGACGCATGTTGGTGGAGAGGATGAGCAGGCAGGTGAATGGCACCGCCACCGTGGTGCCGGCGCGACTGATGTTCGCGTAGTCGACGCGCTTCTCCAGCGGGATGATCAACCGGTTGAGCAGGTCGCGCGGTGACATGTTCTGCTGGCGGCCGAAGTCGTCGATCAGGAAGAGGCCACCGTTGGCCT
>DAIUFS010000039.1:0-18320 GCA_036844485.1 Candidatus Dormiibacterota bacterium | reverse complement strand
CGCCGGCGTATCCGCCGTGGCGAGCTGGAGGCCGTCAAAGACGACCGAGGACGCTTCCTGATCAAGGTAGAGGACACGTGGCCGCTACCTGGTGGTGGCGGACCTGCGGCACCGGCCGGCGGCGACAGGCCAGCGGACGACCTCGCCGACGTGGCCGTACTCCGCGAGCGTGTCGCCCGCCTCGAAGCCGAGCTGGAGGTCCGTCGCCGGGAAACTGAGGCCGCGCAGGTGGCGCAACGGGAGATGCGCGCCCTCGTTTCTCAAGCGCAGTCCCTGCAGCTCCGCCTCATGGGTGGCGGCAGCCCTGGCGGCCTCGACTCGGAGATCGACCACCTGCTGCACCCCGACGATCCGATTTGAGCGCCTTCATGGCCGTCCATCAGTTGGGGGCGCCGCTATCCCCAGCCGACCTCGTATGGAAGCCCACTCTGGTAGTCGTGGAGTGGCTCGGCGGTAGGTGAGCGGCGGCGGCAGAGTACAGGCCCGAGGCCTGATCGTGCGACGATGCGGGATGAGCAGTGATCGGCCACGATCGGCTCGCGACCCTCTGTTGTGCGCTGCGTGTGGTCGTCAGCTCCTGGCGCAGACGTACACGCGTTCATCCACCCGCGGTCGCAAGGGACTCCATCGCAGCCCCCAGCTCAAGTGCCCCGGGTGCGGCCTGCGTTACGAGTGGCGGACGTCGGTCGGCTGGGTGCCAGTCGATTCCTCGTTACGCGACAAATCTGACCCATTTTTCGTCGGTCGCTGATTAGCATGGGGTGGGCTCTGTTCGCCGAAAAACAGACAGGTGATTTCCGCCGCGTACGACGATGAAGGGGTGAGCGCCGACCCTTCGACGCCGTGGAACGACGCGGCTGGCCGCGCGGAGCGCAGCCACCGCACTCACACCCAGGAGTTCTACGAAGGCACTACCGCAGCACTCACCGTGGCAGCCCTCGCTACCCAGCTGCTCGCCTGGGAGACTGTGTACAACACCGTCCGCCCCCATCAAGCGCTGGCCCAGCTGACCCCACTCGAGTACCTGACCACCCCACAGGAGGCGGTGTAACGCAGGTGCCGGACGAGTACACATCCTTGACCCGGCGCCACCGGAAGTGCCATGGTGACCGCCCTGCGGTCCAAAGAGACGGAGGTGGAGCCATGGCACAGGTGACAGCCGAGCATCCCAATGCGACCCTTTTTCGGCGCGGGTATGAGGCGTTCAACAACGGCGACATGGATGGTGTGAGGGAGACTTTCGACGAGAACATCGTCTGGCACAACGGGGGCCGGAGCCGTTTCAGCCGCGACACACACGGCATCGACGAGACGCTGGCCTTCTTCCTCGAGCTGACCCAAGCGTCGGGCGGAACGTTCCATCTGGACGTCCACGACGTGATCGCCAACGACGAGCACGCGATAGCGCTCGTTACCTCGCACCTCGAGGTCGACGGCACCAAGTACGACGATCTCGGCTCACATGTCGTCCA
Source organism: Candidatus Dormiibacterota bacterium (assembly GCA_036844485.1). GTDB lineage: Bacteria > Chloroflexota > Dormibacteria > Aeolococcales > Aeolococcaceae > Aeolococcus. Next base: position 16,848 of record DAIUFS010000039.1, on the reverse strand, counting down.
CCTGAAGGACGGCAAGGTGACCGAGTCCTGGTTCTTCGCCTGGAACCCGTACCAGCAGGACGAGCTTTTCCCACGCTGACGGGCAGCCGGACGGTGCTACCCGGGCCGTCCGGCCGGTGACCGCCGCCTGAGACCGATGAACCCGCCGCGGCGGCTGGCGTCGTCCATCGCCGCGGCCGGGCTCTGCACACCGCCAGTGCCAAGGTCCATTCCACGCTGCCCGAGCGCCCTCTCGGGACAACCAACATGTTGTGTCATGCTCATGCAGGGAACTCCATGTACGTCCAACGTACGCGGATCAGTGCTCATTCCAACCGAATTCTGTATTCGGAGGGGCCGACATTGCGTCAAGGCGACTACTTACCCGTTACCCGCAATTTCCACGGGGAGCCCCGCTGACGACCCGCGATGCAGCACATAGCAAATGGGGTTGCACGCTGACGGGTGACACGGCCGGCCGCCCCCGACTTCCGGTGGCCCTCGACCGCCGCCTGTGCGTGTCACAGCGCTCCTTGCGCTTCTCGCTCTTGGCACGGTGCTGACAGTGTTCGCGAGTGCCGCCTGGCTGCTCGGGCTCGGCGTGGCCGCGCTTCTTCTCTTCGTGGCGGTCAGCTTTCCCCTGCTCGCGAGTGCTATGGCAGGCGCTGAGGATTCACCCAACCGATGATCGTCGACCAGTTTGTTGAGTGGGTCAGGGCGGGCTGATGCCTGATGCCGCCCGAGTCGCCAGGCGTTGGCGCTGCGGGACGATCGTATAGCGAGGATCTTTGGCGGAGACCTGTCCGGCCTCGAAGATGCCGAACCGGGTGCAGGCCGAGCCGATTCTGCCACGACGGTCTTCCAGGGCTCGGGCAGCCGCGCCGTCCGGGCGCACACAATGTGGTGATGGATCAGCCGCCATCCGATCCCGGCCAGCCGGTTGCGGGCGGCTGGATCGAACGCCTCGCCGGCGAGCTCAGCGGCGACGGCGCGGCGGCGGTCTCTTTATCGCCCGTGGCGCTGCGTGCCTTGTTGCGATTGGCGCGGGACGTCGCCCACGCCACCGAGCGGGTCAACGCACCTCTGAGCACGTACCTCGCCGGGCGCTACGTGGCAGCGCGCATGGCGGAGGGGTGCGCTGAGGCGGACGCGGTGGAGGAGGTCCTGGCCGTCGTCAGGCGTCTCCTGGACGGGGCGGGGTCACCAGCATGAGCGCATCATCTGGGGTGTTTAGATTGACGGCAAAACCCTGCCCCCGCTCGGACCCGATGAGGGTGGCGGCGGCGAATGTGCGCACCACCAGGCGGTCGAGAAGATCGCGCATGCGCAGCCGACCACCCGTCAGCGCGTCGTCCATCGCCGGCAGCGCAGAGCGGGCGTACACGGCGTGCAGCGGTTCGGCGCCCGACGGGCTGACTGGCACGAGAGCGTCCTCGCCGCGCCATTCCCGCGCCAGGTGGCCGAGCAGCTCAGGGTCGAACCAGGGCATGTCGACGGCGACCACCGCGGTCAGGACGTGCGGCGAGAGGCGCAAGCCCGCCACGATCGCGGCGAGAGGTCCGGCTCCGTCGATCGCGTCGTCGACGGTGATACAACCCGCAATGGCGAGCCGTCGCCGGCCGCACGCCACCAGCACTGGATTGCTGACCGAAGCTAGGCGGCGCGCCGCACGATCGACGAGGCGCTCTCCGTCCAACATCAGCAGCGCTTTGTCGCTGCCCATGCGCCGGCTGCGGCCACCGCAGAGCAGCAGCCCAGCAAGGTGGGGAAGGCCAGGGCTCGCTCGAGCGTCGCGCAGGGACGCCATCGGCGGATGATGACAGCATTGTGAGCGTCGCCAGGTCCACGCCGGCACTCGTCAGCGTCGACGACGCCCGCCATCTGCTCCTCGACGGTCTCCATGTCCTGGCCTCGGAAGAGGTCGACCTGGCCGACGCGTTGGGGCGTGTCCTCGCCTCGGATATCCGCGCTCTGACCGACCTCCCGGGAACCGACAACTCGGCCATGGACGGGTACGCGGTGGTCGCTGCCGACGTGGCGGCCGCGACCTCGGCCTCGCCTGTCCGCCTGCCCCTTGGCGGCGAGGCTCGCGCCGGCCGACCGGCTGCGGAGCACGCCCCCAGGACCGCCACGGTAATCGCCACCGGCGCGCCCATCCCTCGAGGTGCTGACGCCGTGGTCGCGGTGGAGCTGACCGACCTCGCCGGCGGGTGGGTGCGCTTCTCCGCCGGCTCCGCGCTCGGGCGTCACATCCGCCGCCGGGGGGAGGATGTCGTCGCCGGGACTCACATGCTGGCCGCCGGGCACCGGCTGCGCAGCGTCGACGTCGGCGTCTGCGCGGCGGCGGGGCTGGGCCGGGTATCGGTCGCGCGGCGCCCGCGGGTTGCCTTGCTCGGCAACGGCGACGAGCTGGTGCCACCGGGTGTCACTCCGCAGCCACACCAGGTGTCGGACGTCAATGGCGCGATGCTTGCGGCCGCCGTCGTCGAGGCAGGCGGTACGCCGCTGCCGTTCGGTGTCGCCGGCGACGAGCGCGCAATCGTTCGAGATGCGCTGGCGATGGCCCGGGACGACTCCGACCTTATCGTCAGCACGGCCGGGGTGAGCATGGGCAGTCACGATCACGTCCGTGACTGTGTCGCCGAGCTGGGCAAGGTGCGGCTGTGGATGGTGGCGATGCGGCCGGGCAGGCCACTGGTCATCGGACAGGTGGGATCCACGCCGTTTCTCGGCCTCCCCGGCAACCCGGTCAGCAGCGCCGTCACCTTTCTCCTCTTTGCTCGCTCCGCATTGCTGGCACTGCAGGGAGCCACCCGGCTGTTGCCTCCGATGCTCACCGTCACCCTCGGCGAGTCCGTGGAGAAACCCGCGCCCCTGGAGACGTACGTGCGCGTCCGCCTCGACGCCGGCGTTTACGGACCAGTCGCGTGGCCCAGTGGAGGCCAGGGCCCGGCGATGATGCACGGCCTGGCCGACGCCGATGCGCTCGTCAAGCTGCCCGCCGGTGAGACCGCCTTCGCTGCCGGGTCGACAGCGGTGGCATTGCTCCTGCCATGACCGATGGCGTGACAACGAACAAACAGCAGCTTCGTGACAGGCTTGCGCGACCCCTGGGGACGTACGCTCTACTCGGTGGGCACCACTCGCTGGTGTCCCGTGTAGACGTTCATGCGCCCACCGCGTAGGAAACCTACCAGGGTCATTCCCGACTCCTCAGCGAGCTGCACAGCGAGGCTGGAGGGGGCAGATACCGCCGCCAGGATCGGTATCCCCGCCATCAGCGCCTTCTGGGTCAGCTCGAAGCTCGCCCGCCCCGAGGCGAGAATGATGTGCGACGACAGCGGGAGACGTCGCCCGGTGGCTGCCCAGCCGATGACCTTGTCGAAGGCGTTATGACGCCCCACATCCTCGCGGGCGCAGAGCAGCTCCCCCCGGGCATCGAACACGGCGGCCGCGTGCAGACCCCCGGTGCGGGCGAACACCGCCTGGGCGGTGCGCAGACGGACCGGCAGGGAAGCCAGAACCGCGGGGGAGACGGCCAGCTCATCGCCTGACACATCGAAGCGCGAGCGGGTGCGCACAGCGTCGATGCTGGCCTTGCCGCAGACGCCGCACGACGACGACATGAAGAAGTTGCGCGCCGGCGCGGCCACCTCGACCTCTCGCTGGAGGGTGACCTCGACGACGTTGAACGCGCCCGAGGCATCGGCCCCGTGGGGGCACATCCGCATCGAGGCGATCTGGTCCGCGGCCTCGACGATGCCTTCGGTGACCAGGAAGCCGACAGTGAGGTCGAAATCGGCGCCGGGCGTGCGCATGGTCACGCTCAGCGGTTGGCCGCCGAGGCGAATCTCGAGCGGCTCCTCGGTGGCGAGCTCGTCGGTCAGCCAGCTCGTCGCCCCGGCCACCGTCAACTGTCTGACCCGCCGAGTGCGGGCCACGCTCAGCGCACCTCGATGGCGTGGTCGCCGGCCGGGCGGAGCTCACCGATCACCGCAGCGCCGGGGACCTCTCCGCAGACCAGCAGCCCGCCGCTGGTCTGGGCGTCGGCCAGGAGCAGCCGTTCATCGCCGTCCGCGGCGCTACGGCCGGACCAGGCCACGTGCGGGTCGACCCATTCCAGATTGCGCCGGCTCCCTCCGCTGACGAAACCGTCGCGGAGGGCCTCGCGCGCGCCGGACACGTAGGGGACCGCCGCCGAGTCGATCACCGCGGTCACCTTGCTGGCGCGTGCCAGTTTGTACAGGTGACCGAGAAGACCGAACCCGGTGACGTCGGTGGCGCAGCGCACCCCCGCTGCCACGGCCGCCTCGGCCGCGTCGCGGTTGAGGCGCGTCATGATCTCCACCGCCTCAGGAAAGACCTCACCGGTCTGACGATGGCGGCTGTTGAGCACGCCGATGCCGAGCGGCTTGGTCAGCGACAGTGCCATCCCCGGGGCGCCCCCGCCGATGCGCATAAGGCTCGCCGATTGGGCAATTCCGGTCACTGCCATGCCGTACTTGGGCTCGGGATCGTCCACGCTGTGGCCGCCCGCCACCGGGCAATCGGCGACCAGGGCGACCGCCAGGCCGCCGCGGAGCACCTCGGCGGCGAGGTCGAGCGGCAGCACGTCGCGCGGCCAGCAGAGCAGATTGACGGCGAGCACCGGCCGGCCGCCCATTGCGTAGATGTCAGACAGAGCGTTGGTGCCGGCGATCCGGCCCCAGTCGTAGGCGTCGTCGACGACCGGTGTGAAGAAGTCGACGGTGCTGAGCAGAACCGTGCCGTTGCTCCCGAGATGGACGGCGGCGGCGTCGTCGCCATCGTCCAGCCCCACCTCGAGAGAGGGGTGAGGAACACCGGTGAGTCCAGCGACGATCTCCTCGAGCTCGCCGGGCGGGATCTTGCAGGCACAGCCGCCGCCGTGCGCATATCCGGTGAGACGCACCGGGCCAGTCTGGCACAGCGGTGTGCGGTGACAACGGCAACGTCTGCCACGCTCTCTCCCGTACGCTGGGGAGTGGAGGTGTGTGGGTGCCTGGTGGCCCTCCTGATCTTCAAAATCAGTGTGGCCGGGTATCCCGGCCAGGCGGGTTCGATTCCCGTCCGCCTCCGCATGTCGAGGTCGAGAGCATGCAGGTCGAGCCGCGCCGTGCCGTCCCATCGACGGACCTCGTGCTCGCGGACTCCCGACTCGCCGAGCCGCAGCGCCATCTGGGGCGGGCGCTGGTGCGATCGGCGGTGCGGGTCGCCCAGGAGCAGGTGCGCGCCGGCTCCCTCCATCCTCGATCGCTCGTCGACCACGTGCTCGAGAATCTCCCGCCGCATCCGTCGACGCTGCGCCCGGTGATCAACGCCACCGGTGTGGTTCTGCACACCAACCTGGGACGCGCCCCTCTGTCGCCGGGGGCCCAGACCGCGGTGGCCGCGGCGGCGGGGTACGTCGACGTCGAGTACGACCTCGCCACCGGCGCGCGCGCACGGCGTGGTCGCGGTGCGCTGGCGGCCCTGCGTGACGCTCTCCCCGACGCTGGTGGCGTCCACGTGGTCAACAACGGCGCTGCGGCTCTGCTCCTCGCGGTGACAGTCCTCGGGCAGGGCCGCGAGGTGGTGTGGAGCAGGGGTGAGATGGTGGAGATCGGCGACGGCTTCAGGCTGCCCGACCTCGTCGCCTGCACAGGTGCCTCTGTTCGCGAGGTGGGCACCACCAACCGCACAGCTCTGGAGGACTACGTCGCGGCGATCAACGACCACACCGGTTGTCTGCTCAAGGTGCACCCGTCGAATTTTCGGATCGCCGGATTCACCGCCGCGGTGGAGGTCGCCAAGCTCGCCGGCCTGGGCGTTCCGGTGGTGGTCGACGTCGGTTCCGGACTCCTCACCCCCGATCGGCTACTTCCCGACGAGCCCGATATCAGCGGCGCGCTTCGTGCCGGGGCAGCGCTGGTGACCGCCAGCGGTGACAAGCTGCTCGGCGGACCGCAGTGCGGCATCATCGCCGGCCGTGCCGAGCTGGTGGCCCGCTTGCGCCGTCATCCACTGGCGCGCGCGGTCCGCGTCGACAAGCTGACCTTAGCCGCGCTGGAGGCGACGTTGGCCGGGCCGCCGACTCCCGTCCGTGCGGCCATCGCTGCCGATGGGGATCAGCTGCGGGCGCGCGCCGAGGCCATGGCGGCGGCGATCGGCACCGACGCCGAGGTGCGACCGAGCGACGGCGCGGTGGGCGGCGGCAGCGCGCCCGGGGTCGCCCTTCCGGGCTGGGCGGTCAGCCTTCCCGAGCACTACGCCGGCGCGCTTCGTCGCGGCACACCGGCGGTGGTCGCGCGGGTGGAGCGTGGCCGCTGCCTGCTCGACCTCCGTTGCGTCCCCGAGCCGCAGGACGCGGAGCTGGTTGTGGCGGTGCTCGCGTGCAGGTGATCGCCACCGCGGGCCACGTCGACCACGGCAAGTCGACCCTGGTCCGCGCGCTGACCGGGATGGAGCCGGACCGCTGGGCCGAGGAGCGGCGGCGCGGCATGACGATTGACCTGGGGTATGCGTGGACCCGTCTTCCCTCTGGTCGCCAGGTTGCGTTCGTCGATGTCCCAGGCCACGAGAGGTTCGCCACCAACATGCTCGCCGGTGTCGGTCCGGTCCCCGCCGCTCTCCTGGTCGTTGCCGCGGATGAGGGATGGGCGGCGCAGACCGAGGATCACGTGCAGGCTCTGCATGCACTTGGGGTCGGTCATGGATTGGTGGCGGTGACCCGCAGCGACCTGGCTGATCCCGGGGCGGCCGTCGAGGAGGTGGCGGACCGACTTGCCGCCACCTCCTTGGCCGGGATCCCGGTGGTGACCGTCTCCGGGGTGACGGGGGAGGGGATGCCGCGGCTCCGCGCCGCGCTCGACGACCTGGCCGCGCGGTTGCCCGCACCGGATCCCGCGGCCCGCGTGCGGCTCTGGCTGGATCGATGCTTCACCATCCGGGGCAGCGGGACAGTCGTCACCGGCACTCTCGCCGCGGGGACACTGCGTCGCGGCGATACTCTCGAGCTGCGGGGGCGTCCGGTGACCATCAGGGCACTGCAGAGCCTGGGGGCGCCCGTCGATCGGATCAGCGGCACCGCCCGGGTCGCCGTCAACCTCCGCGGCGTGGCCCACGACGCCGTCCACCGCGGCGACACACTTTTGACCGGCCGCGCATGGCTGGCCACGTCCACCATCGACGTGCGCGTCGATGCCGATCTGCCCGCACAGCTGGTGGTCCACATCGGCTCGGCGGCGGTGGCCGCGGACGTCCGGGCTCTCTCCCGGTGGGGAGGCGGGTCAGACAGTGTCGTCCGCCTCACGCTGGCCCGGCCCCTGCCGCTCCAGGTTGGCGACCGGCTGCTGCTCCGCGACCCGGGGCGCCGCCTCGTCCTCGGCGGTGCCGTAGTCCTCGACCCCCTGCCTCCGCCACTGCGACGCCGGGGGGCGGCGCGCGCCCGGGCAGAGGCACTCCGCAACGATCCTGGCGTGCCCGCCCTGGACGCCGAGCTGGCGCGGCGCGGCGCGGCGACGATCGCTCTCCTCGCGGCCATCGGGGTGGAGATCCCAGACCCGCTGCCGGCTGCCATCGTCAGCGCCGCCGGGTGGCTGGTGGGACAGGTGACCTGGCGACGCTGGCTGGGTGAGCTCCAGGCCAGAGTCGATGCCCCTCCCACGGCGGGGCTGCTCGACACCGGGGCGGTCGCCGCCGACCTGGTGCGGGCTCTCCGACTGCCTGATCCGTGGCTGCTCGACCATCTCATCGCGCACAGCCCCGGCCTCGAGGCAGTCGGCGGGCGGGTGCGCCGTCGCGGCGCGAGCACAGCGCTCCGACCGGATGTCGCGGCTGCCGTCGAACGGCTGGCGGTGGCCCTCCGCGAGCGGCCGTTCGCGGCGCCGGAGCAGCCCCAGCTCGCCGTCCTCGGCCTGGGGCGGCGTGAGCTTGCAGCGGCGGCGGCGGCGGGTGTGATCCTGCGACTACCCGGTGACGTGGTGCTGCTGCCCGACGCCGCCGCCCTCGCAGCCCAACGGCTGCGGGCGCTGGCCCAGCCGTTCACCCTGTCGACGGCCCGCCAGGCCCTGGAAACCACTCGCCGTGTCGCGGTACCTCTGCTGGAGCATCTCGACGCGCGCGGTCACACCGAGCGTGTGGACGACGGGTTGCGGCGGATGCGGGCGGAAACGTCGGCCGTAGCCGGGGCGGGCACTCCTGCGGAGCGGCGAGGGGTCTAGCGGGCCATCGCCCGCGCCGCCAGCCGCTGGCGCTGCGGGACGATCGTATAGCGGGGATCCGTGGCGGAGACCTGTCCGCCCTCGAAGATGCCGAAGCGGGTGCAGGCCGAGCCCGCGAGCAGGGCCATGCCCGAGAGGCACGCGGCGGCACGGCTGCGCCGGCCGATGGTGACAGCACCGAGCGCACCAACGGCGGTGAGCGCTCTGCTGGCGCGGAGCAGCTGGCCGGCCCGGCCGGCGTGAAGCGGCTCCGCGATCATCCCCATGACATCGTCCATGCGCCGCTCCATGACCAGCTCGGCGATCGCCCCGCCGGCGGCGAAGAGGCGCGCCGGCCCCGCCTCCTCCACCGGCGCGCCGATCATGCCGAGCCCGCCGGCGGCTGTCGCGGCCGAGCTGACGAACACGAAGGGCAGCTCACGATGTGCCGCATGCCAGGTCGGCGTGGCTGTGTCGGCGAGCAGGACGGCGGTGCAGGACGCGACGCCGGCGCCGACGGCCGCTGCTGCCAGTCCCGCTGGGGTGCCCAGCGGGCGAAACGGTCGCGCCAGGCGCCGCAGGAGAGTTGGCGCGATTCCGGCCATCTCGTCGACAGCGGCCACGCCCGCCAGCGGTGCGTAGGCGGTGAGCAGCCAAGTCCCCACGGACATCGGCGAGGTGGGCTTGGCGACGCGCAGCATGTTGACGAAGCGCTCCGGACGGCCGAGGTCATGGACCAGCGCCGCAAAGCTGACGGTGATGGCGCCCAGAGCTCCGATTCGGGCGGTCCGCCGAAGGGCGGGCCTGCCGGTGAGGTCCGCGCCCGCGCCGAGCATCGAGGAGGCGCCGGCGAGGCCGCCGAGGAACAGGTAGGCCGGGATGTCGGCGTGCCACGGTGACGGCTTGACGACAGGACGGCCGTAGTACGAGGTGAATGTGGCGGGCGGCACCATCGGTCGCTCTCCGCCCTGGCGGCGGCCCCTCCGCGAACTCATAGCCGGCTCCCAGCAAACGCCGCCGCCGCGCCCGCAAGCAGGGCACACCCAGCGACCGCCGCCCTGCACCACATCGACGGCAGATCCCGGGTGGTGACCACCGGGTCAGGAGGAAGACCGTAGACCTCGGGCTCGTCGAGAATCAGGAAGAACGCGCCGGCCCCGCCGATGCCGTCGCTCTCGCTCTCCAGATAGAGGCGGGCGTCGGTGACGCCGTCAGCGTGCAATGCGCCCACACGCTCCGCCGCCCGCAGGCGGAGTTCGTCGAGATCACCGAACTGGATGGACTCGGTCGGGCACGCCTTGGCACAGGCGGGGAGCATGTCAGCGCCCAGCCGGTCGTAGCAGAGCGTGCATTTCTGCGCGAGCCCGGCGTTGTGCACGCTGCGGTCGCCCTCGCGCCGCTCGATGACCCCGAACGGGCAGGCTGGGACGCAGTAGCCGCACCCGTTGCAGATGTCCTCCTGCACGACCACGGTGCCGAACTCCGTGCGCATCAGAGCGCCGGTGGGGCAGACGTCGAGGCACGCCGCGTGGGTGCAGTGCTTGCACACGTCCGACGACATCAACCAGCGGAAGTCCTGGGGGCCCGCCACACCAGCGGCACCCCGGTCGCCGCCGTCGCCGTGATGCATCGGCAGAGCGCGCATCGGCTTGCGTTGCTCGATGAAGGCGACGTGGCGCCAGGTGCTGCCACCCAGTCCACCGGTATTGTCGTAGGAGGAGCCAAGCAGCGTCAGCCCGTCCTCGGGGACGTGGTTCCACTCCTTGCAGGCCACCTCGCACGCCTTGCAGCCGATGCACAGCGAGGTGTCGGTGAAGAAGCCTTTGCGCGGCGGTGGCGCGGCCCAGCCGGAGGCCGGCGCCGGGTCGACAAAGCCGGTGAATGACGCGCTCATGGCTCCTCCTGAGGCGCGGTCAGCCTGACGTTTCCGGTGCGCACCGTGATGCCGGCGCGGCGCCGGTACTGGTCCACATATTGCAGCAGCGCCCTGCCGGTGGGGCGGCGCCCGGGCTGGATGTCGCAGGAGGCCGCCTTCGACTCCTGGATGTGCACATTGGGGTCGAGCGCGATGCCCATCAGGTCGTTGGCAGAGTCGCCGGTGACCACGGCACTGCCTCCGACGCCCCAGTGGTAGGGGAGGCCGACCTGATGGATGACCCGCCCGGCGACCTGCAGCGGCGACATCCGGTCGGTGACGAGCACGCGGGCCTCGATGGCGGCACGCGCGGTGACGATGGTCGCCCAGCCGCCGTTGCTGAGGCCCCTTTCGGCAGCGAGCTCTGGAGACACCTCGCAGAAGAACTCCGGCTGCAGCTCGGCGAGGTACGGCAGCCAGCGGCTCATGCCGCCCGCGGTGTGGTGCTCGGTGAGGCGGTAGGTGGTGGCCACGAAGGGGAAGACCTCGCTTCCCAGCTCGGGCGGCGACGGACTGTTGAGGTTTTCCGTCCGTGGGAACGTCTCGCCGTCGGGTTTGCTTGCTGGCGGTACAGCGCATTGCGCAGCGGCGACTCGACGGGCTCGTAGTGGACGGGCAGCGGACCGTCCATAAGACCGCTGGGCGCGAACAGCCAGCCCTTACCGTCGGACTGCATGATGAATGGGTCGTCGCCCGCAAGTCCCTGCGACCCTCCGGTGCCGGGTTCTGGACGGTACGAAGGCGCTGTGGTGGCGGGGAAGTCGGGAATGTCCTCGCCCGTCCATCTGCCCTCCTTCTCGTCCCACCAGACGTACTTCTTGCGCTCGCTCCAGGGCCTGCCCCCGGGGTCGGCGGACGCGCGGTTGTAGAGGATGCGACGATTGGCCGGCCACGCCCATCCCCACTCCGGCGCCACCCACGATTGTTCGCGTCCCGGCTTGCGGCGTGCTGACTGGTTGACCCCGTCGGCATAGACGCCGGTGTAGATCCAGCAACCCGCGGCAGTGGACCCGTCTGCCTTCATCTCGAGGTAACTGCTGAGCATCTGCCCCGCCTTGTCTCCGGTGAGGTGGCGGCCGTTGATCTCCTGCAGCACCGCCGACGCATCCGGGTCGCCGCCCTCGATGATGGGGTAGTCCCAGGTCAGGTGGCGCAGCGCCGCGTCGCGCTTCAGCGCGGAGTTTTGCGCATGTTCCTTCAGCCGCCGGCCAAGGTGATAGAAGAAGTGCAGCTCGCTGCGCGAGTCGCCCGGCGGGTCCACCGCCTTGTGGCGCCACTGCAGCATCCGCTGGGTCTGGGTGAAGGTCCCCTCCTTCTCGGTGTGCGCCGCGGCGGGGAGGAAGAACACCTCGGTTGCGATGTCCTCAGCGCGCATCTCGCCGGTGGCGATCTCGGGGCCGTCCTTCCAGAAAGTGGCCGACTCGATCATGGTCATGTCGCGCACCACCAGCCACTTGAGGTGGGCCATGCCGAGCCGCTGCGCGCGGCCGTTGGAGGAACCGACGGCGGGGTTCTGCCCGAGCAGGAAGTAGCCCTCCACCTTGTCATCGAGCATGTCCATGACCGTGCTGTATGTTCCATGGTCACCGTTGATGCGGGGCAGCCAGCCGATGCCGAAGTCGTTGGAGCTGCTGGCCGCATCGCCGAACCACGCTTTCAGCAGGCTGACCACGTAGGTGTCGGCGGCGGCCCAGAAACCCTTCTGGCCGGGGTCGCGAATGGTGTCCAGGTACGCGCTCAACTCGCCCCCGTCACCGTCGCCGTCGCCGTCTGCCGCCTCGGGCATGGGCAGGTACCCGGGGAGGAGATTGAAGAGGGTGGGGATGTCGGTGGACCCCTGGATGCTCGCGTGGCCGCGCAGTGCGAGGATGCCGCCTCCGGGGCGGCCGACGTTGCCAAGCAGGAGCTGGATGATGGCCGCGCCGCGGATGTACTGGACGCCGACGGAGTGTTGGGTCCAGCCCACCGAGTACACCCACGCGGTGGTGCGCTCGCGGCCGCTGTTGGCGATGACTGCATCGCACACCTGTGCGAACCTCTCCGGCGGTACCCCGCATACCGCCTGCACCATCTCGGGCGTGTAGCGCGCGTAGTGGCGGCGCAGGATCTGAAGCACGCAGCGCGGATCCTGGAGGGTTTCGTCCCGATGCACGCGACTCTGCTCCAGCCGCGGGCCGCCGCTGCCGAACTGATCCCCGTGCGAGTGCCGTGCGTGGGAGCCTTCGCCGCGTTGGCGCTTGCCGGTGGCGACGGGGGGCTGCCGGCTCCCTGCCGCCGGTTCGTCCGGCACGCCGAGGTACTGCCAGCTGCTCATGTCGTACGAGCCCGTCTCGGAATCGTATCCCGAGAAGAGGCCGTCGAGCTGCTCGCTGTCGACGAAGTCCTCGTTGACGAGCGTCGCGGCGTTGGTGTAGCTGACCACGTACTCGCGGAAGTACCGCTCGGTGCTGAGGATGTGGTTGATGATCGCGCCGAGGAAGACGATGTCGCTGCCCGCGCGCAGGGGCACGAAAAGGTCCGCCAACGCCGAAGTCCGCGTAAAGCGGGGGTCGATGTGGATGACCGTTGCGCCGCGCGCCTTTGCCTCCATGACCCACTGAAAACCGACCGGATGACATTCGGCCATGTTCGACCCCTGGATGACGATGCAGTCAGAGTTCTGCAGGTCCTGTTGGAAGTTGGTGGCGCCGCCCCTCCCGAATGAAGCCCCCAAACTGGGGACGGTGGAGCTGTGTCAAATTCGGGCCTGGTTCTCGACCTGGATGATGCCGGCGGCGGTGAACAGCTTCTTGATCAGGTAGTTCTCTTCGTTGTCGAGAGTTGCTCCGCCGAGGCTCGCGATCCCCATGGTGCGGCGGAGCGCGTGGCCTGCGTTGTCCGTCTCCTGCCAGGTGCGCTCACGGGTGTCGATGACACGGTCGGCGATCATGTGCATCGCCCGGTCGAGTGGCAGATCCTCCCAGTCGGTGCCGTAGGGACGGCGGTACCTGACGGTCGTCACGCGCCCGGGGTTGTTGACGAGCTGCTCACTTGCAGAGCCCTTGGGACAGAGGCGGCCGCGAGAGATGGGGGAGTCCGGATCGCCCTCGATCTGGACGACCTTCTCATCCTTGACGTATACGCGCTGGCCGCATCCGACTGCGCAGTACGGGCACACGCTCTGGACGACCTTGTCGGCCGTGTTGGTGCGCGGGGTCAGCGCCGCGGTTCTCGCCGACCGTACGGCGGCGCCGCGTCCGAGGGTGTCAGGGCCGGCCAACTGGCGCGCCACCGGCCACGAACGAAGCCACCTGCGCGCACCCATGTCCGTCCTCCTGTTGCGAGGGTGATTGCTGCCGGCACGCCGTGCAATTATGCCACGGTGGTCTACTGAAGGCCACCACTCCCTGGTGTCCGGTGTAGACGTTCATGGCTCACCGCGTACTCTGGCCCATACGAGCAACAGACTCAACGCGAGCTGCGCATCACTGCCATCACCAAGTGTGGGGTAGCTCTGACGAGGCTGCAAGTGCAGCTCGGCGCATGAACCAGTTCGGCTGGCCGAGGACCGTCCGCTCGTCGACGATTTCGAAACCGAAGCGCCGGTAGAGGCGCACGTTGGCTTCCGTTTCCGTCTCGAGGTAGCCGGTGATGCCATCCTTGTCGAGCTGCCGGCTGTAGACGCGCAAGATCCGAGATCCGAGACCCCTCCCGCGAAGATGAGCCGCCACGGCCAATGGACCGAGATGGGAGTGTGGCTCGTCAGGATCGACCGCCGCCCACGCTCCGAACCATCTCTTCAGGCGCGTGATTGAACGCGGGCCGAGGGCAAGCATCGAAACCACCATGCGGACCTGCTGGACGAAGTCGGGCTGGCATGCACCCGGTGGTGCGATGCCCGTGACGCCGACCATGGTTCCGTCCTCGAGAGCCACCAGGGGTGCCTGTGCTTGCATAACGCGGAAGAGCCCGCCGAAGACCAGCCGGAGGCAGCGCTGCCGCCGAGCCGGGTCATCCCCAAACGCGGCGATGGGATTGGGGTTGTCGCGGAATCCGCGCGCCAGCAGTGCAACCGCGGAGGGAATCTCCTCCCTACGGAGCGCACGCACCTCAACCATCAGCTGCTCAGTACGGCTACTGAAGGGGCGGTCACGGCGTTGCAGCCGCAAGTACGGGCACGGAACCGATGAACTGAGAACCGCGACCGACGTTACTCACGATTTCAAAGGTGCCGCCAAGCGCATCAAGTCGATCACGCATGTTGGTGAGGCCAGCCCCGTGGCTCGCGGTGGCAACGTCGAAGCCACATCCATCGTCCGCGACCTCGAACCGAAGAGATCGGTCGGCGGCGTGGAGACGGATGCTGACCTGGGTTGCGGCCGCGTACTTCTGCGCGTTCTGCAGTGCTTCGAGACAGCAGAAGTACACGGCGGCTTCGGTCTCCTGAGGGTAGCGGCTGATGCCATCAGCGCCGACGCTGACCGGGATCGTCGCTTTGCGCGCCTGGGCCTCGATGGCGGCGGCGAGGCCTCTGTCAGCGAGCAGCGGCGGGTAGATGCCGCGGGCCAGGTCGCGGAGCGTCTCCAGCGCCTCGTCGGCATCGCCCTTCAGTTGCTGGATGGTGGCCCTAGCCTTCTCGGGATTCTTGAGCGCGAGCATCTCGACGAGCCCCAGCTTGACCTTGAGCGCGACCAGGTGTTGCTGCGCTCCATCGTGGAGGTTGCGCTCCAGACGGCGTCGCTCGCCGTCCTGCGCGGCCACCAGCCGTTGCCGGGACGCCCGCAGGTCCTCCAGACGCGCCTGCAGGTCCGCGGTGAGTCCGACGTTCTTGAGCACCAGTCCGGCTTGATGGGCGAGGTCGTCCATCAGTTTGATCTCCATGGGCGTGAGCGACTCGCCGCGGCGCTTGGTGACGGCCAGAGCGCCCAGCAGCTCACCCTGATGACGCACCTCGACGGTGCGTCCCGCGTATGGAATCGTTGGCTGCCCGGTGCCCTCAAGCTGGACCGGCCCAGGGACTAACGAAGCGAGCGGGAACGCTGCCGCCCGTCGCAGCAATTCCCCGCTGCGCAGCCAGACTTCCGCGAGGTCAGCAGCGGTCCCTTCGGCCAGAACTTGGGCCATGCGGGGCAGCACCTCCTCGCTGGCATACGATTCGGCGACACGCTCGGAGAACTGGGACAGCACATCATAGGGCGTGGCTCGCTTACCGTAGACGAGCCGGTTAGCGACCTTCTGTACGCGTTCTCGCACCGGTTGGAACCCCACCGCCACGATCGCCGTGGCCAGGATCGACAACCCCAGATTGGGCTTGCCGCCACTGCCGACCAGCGTGCCAATGCCCACCGCGATCCCGACGTACACGGCGGTGATGAAGATGGCCAGTGAGCCGTACACGATACTGCGGCTGACGAAGACGTCAATGTCGTACAGACCGTGCCGCATGATGGCGAGCCCGATCGTGGCGGGAACGAGCACGCTGAGGGCGGACGCGCCTACGGCCCACGCCACATTGCTTGCCTCACTCCCGAGGGCGCCGATCGGGAAGACCAATAGTATGAGTCCCAACGAAGCTGCGGCGGCGTACGCGAACCAGCGCAGTTGGCTCCGCTCCTCGCCCCGAGAACGGCGAAAGCGCACCACCACTGCTGCCACGAGGATACCGAACACCAGCAGCAGCGAAATGACCAGCAGCGGACCGTTGCCGTTGGTGAGTCCGTCGAGAGCTGTCACCGCCAGCGGGTTGGGCACGCTGGGAAGCCGGGGCGACAGCTGGATCGGGGCCAAGGCGATCACCGACGACGCCTTCGCTACGAGTGCGATGACGAACACAACCCGTGCTGTCCATCGCCATCGCGGCCCGGGTAGCAGCCGTCCGTTCGGGAAGAGCAGGATCACGAATCCGAGCAGAATCACCCCTAGCGTGCTGCTGATGTTGAACACCCAGGAGGGCCATACCACCCAACTCCGTGGCGATGCGCCTGTCAGCAATCCGCGCATGGCGACATAGTCGGTCGCCAGGTAGATCGCGTCGCCGGCGGCGATAGCCAGCAGCAACCAACCAATGGGGTTCCTCGGTCGGCGTGCCGCGATCAGGACGCCGAGGATTCCGGTGATGAGCGCTCCGAGGAACACGGGCAACGACGCCGTGAGCGGCGAGTCGATCGCCTTCCAGTCCAGAGCGAGTAGGACCAGGCTGGCGACCAGGAGCCCGAGAGAGCACAGTCCGATTGCCCAAGCGACGCGAACCGCCCGCCGCTCCCAGCGTGCTGTCATGGAGGACACGATATCGAGGGCGTGTTGGGCTGTCGATGGTGTGGCCTTCCCCCGCGAGAGGGTGGCAGCACTCCTCTGCGGTCGGGATTGCCTCCCGATCGCGCCAGCGTCAGGTGGCCGCCAACGAGCGGTGGCGTTCGGCTCCGTTGCTGACCGCTATGACAGTCGGGTAGCAGGGTCGCGCGCTGATCGACGACCTCATGGCGCAGCGGCCCCGTTCGGTGCTCGACGTCGGTTGCGGCACCGGCAAGGCGGGCCGTCTGCTAGCCAAAGGGGCAAACCACCATGCCTACAGAAGGGTCCCGCCCATCGTGCTGCTCGGGCCCTCTACCTCTGATGTCGGGTCCACCGCCGCTTTCTCCTGTCGGGACGAACGCGTAAAGCCCGGAGCGATCACCTGAGCCCCGGAGCCCCGTACAGGATCGTGACGCCGCCATCCGATGGGCCGTGTGAGGGGCTCTGACACCATCTCCTGTCGGGCAGGCGCACCTGCCGCAAGAT
>DAIUFS010000038.1:0-18565 GCA_036844485.1 Candidatus Dormiibacterota bacterium | reverse complement strand
CGCCGGGCGCTGACCAGCTCCTCGACCCAGTCCGGCGCGATCCCCCGGGCGCCCGCCTCCGCATCGGTCAGGTCGCCGACCAGGCGAAGAACGTCGAGGGCGGAATCGGCGTCGCGCGGCGGGAACGATGCGTCGAGGCGCTGCAGCTCGAGCTCCGTGGCGTCGATGGCGTCGGCGTCGAGCAGCTCGCGGAGGTCGTCAGTGCCGAGCAGCTCGGCGAGCAGGTCGCGGTCGAGGCTCAGCGCGTGGGCGCGACGCTCGGCGAGCGGCGTGTCGCCGTCGTACATGTACTGGGCGACGTACTCGAAGAGCAGCGACGAGGCCACCGGCGAGGGTTGCGCGGTCTCCACCTCGACCACCCGGATCTGCCGGGCGCGCACCGCCCGCATGATGCCCGCCAGGGCGTCGAGGTCGAAGACGTCGCGCAGGCATTCGCGATATGTCTCGGCGAGGATGGGAAACGACGGGTGCCGGGACACCACCTGGAGCAGTCCGGCGCTGCGCTGGCGCTGCTGCCACAGCGGCGTCCGCTGGCCGGGGCGGCGTCGCGGCAGCAGCAGCGCGCGCGCCGCATTCTCGCGAAAGCGGGAGGCGAACATGGAGCTTCCATCGAGCTGCTCGGTGACCGCGTCGACCACGGCATCGGGATCGAGGAAGAGGCACTCCGTGTCGGGAAGGCGGTCGGCGTCGGCGATGCGCAGCGCAAAGCCGTCGTCACCGTGGATCGCCTGGACCTCCGAGCCGACGCGGTCGCGGAGTCGCTGTGCCGCCACCAGCGACCAGGGCGCGTGCACGCGAGCACCGAACGGCGTCAGCACGCACAGACGCCAGTCGCCGAGCTGATCCCGGAAGCGCTCCACGACGATGGTGCGGTCGTCGGGAACGGCGCCGGTCGCCTGGGCCTGCTCGGCGAGGTGGTCGAGAAGATTGCGCGCGGCCCGCTCGTCGAGGCCGGCGCGCGAACGGAGTCGCTGGAGCGCTGCCGGCTCGTCGCTGTCGACCAGCTCGCGCACCATCGCTCCCACCGCCTCCCCGACCTCGTAGGGACGACCGACGGAGTCCCCGTGCCAGAAGGCCACCTTCCCGGGCTCGCCCGGGGCGGGAAGTACCAGCACCTGCTGGGGGGTGATCTCCACGCACCGCCAGCTGGTGGCGCCGAGGATGAAGACCTCCCCGGGTCGCAGCTCGTAGACCATCTCCTCGTCGAGCTCGCCGACACGGCGACCGTCGTCGAAGATGTTGACGCTGTACAGGCCGCGGTCGGGAATGGTGCCGCCGCTGGTGACCGCCAGCATCTGCGCACCGGCGCGACCGCGCACCGTGCCCGCCACGCGGTCCCAGACGATACGAGCACGAAGCTCGGCGAACTCCTCCGAGGGGTAGCGACCGTCGAGCATGTCGAGGGTGGCCTCGAAGGCGCGCGGGGTGAGGTCCGAGAACGGATAGGCGCGCACCACAGTGCGCTGGAGCACACCGACCTCCCAGGTGTCGAGTGCCGCCATGGCCACGATCTGCTGGGCGAGCACGTCGAGCGGGTTGCGCGGGACCCGCGTCTCCTCGATGGCGCCCTCCGCCATGCGCTCGGCGATCGCCGCGGCCTCGACGAGGTCGCCGCGGTGGGTGGGAAAGATGGTGCCGCGGGAGGCGACTCCGACGCTGTGACCGGCGCGACCGATCCGCTGCAGCCCGGCCGCGACCGTCACCGGCGAGCCCACCTGCACGACCAGGTCGACAGCGCCCATGTCGATGCCGAGCTCCAGGGACGAGGTCGCCACGATGGCCGCAACCCGTCCCTCCTTGAGCATCTCCTCGACGGCGGTGCGCTGCTCATGGGCGATGGAGCCGTGATGGGCGCGTACCAGCTCTTCACCGGCGAGATCGTTGAGCTGTCCGCTGAGCCGCTCGGCAAGCCGCCGCGAGTTGACGAACACGATCGTCGAGTGATGCGCGCGAATCAGCTCGAGAAGCCGCGGCGCGATCGCCGGCCAGATGCTGCGGCGCGGTAGGTGCGGCGACGATGGGTCGCCGGTGCGCTCGGTTCCGGCATCGAGGTCGGTCATGTCGTCGACCGGAACCTCGATCGTCAGCTCCATCGGTTTGCGCATCCCGGCGTCGACGATGGTCACCTCGCGATCCCCGCCGCCGAGGAAGCGGGCCACCTCGCGGAGCGGTCGTTGTGTCGCCGAGAGCCCGATTCTCTGCGGGTCGGTGTCGGTGAGGGCACAGAGGCGCTCGAGGCTGAGCGCGAGGTGGGCGCCACGCTTGGTGCCCGCCAGCGCGTGGATCTCGTCGACGATGACGGTGCTCACGCTGCGCAGCGTCTCTCGCGCCCCGCTGGTGAGCATGAGGAACAGAGATTCCGGGGTGGTGATGAGGATGTCGGGAGGATGGCGAACCATGTCCCGCCGCTCTGGCGACGGCGTGTCCCCGCTGCGCACCGCGGTGCGCGCCTCACGGAATGCCTCGCCGCGGCGCTCCGCCTCCAGGGCGATGCCGCGCAGCGGGGCACGGAGGTTGCGTTCGACATCGACGGTGAGAGCTTTCAAGGGAGAGATGTAGAGCACCCGGCAGCGCTTCCCCTCCTCGGCCAGGGATCCGCGCCCAAGGCTGTCGACGAACCACAGGAAGGCGGCCAGGGTCTTGCCGCTGCCGGTGGGCGCGCAGAGCAGCGCGTGCCGGCCGGCGGCGATCGCGGGCCACCCGCGTGCCTGCACCTCGGTCGGCTCGCCGAGGGCGTCGGCGAACCACCGCTGCGCAGCCGGCGAGAAGAGGGTCAGCGACTCCATCGCCACGATGATCCCGCACCCGGTGGGCGCTTCGGAGTCGCGCCGCAGTGCGCTAGGCTGCGGCGCGCTCCCGCCGGTGCCACGAGGTGCCCGACATGCCCAACAGCCAGGCAGCCACCATCGACCTCATCGCCGGCTGCTGCGCCAGGATCGAGGCGGTGTGCGCCGGCCTCGACGACGCCGGCTGGCACTGCCCCACCGCCCTGCCGGCGTGGGATGTCCAGGACGTCGTCGCTCACCTCGGCTCGGTCGAGGGCATGCTCATCGGCAGGGACGAGCCGCCGCACCAACCCGCCGTCATGGACCACGTGCGCAATCCCCTCGGGGCGCTCAACGAGGGCATGGTGGACCGCCGCCGCGGCTGGTCGGGGGCTGAGGTGCTCGACGAGTTTCGCGAGGTGGCAGCACTGCGATTGGACGAGCTCCGCGCGCTCGACGAGGAGGCGCTGGCACGGCAGGTCCCCTCTCCCCGGGGAGGCACGATGTCGCAGGGCGATTTCCTGGGAATGCGCCTCTGGGACTATTTCGTCCATGAGATGGACATCTGCGACGCCCTGGGGCTTGCCTTCCCGGTGGACACCCCGGCGGGGCGGCGCGTGCTCGACGAGATGCTCTCCCTGCTGCCTCGCGCGGTAGCCAAAGGCGGCGTCGGCGAGGGCGGCGTCGTCGTCCTCGAGCTGACCGATCCGTTGCGCAGGTCGGCCGTGGCGGAGGTGCGCGACGGACGGGGACGCATGCCCGACACCCTCGCGGGGGAAGCGACGCTGCACCTTCGCGCCTCCCCCGCTGTGTTCCTTCGAATCGGCTCCGGCCGACGCGAGCCGGGCGAGGCAATCGCCGGCGGTGCCGTCCACGTCGACGGCGATACCGGCCTGGCGGCCGCGGTGCTGGCGGCACTCAACGTGGTGCCCTGATCACAGCCCCTCCAGGGGAAACGCCAGCTGGCCATTGCGCCGCTGCCGAGGCTGCGACCTCTGCTGCCTCCGTGCCACCGAACGTGGCTCCCGGCGCGGCGGGGCCGGGCTCAGCGGATGACGGGTGAGCACGACGCGAAGCCTCCCCTGGTAGTGACCTGGAGCCGGCCGGTCGATGCGCTCCTCCGCCTGCTGAACCATGACCCGGATGATCAGAGGGGCCGGCGACACCAGTGTGTCGCGGCCCCGTGTGAGGGGAGTTGTCGGTCGGGTCAGGCGGCCGGCTGGAGGATGGCCTCGATCTCCAGGGTGAGGTCGATGGTGTCGCCGAGCAGGACCACGCCGTCGGTGGTCGCGCCGAAGCTGACGCCGAAGTCGCTGCGGTTGAACTTGCCGCGGCCGGTGAAGCCGGCGCGGGTGTCGCCCCGGGGGTCCAGTGCGAAACCGTTGGCCTCGACCTGCAGCGGCACCTGCTTGGTGACGCCCCGCAGGGTCAGCTCGCCGTTGAGCACGGACTCACCGTCCTCGACAAGCAGGCCTGTGGCGCGGTAGGTGGCCGTGGGGTGGGCGGCAGCGTCGAAGAAGTCACCGGAGCGAACGTGGTTGTCGCGCCCCTCGTTGTTGCTGTCGACGGAGGCCACCTGGATGGTGGCCGTGACCTGGGAGTCGCGAGGATCGGTCCCGGTCACCAGCTCTCCCTCGAACTCGCGGAAGTGGCCTCGAACCTTGCTCACCATCATGTGGCGGACGGAGAACGAGACGTCGGAATGGATGGGGTCGATGGCCCACCGGCCGGCGATGTAGCCGGGGATGGTCTCTGTCTGGGTTGCCGGTGCGGTGGTTGTCATGTCACTCCTTTGAACGCTCAACTGTTGCTCCATAGACTATCACCAAGAAGTTGAGCTGTCAAACATTCTGGGGTACACTACCCGCATGACAACCCTTGCCCCCCGACGGTTGACCGACGAGGAGCAGCGAACCTGGCGGGCCTTCCAGCGCGCCCCCCGCCTGCTGTTCGCGCTGCTTGACCATGAGCTGTTGCGCGACGCCGGCATGGCGCCCGGCGCCTATGAGCTTCTGGTCCTTCTCGCTGAGGCGCCCCAGCGCGCGCTGCGCATGAACGAGCTCGCCGAGGCCACGCTCACCTCTCCCAGCCGCATCAGCCACGCCGTCGAACGGCTCGCCGCCCTCGGCTGGGTGGAGCGGACCAGCTGCCCCAGCGATCGCCGAGGCTGGCTGGCTGTGCTGACCGACGACGGCTACGACGCGCTTGGGGCGGCGGCCCCCCGGCACGTCGAGCACGTCCGAACCCACCTGTTCGACGGCCTCTCGGAGCAGGACACCGCCGATCTGCGGCGCATCTCCGAGACAGTCCTGGCTCGCCTGACCGCGTCGGTGGGGGATTCCGGAGACTGCCCCGGCTAGCGTCACCGCGCGTCGGGTCACTGGTTCGCGATCGGTGAGCTTGCCGTCGCGTATGGTCGGCGGCGATGGTCACGCGAAGCGTGGAGCCCGCCCCCCCGACCGCCGATCGAGCCATGCTCGAGGCCACCTGGCCGGCGACCCTGGCGGTCCTTGCCGCCATCGGTCTCTACGTGACGCTGCCCGCCTCGCTGGTGCTCGGGCCGGTCTGGATCGTGCCCGCGCTCGAGGGAGCCATCCTCATTCCGTTGACGCTGATCCGGCCGCACCGCCATGCCGCGGAATCGGGAAGGACCAGGATGGCGGCCATCGTGCTGATCGCCATCGCCAACCTTGGCAATGTCGCCTCCCTGGCACTTCTCATCCATCTGTTGCTCGGTGGACTGCACATCAGCGGGCGCACGCTGGTGTTCTCTGCAATCCAGATCTACCTCACCAACGTGCTCGTCTTCGGCCTCTGGTACTGGGAGATCGACGGCGGGGGGCCGGCTGCACGGCTGGCCAGGCGATCGCCGTACCGCGACTTTCTCTTCCCCCAGATGAATGCGACCGAGCAGGCGCCACCCGGCTGGCGGCCCGAATTCATCGACTATCTCTATGTCTCGCTCACCAACGCCACCGCGTTCAGCCCCACCGACACAATGCCACTCACGCGCAAGGTCAAGCTGCTGATGGGCATCCAATGCGTGGCGTCGCTGCTGATCGTCGCGCTCGTCGCCGGCCGCGCCGTCAACATCCTCACCTGATCGCGATGACCCAGCGCTACGAGAGCGGCGAGAAGTTCCTCCGCGTCATCCAGCTGTTTCAGCGACTCTCGGACACGCAGGCGGGCCTGACCACGCGGCAACTCGCCGAGCAGCTCGAGGTCACCACCCGTACGGTGCAGCGCTACATCAGCACGCTGCGCGACAGCGCCGGGATCGACATCGAGGAGGTGGACGGGCGCTTCCGCATCGGTTCGGGCAGCCGCCTCCCGGCCATGCAGCTCGACCACTACCAGGCGACCGAGCTGCTCCTTGCCGTCAGGGCCATGCAGCAGATGCGCACCGAACAGGAGCCGGCGTTGGTCGGAGCTCTGGCGCAGCTGGCGCGCGCGCTCAACGTTCCGGTGGTGACACGCTATCTGCAGAGCTTGATCGCGGCCAGTGAGCGTCGCCCGGTGCGCGGCAGCCGCCACGGTGTCGAGCGCGTCATCGTCGACTCGTTCGTGCGCCGCCAGTCCGTCGAGGTCACCTATCGGGATGCCGAAGGGAGGCAGACGCGTCGCGTCCTTCGCCCCTACTTCCTGGAGCCGCGCGCCGAGAGCCGCACCCTCTACATCTTCGCCCACGACGAGCTCTCCGGCGAGGTCCGTCCGTTTCGCATCGACCGGGTGCGCGACGCGCGGCTGCTCCCCCAGACCTTCACGGTTCCCGAGGACTTCGACATCGACGCTGTGGTCAGCGGCTCCTGGGGAATCTGGCAGGCGCCCGGCCAGGACGACGTCGTGCTGCGCTTCGACCGCGCCATCGCCGAGCGCGCCCGCGAAGCGCTGTGGCACCGCGGAGCCACCATCACCGAACGCGACGACGGAGACATCGAGGCGCGGATCGCCGTCGCCAGCGAGGTCGAGATGCGCTCCTGGGTGCTCGGCTGGGGCGGCTCGGTGGAGGTCATCGAGCCCTCCTCGCTCCGCGAGCACGTGGCCGCGACCCTCCGCCGCGGCGCACAGCGCTACCCGGCGGCCAGAAACGGCGCCTGAGCGGCAGCGCCACAATACGGCCGGGGATCTCAGGAGGTAGTCACGTGTCCGTCGTCACCGATTCGACCGCCTCGCGCATCCAGGCGGTGCTCGCCGAGCAGCGCACCGAGCTGCGCCACGTCTCGCTCGACATCCATTCGCACCCCGAGACGGCGTTCGAGGAGACCCGTGCCTGCGCCACTCTGTGCGGCCTTCTCAAGTCGCAGGGGTTCGAGGTGCGCCGTGACGTCTCGGGCATGGCCACCGCGTTCATCGCCGGCGCCGGCAGCGGCGACGGCGGTCCGCGCGTGGCATTCGTTTGCGAGTACGACGCGCTCCGCGGTCTCGGCCACGCCTGTGGGCACAACCTCATCGGCACCGCCTCTGCCGCCGCCGCAATCGCGCTCCTGCGGATCCTCCGCGAGAGTGGAGTCGCAGGACAGGTCCGGGTGGTGGGCAGCCCCGCCGAGGAGGGCGGTGGAGGCAAGATCCCGCTGGTCAACGATGGCGTCTTCGACGACTGCGACAGTGCTCTCATCCTCCATCCCGCCGACCGGACCATGGCGGTGATGTGGGCGCTGGCCTGCACCCACTGGAGGTGGACGTTCACCGGACGCGCCTCCCATGCCGCTGGAGATCCCGACCAGGGGATCAACGCTCTCGATGCTTTCGTCCACGCCTACAACGGCATCTCCCTGTGGCGCCAGCAGCTCAGGGACGGGGCGCGGGTGCACGGCTTCATCCAGGAAGGCGGCACCGCGCCCAACATCATCCCCGAGCACACCAGTGGCGAATTCCTCACCAGGGCGCGCGACGCCGCCTACCTCGACGAGATGAACATCCGCTTCCGGGCCATCTTCGAGGCGGCGGCGAGCGCCACCGGCTGCTCCCTCGAGCTGGTCAGGGACGAGACGTACAAGGACATCCGCTCGAATCCCGTCCTCGCTGAGCGCGGCCATCTCCACCTCGGCGAGGTCGGGCTGGCGCCGAAGGAGACCGGGCCGTGGGAGCGCGTCGGCTCGTCGGATGTCGGGGATCTCTCCTACGCCTGTCCCACCATCCATCCGGAGGTGGCCATCACCGAGGAGGGGGTCTCCTGCCACACCCACGCCTTCCGGGAGGCGGCGGCCACCGAGTCGGCTCACGACGTCATGCTGCGCGGGGCTGCGGCGCTGGCCCTGACGGGCGCCGACGTGATCATCGATCCCGAGATCCGCGAGGCCGTGCGAGCGTCGTTCGCCACGGAATCCTGGCGCCGCCCGCAGTGGCGCGGCTCGGGCGCCTGAGGCGCCGCCCCGAGTCCGTCAACGCCGGCAATCGGCTACGGTTCGCTCATGGCCGACAGAGTCACCAAGTCCGATCAGGAATGGCGTGATTTGCTCACCGCGGAGCAGTACGCGGTGCTCCGCCGCGGCGCCACCGAGCGAGCCGGCACCGGCCAGTACGTGCACGTCAAGGACACCGGCCAGTACCTCTGCGCGGGCTGCGGGGCGGAGCTCTTCGACTCCGCCGCCAAGTACGACTCCCACAGCGGCTGGCCGAGCTTCTACGCTCCCCACGACCCGCAGCTCATCGAGGAGCACCGCGACTTCAAGATGATTATCCCGCGCACTGAGGTGCGCTGCGCCCGCTGTGGTGGTCACCTCGGCCACGTGTTCGGCGACGGTCCCGCGCCGACCGGACAGCGCTACTGCATCAACTCCGCGGCGCTGCGCTTCGCGAGGACGGCGCCGGCCGGGACGGGCGGCGACGAGGCGGGCGAGACCGAGGCCTGACGGGGCCTCTCACCTTGTCTATGCCCAGTCCTGTGCTCCGGCACCGGCAGCGGCGATGGCCTCCGCCCGGGTGAGGTAGTCCTCCATCCGCACGATGCGACCGTCACGCAGCGTGTACACCATGTACAGCTGGCCCTTGAGCCACGGCACCTCGCGGAAACGCGGGCCTGCCTGGCCCACAACGACGCGCTCCCCTGCGTCGATGAGCTCGAGTCGCTCGACGCCGAAATCCTCGCGTGCGAGACTGCGTCGCACGTTGGCGAGCACCTCATCGCGGTTGTTGCACGCCAGCTCGGGGAGCACGCCCTGGTGAACGACGTCGGGGTCCAGCTGCGATGCCAGGCGCTCGAGATCGTGGCACCGCCGCGCATCCAGATGGTCGAAGACGACCTCGAGGTTGGCATCGGTCATGTGCTGGGCCTCCGCAATGCGACCCCAGCATTGTGAACCGTCATGCCGGGCGCCGATGGCTCCTCGGGAGCGCTACTTGGGGATGTTGACGGTCACACTCGCGGCGCCCAGTGGGGTGAGGGTGCGCCCCTGCCCGTTGACGAGCACCACCCAGATGACGTGGGTTCCGCGGGCGAGGACGGGTATGGGAACGCGCGACCCGGTGGTGATGATCACGTTCGGACCCGCCGAGATGATGACCCCGGGTCGCGGCAGGGCTCCGTCGATGAGCACCGCGTAGTGCGCGGTGTGACCGCTGGTGTCCGCGGGGATGTTCGCGATGGTGACGCCGAAGCTGCTCAGCTGCAGCGAGAAGGGCGTGCGGGCCGTCACCTGTCCGACGATCTGCGCCGTCACCGACGGTCCGTCGGCCGTGACCTGGACGGCCGCTGACGCCGAGCCGAGTCGCCGCTGGCTGCCGTCGGCGAGCACCGCGGTGAGGACGTGTCTCCCGACCACAAGACCGGCGACGGAGACCTGTGAGCTCGCCGTGGCGATCACGGTGGCACCGGTGATGATGAGACTCCCAGGTGCGGCCGGGGTGCCGTCGACATAGATCACGAAATGGGCGGTGTTGCCTGACTGGTCGCCGTTGGCGGGGACAATGCTGACCCCGGTTGCCGACACGTGCAGGATGGCGACATTGCCGCCGACGCGAATGCCGCTCGCTGGGCTGGTGATCGAGATCGTCGGCGGCGAGCCGCACCCTGCGGCTCCCAAGATGACCGCGAGCAGGACCGCGACGACCCCGACCTGCGCGCGCCAACCCGGTCCCCATCGGGGACCGGGCGGACGCGCAGTCAGGCGATCTCCCCCTTCACAACCTCATGCATCAGGCATGCGGCGGCGGCGGCGGCCCATCGCGGCGAACAGCAGGAGCATGAATCCGAATCCTACCAAGGGGATGGCGGCCCAGAGCAGGCTGCCCCACCCAGTTGTCGGAGTGGTGATCGCCTGAACCCCGCCGCATTGCAATGTGATGGTCGCGCTGGCCTGGATGGACGCCGCATTGCTCGCGGAGGCAGTCGCCGTGTTGTTCAGTGGCGAGCAGGTGACGTTGCTGGTGGTGGCGCTTAGCACGTGTACCGACGCGGTCGCTCCCGGCGCCATGTCTCCGAAGCTGCAGGTCAGTGTCTGGCTGCCCGCGGTGCCGGTGATGGTGCACGAGCCTGGACCGGTGTAGGCCGGGCTGACCGCCCAGTCGACCCCGGCTCCGGATGGCAGCGGATCGCTCAGGGCCACAGCGGTGGCCGTACCGGTGTCTGACGCATCACTGTTGCTGACAGTCACCGTGAATCCCAACGGGTCGCCGGAGGTGACGCTCGCCGAGTCGGCGGTCTTGGTGATGGCCAGCGCCGGAGCCAGCACGACGACGGTCGCGTTGGCGCTACCACTTGGCGCGTTGGTGGCGGACACCGTGGCGATGTTCGGATACGTCCCGGCGCTGCCGGCGGCGGTCGGACTGGTGATGTGCACAGCGTACGTGGCTTCCGCCGCCATATCGCCGAGCGAGCACACCAGCACCTGCGTGGGCGCAGTGCCCGTGATCGAGCAGAGGTGTCCGGTCTGGCTGGCGATCGACCAGTCGATACCCGTGCCCGCGGGCAGCGGATCATTGACCGTGACGCCGGTCGCCGTCCCCGGGCCGGCGTTGCTCACCGTGACGGTGAAGCCGATCGGCGTCCCTTCGCTGACCGGGGTGGCGTCCGCGGTCTTGGTGATGGACAGGGCCGGGCATTGCACCGTCGTCGATGCCGTCGAGCTCACCGTGCCTGTCTGGTTGCCTGCGCCCACGGTTGCCGTGTTGGTGTAGTCGGCGCAGCTGACGAACGCGGTGCCGCTGGTGACGTGCACGGAGTAGGTGGCTCCGGGCGCGAAGCTCGTGAAGGAGCAGCTCAGGCTCTGGCTGGGCGCGGTGCCCGAGATCGAGCAGGCCGTGCCACTCTGGGTGTCGATCGACCAGCTCACTCCGGTGCCTGACGGCAGCGGGTCGGTCAGCGTGACGTTGGTCGCCGTTCCCGTGGTGGTGCTCGTGCCCGGGTTGGTGATGGTCACCGTGAACCCGATCGCGCTACCGGCGCTGACGGTGCCGCTGTCGGCGCTCTTGGCAACCATCATGTTCGGGGCCAGCACCACGATGGTCGCGCTGGCATTGACGCTGGGAGCGTTGGAGGCCGAAGCCGTGGCTGTGTTGGGATACGTCCCGGCGCTGGCCGCGGTGGTCGAGCTGGTGATGTGGATGGTGTAGCTATCAGTCGCCGCCATGTCACCCAGCGAGCAGACCAGCGTCTGGCTGGGCGCAGTGCCAGTGATTGAGCAGGCCGAGGCGGTCTGGCTGGCGATCGACCAGCTGACTCCCGTGCCCGAGGGCAACGGATCGTTGACCATCACAGCGAGTGCTGTCCCAGGACCGCTGTTGCTCACGGTGACCTGGAACCCGATCGGGGTTCCCGTGCTCACCGGGGTTGCGTCAGCCAGCTTGGTGATCTGCAAACCAGGGCACTGCACCGTCGTCGATGCCTTTGCTGTGAATGGGCTGCCGTTCTCGTTGGTCACGCCCACGCTGGCAGTGTTCTGATAGGTGGCGCAGCTGGTGAACGCAGTGGCGCTGGTGATGTGCACGGATGCGCTCGCACCAGGTGCCATGTCACCGAAGCTGCAGCTCAAAATCTGACTGCCCACGCCGCCCGCGATCGCGCAGGTGCCCTGACCTGTGTATGCCGGGCTGATCGACCAGTCGACGCCAGATCCTGCCGGCAGGTTGTCCGTCAGGGTGACGCTCCGCGCGGTGCCTGTACCGGAGACCGCGCTATTGGCGACCGTCACGGTGAAGCCGATGGGGCTGCCTGCGTTGACGGTTGCGTTGTCCGCGGTCTTGACAACCGAGACATTCGGGCAGTCGACGGTGGTCGATGCGGAGGCGGTGACGTCACCGGCCGTCTGGTTGGTGGCGCTCGCGGTGGCCGTGTTGGGGTATGTGGTACAGCTCGAGGCGGTTGTTCCGCTGGTGACGTGCACTGAGTAGCTCTGTCCCGGGGTCAGCGTGCCGATGGCGCACGACAGCGCCTGGGTCGGCGGGCTCGCCAGCGCGGGGCAGGCGGTGCCGGTCTGGCTGGCGATCGTCCAGTTGATCCCCGTCCCGGCGGGAAGCGGATCACTGAGGGTGACGCCCGTGGCGTTTCCTGTACCGGCCGCACTGCTGTTGGTGACCTTGATGGTGAAGCCGATGGTGTCGCCGGCGCTCACCGTGGCGTTGTCGGCGGTCTTGGTGATGCTCAGCAGCGGTGTGCTGATGGTCTGCGACTCGTTGGTGCCGTTGCAGCCCTCGGAGGCGCTGTTGTTGAAGGCGTCACCGGCGTACGACGCGGTCCACACGTAGGTGCCGGTCGCTGTCACGGCGTGCGTGCCCGACGTTGCGGTGTACGTGGTTCCACTGCCCGAGAGCGTGCCCGTGCTGGTGAACAGTGGAGTGCCACCGCAGCTCGGCGTGACGCCATTGGCGAACGGACCGTACAACGAGAAGCTCACCGTCTCACCGGCCGGCGCGCCCGCCGTCCCGGTGTGGACATTGGTCAGCGTCGCGGTGTCGCTGAGGACCGGGTTGCTGCTGAGGTCGCCGCTGCCGCTGAAGAAGTTGGCCTGCGTCGCCATGGTCGGAGTGGCCTTGGCGACGGTGAAGCACTCGTTGGTGTTGTCGGTCCCGTACGAGGCGAGGTACAGGTCTTGGCTGGCAGTGTCAGGCGTGTACTGGGCGCCCCAGCAGTAGGTGCCGACCGCCAGGTCGTTGGGCGCGGTTATGCCTGTGACGTCGGGGGTCGACTGTGCTGTCGAGGACCCGCTCCCGGGGGTCAGCGTGACCGGGCTGCCCACCTGCGTTCCGGCGCCACTGGGGCAGCCGGCACTGGTCGTCTGTGTTGGCGAGCAGAGGAAGAAGGTCGCCGTCCCGGTGGGGGCTGGGGTGCCTGTTACGGTGGCGGTGTCGTGCTGCGCCGAGCCGGGGAACTGGCTTGAGCCGTTGCCCGAAGCGTGCGTGGTCACCGGCGGTTGGGTGCAGGTGTTGAGCAGGCCGCCGGCGAAGTCCTTGAGTGTGGCGCTGATCTCTTGCGATGAGCGGGTCTCCCCCATGAAGTTGGAGAAGCACGGCCCGCTCGAGTTGTTCGCCGAGAAGATCGACGTGAGATCGAGGGCGGCCTCGGTGAAGGTGTTGGCCAGGTGACTGGTCGGGAACCACGGGCTGGTGATCGTCGCTGCGTTGGAGATCGCGCAGACCGGGTCACCCGCGGTCCCGCCTGGCGCCACGCCGCAGACGTTCCCGCTGGCCAGCGGTGTGGTCGAAAGGCTCCCTGTGGGGCCGCCGGTCCACTGGAACACGCTGACATTGGCGGTGCCGCCGCCATTGGTGAAGTTGGTGAGGATCAGCGTGTCACCGGTCTCGTGCTGACCGCTGAAGTTGTTGGTCCCTGAGCAGCTGACTGCCGGGTCCTTGAACAGCCAGAAACCGGCGAAGGAGTCGCCGTTGTTGCTCCCGCGCTCGATGCCGAGGTAGATCACGGTGTGGCCGGCGTTCTCGGGCGCGCCTGCCGGGATCTTGAAGACCGCGGCATAGGTGTTCTGGATGTCGTCCTTTGGCGTCGGGTTGTTTACCGGTGAGCAGCCCCACTCGTCGCTCGCCCCGGTGCCGATCTGCTGGATGTCCTTGTTCGATGTGAAGTACGTGTTGTCAGGAGTTGCGTAGTCCTTCACGAACGCGCTGTCGAGCAGATTCGCCGGCTTCGGCGTCGCCTTGGCGCCGGTGGAGGTGAAGAGGTCGGACCAGTGGTACGGCGGGGCGCCCAGACACGTGCTCGGAGCCCCGGGCTGGATCTGGCCGTCCATACAGAACTGACCGGTGGCATCGACGGCGCCGACCTGCCCCGCGGGGAAGATGGCGACCTGCGAAAGCACCATGATCGGGACGGCGAGAGCCGCCAACCGCAAACGGTGCGTCAACGGCGCAAATCCGTATAGAGACCGGCGCGCACGCCGACCATTCCGACCCATCCGTCCCATTCGAAGTGCTCCTCTCTTGCCCGGTCGACGCACGCGCCCCTGCCAAGACGCGTCCAGGACCCCTGATGGCCACTTTGACCCGATTGCCGCACACTAGAGCAGCGCGGGGGGGAGTTTTCAGAGCCACTTGCGCTAGTACGGCGTAGTGCATCTGCATCACCTGCCCGCAGCCGAGCCGGTGGTGAGATCACCCTCCCCCCTCCTCGCTCAGTCGTAGTCGCCCGAGAGCCACTCGCTCAGGAGTCCGCTCGACACCACCCAGGCGCCGTCCTGCGATTGGATCAGCTGAGCGCGCTCCAGCACCTCGGCCGCGGCTCGAGCGGAGGTGTGGCTGACTCCGATGGCCGCCTGCACCACCGCCCCTGTCACGGCGGTGGTGTGGTTGGCCGCGATGTGCTTGAGGAGGCGCTGCTGCGTCAGTGACAGCTTGCCGAACACCTCCTCGAACTCCTCCCGCTGATCCCCGACAGCGGCGCGGATGGCGCGTCGCAGCGCCGCGTCGTCGACCTCGGGGCCGGGCGCCGATTCGAACGACCAGAAGGCGAGCAGCTGAACGTCGTTCGGGATCCCGGCGGCAGCCCTGTAGATGCGCTCCGCGACGCCCGCAGCCATGGCCTTGCCGCCGACTGTGGCCTGCCGCTGCAGGTACGGGACGAATTCGTCCTGGGGAATCTTGGTCAGGTACAGCTTCGCGCCCACGTTGTAGAGGGCGCCACGTTCGGGATCCGAGACCATCGCCTCCATGAGGTGGCGCTTGCTGCCGGCGAAGACCAGGCTCACCCGCGGCATCTCGTCGACCAGGTCCTTGAACACATCCGCGAGCAGCGGGTTGATCTCGTATGCCTTCTGGAACTCATCGAGGATCAGCGACACCGGCTTATCCTGATCGTGCTGGGCAACGTCGTTGAGGATCCGGATGACATCCGCGATCACCTCGCGCCAGTTCACGCTGGCGCTTTCGGACCCGAAGGACAGGCCTTCCAGCGTCCCGCTCTCGCTGAACCTCACCGTGGGGCGAAGGCGGAGACGAGAGATGTGCTGGAGGATCTCCTCCACGTGTCCGCGCAGCCACCCCAGGGGGCCGTCGATCACCCCCTTCATCAGTGCCTCGGCCACATCCTTCTCGCTGGCGCACTTGATGAGGCTGACCCTGCCGGTTCGGCCGCGCGCCTCGCGGACCTCCCTCTCCGCCGCCAAGAGCAGCGACGTCTTGCCGTAGCGACGTGGCGCGATCAGGATCATGTTCTGGCCGTTCAGCATCACCGCCTTCAGTCGCGCGAGCTGGTCGAGCCGATCCGTGAAGTGAGCATCCTCCGCCGGGGCTCCGAAGTGGTACGGGTTGGGGACGCGGGCTGGGGCCACGGCGGCCAGTTTAGCAGCCTCGAGACTTACAGCCTCTAGGCTTACAACGTCCAGGCTTACAGGCTGAAAGCGGCCAGCCCGGCCAGCGCGTACTCTTCATTCGATGGCGACCAATCCGCCCGGCGGGCCACCGTCTCCCCCGAACCGCCCGCGAGCACCCGCGCCCGTGGGCCAGCCGGGATTCGGATCGATGCGCACCCGTCGCTTCTGGCTGACCCTGGCCGGCCTGCTGATCCTGAACTACATCATCTCCGGCCTTTTGCTGGGCGCGGGTCAGCCGAAGTCCGTGACCATCGCGTACAACGTTTTTCTGCTGCAGGTGAGCGCGGGCAACGTGGTCAGCATCAACGCCACCGCCGACTCCATCACCGGCGTCACCAAGAAGGCGGTCACGGATGCGTCAGGATCCGGCACCGCAACCAACTTCTCCACTCAGCGACCGGCGTTCGCGTCCGACAACCTCGAGGCGCTGCTCACCAAAGAGAACGTCACCATCCTCGCCCAGAACCCCAATCCGCCGACGCCCTTGTGGGAATCGCTGCTCCTCGGGTTCGGTCCAACTCTGCTCCTGGTGTTCGGCTTCTTCTATCTGATGCGGCGGAGCGCCGCGCTCGCCTCCAGTGGTGCCGGCGGGCTCCTCGGCCGCTTCGGCCAGAGCGGTGCACGGCTCTACGACGCCGAGCGTCCCACCACCACCTTTGCCGACGTCGCCGGCATCGACGAGGTGAAGGCCGAGCTCATGGAGGTGGTCGACTTTCTCAAGGAGCCGCTGCGCTATCAGCGCCTCGGTGGCTCGGTCCCCAAGGGTGTGCTCCTCATTGGTGCTCCGGGAACAGGCAAGACCCTGCTGGCGCGTGCTGTCGCCGGCGAGGCGAAGGTGCCGTTCTTCTCGATCTCAGCCTCCGAGTTCATCGAGGCCATCGTCGGGGTCGGCGCGGCGCGGGTGCGTGACCTCTTCCAGAAGGGACGCGCCGCCGCGCCCGCGATCATCTTCATCGACGAGCTCGACGCCGTCGGCCGATCCAGGTCGGCCGCATTGCGGCTGGGAAGCAATGACGAGCAGGAGCAGACGCTCAACCAGATCCTCACCGAGATGGACGGGTTCGACCCTCACGAAGGCGTCATCGTGCTGGCGGCGACCAACCGCGCCGACGTGCTCGACCCAGCCCTGCTGCGTCCCGGACGATTCGACCGCCGCGTGGTGGTGCAGCCGCCGGACCGCCGCGGTCGCGCCGCCATCCTGCGCATCCACACGCGCAACATGCCGCTCGCCAAGGACGTCGATCTCGACGTCATCGCATCGCTCACCGCCGGCATGGTCGGTGCCGACCTCCGCAACCTCGCCAACGAGGCGGCCCTGGCGGCGGCGCGCCGTGACGTGTCCGAGGTGGGCATGATCGATTTCTCGACGGCTCTCGAGAAGATCGAGCTCGGCTCGGAGCGAAAGCTGACGCTCACAGCGCAGGACCGTGAGCGGATCGCGTACCACGAATCGGGACACGCGCTGCTCGGCCTGCTGCTCCCCGGCGCCGACCCGGTGCGCCGCGTCACCATCATCCCGCGCGGGCAGACGCTGGGCGTCACCATCCAGACACCCGTCGACGATCGCTTCAACTACGCCGAGGACTACCTGCGCGGCCGCATCACCGGCGCCCTCGGCGGCCGGGCCGCCGAGAAGCTCGTGTACGACCTTGTGACCACCGGGGCGGAGAACGACCTCCGTCAGGTCACCGCTCTGGCGCGGCAGATGGTCGTGCGCTGGGGGATGAGCCCCAAGGTCGGCGCGCTCAACTACTCGGAGGACAGCGACGGTGCAGGCCCCTCCGTCGCCATGACACGGCCCTACAGCGACGAGACCGCAGCGCTGATCGACGAGGAGGTCAAGCGCATCTCCGACGAGTGCCTGACCCAGGCCATGGACCTGCTCACGCGCAACCGGGCAAAGCTCGACTCACTCGTGCGCGCCCTGCTCGAGCACGACACTCTGAGCGAGCAGGAGATCCTCAGCGTCACCGGGCTGGCCGCAAGAAGCGACGCCGAGAGCGGGACGCCGGAGCTCGTCGCACCCACGAGTTGAGCTGACCACACCCTAAATCTGGGAAGGGGAACGCCGCCACCTTCCTCGATTCTCTGACTATAGTCAGACAATGGATCAGTCGCTGATCTCGCAGGTGCGGCGGTTCAACCGTATCGTCACCCAGCGCGTTGGGGCGCTCAACGACCGGTTCCTCGCCAGGGATCACTCTCTCGGAGAGGCGCGGCTGCTGTGGGAGATAGGTTCTGACGGTCGCGACGTGCGATCCCTGCGCTCTCAGCTCGGGCTCGACTCGGGGTACATGAGCCGCCTGTTGCGTTCCCTGGAGGCGGCCGGGCTGGTCACGGTCGGCCCCAAGGGCTCCGACAAGCGGGTGCGGATCGCGCGGCTGACCGCCTCCGGGGCGGCCGAACGGGCGGTGCTCGACCGACGCAGTGACGAGCTGGCCGTATCGCTTCTCGCGCCCCTCGGCGCCAGGCAGCGCGTGCAGCTGGCCGGCGCGATGGCCGAGGTCGAGCGGCTCCTCACCGCGGCGATGATCGAGATCGCCCCAGTGGATCCGGCACATCCCGACGCACAGCATTGCTTGCACGCGTACTTCTCCGAGCTCGACAGGCGATTCGACACCGGCTTCGATCCCGCGCTGAGCATCCCGGCTGACGAGGAGGAGATGAGGCCGCCAAGAGGGATCCTCCTGGTGGCCTCGCTGCGGTCGGACCCGATCGGCTGCGGGGGGCTCAAATTCCACGCGGAGGAGCCGGCCGAGCTGAAGCGCATGTGGGTCGCGGAGTCTGCGCGCGGCCTCGGCATCGGTCGTCGACTCCTGAGCGCACTCGAGGATGCCGCCGCCGACCACGGCGTCCGCACCGTCCGGCTCGAAACCAACGGCTCGCTCACCGAGGCGATCAGCCTGTACCGATCCGCGGGCTATGTCGAGGTCGCGCCCTTCAACGACGAACCGTACGCACACCACTGGTTCGAAAAGCAGATGCATCCCGAGTGACAGACGCTCCTATGGGGCTTTGTCAAGCCGTGGTGAGCACTGCGTACAC
>DAIUFS010000037.1:0-18847 GCA_036844485.1 Candidatus Dormiibacterota bacterium | reverse complement strand
ACCCGTCGGCAACCCGGCTCCGCCACCTCTCCTACATGGAGGTGCTCAACCGCGGTCTCGAGGTGATGGACAACACCGCGCTGACGCTGTGCATGGACAATGGCACACCGATCATCGTCTTCAATCTCCTCGCCGAGGGCAGCATCGAGCGCGTCGTGCTCGGTGAGGACATCGGCACGCGCGTCGACGCCCACGGAGGCGGTGCATGAGCGATCGCACTCGCTCCGAGGACTCCCAGGCCCAGATCCAGGAGCGGCTGGTCGACGCGGAGGTGCGCATGGAGAAGAGCCTGGAGTCTCTGCACAAGGATCTTGGTGGCGTGCGCACCGGGCGGGCCACACCGTCGCTCGTCGAGCGGGTTCTTGTCGACTACTACGGCACTCCAACGCCACTCCAGAGCATCGCCGGGATCACCGCCCCTGAGGCTCGGCTGCTGCTCATCCAACCCTACGATCGCAGCTCCATCCAGGCGATCGAGAAGGCGCTGCAGAGAGGCGAACTGGCGCTGAACCCGAGCAATGACGGCCAGGTGATCCGCATCGCCATCCCGCCGCTCACCGAGGAGCGCCGTCGTGAGTTCGCCAAGCTGGTCAAGCAGAAGGCCGAGGAGGCTCGCATCGCGGTGCGCAACATCCGGCGCGACGAGGTCGAGCACCTGCGCAAGCTGGAGAAGGAGGGACACGTCTCCAAGGACGAGATCGAGCGCAACATTGCGGAGGTGCAGCACATCACCGACTCATTCATCGGCAGAGTCGACGACCTCGCGCAGAAGAAGGAGGCCGAGATCCTCGAGGTGTGATCTCGTGCCGTCCGGCTGCCGAAACCGCCGTCAGCAACCAGGCGTTCAGTACACAGACATGCAGCGACCGCCAGCGCCAGCCGCCATTCCCGAGCCGTCCAACCCAGAGCTGCCACGCCACATCGGCATCATCATGGACGGCAACGGTCGCTGGGCGCGCCGGCGCCATCTGCCGCGCGCCGCCGGCCACCGCGCCGGGGTTTCGACCATCAGACCCGTCATGGAAGCCTGTCACGAGGCCGGCGTCCACATCCTCACCCTCTACGCGTTCAGCACCGAGAACTGGTCGCGCCCCCGCCATGAGGTGGCCGCGCTCATGCAGCTCTTTGGCGAGACCATCGACTCCGAGGTCGGCGAGATGCACAGCGAGGGGATCCAGATTCGCGCCATAGGCGACCGCTCCAAGCTGAGCCCACGCCTGCAGCACAAGGTGCGCGAAGCCGAAGAGCTGACCAGCGGAAACACCCGCGCCATCCTCAACATCGCCATCAACTACGGCGGACGCAACGAGATCGTGGCCGCGGTTCGCGACCTCGCGGCTCGCGGGTGCGTCATGGCCGACCTCGACGCGGAGACTCTCGCCGGCGCGCTGTACACGGCCGGCCTGCCGGATCCCGACCTGATCATCCGCACCGCCGGGGAGATGCGGATCAGCAACTTCATGCTCTGGCAGGCCGCATACGCGGAAATCTACATCACCGAGACCCTCTGGCCCGACTTCGGCGCCGCTGCCATCGAGAGGGCCCTCGCCGCCTACGCACGACGCGACCGCCGTTTCGGTGCTGTTCCCGAGGCTCCCGCGCGGGTGGGGGAGGCGCTGCCGGCGCCGGCGTCCCTCTGAGCGACCCGTCGATCGGCGAGGTCAGCGCCGTCGCCGGTGCTCCCCCGGTCGCAGCTCCGGCCGCGGCGCTGGTGCGCTGGATCTCCGGGCTGCTGCTCCTGCTTCTCGTGGCCGCAGCGATCGCCGCCGGCGGCTGGCTGTTCGTGGCCGTCGTGTCGGCCGCCGCGGCCGTTGGGGCATGGGAATTCGCCGGGCTGGCGGGCCGGCTGGACGCGCGACCGCCACTGTGGCTGCTCCTGCCCCTCACCGTCTGGTTGACCATCCGCTACGCGGTGCCGGGGGCTCCGCCCGCCGTCGACATCGGGGTGGGCGCGGCTCTGATCACGGGGATGGTGGGCGTGGTCGTGGCCGGTGTGTCGTGGCGCGGCTGGATGGCGGCGGTGGCGGGTGGCGTGTACCTGGGCTTCTCGCTCGGCTACTACGTCGCGCTGCTCAACTGGCGTCCAGGCGACCATGGCTTCGGCATCGAGGCGGTGGTCGTCCCGCTCGCCGCGGTGGTCCTCTGCGACACCTCCGCCTACCTGGCGGGCAGCGCCTGGGGGCGGCACCGCTTCTTTCCCGGGCTGTCCCCGCACAAGTCGGCCGAAGGCGCTGTCGCCGGGCTGATCGCCGCGGTTGTCGCCGCCGCGGTTCTCGGCCGCCTCCTGCTCGGCATCACGCCCTGGCTCGGCGCTCTCGAGGGAGTGATGGTGGCGATCGTGGCCCAGGCGGGCGACCTGGCCGAGTCGGCCCTCAAGCGACAGGGGGGCGCCAAGAACTCCAGCGGCCTCATCCCCGGCCATGGGGGGCTCCTCGACCGCCTCGACAGCCTGGTGCTGGTGGCGCCGGTGGCCTACTGCTTCTACCGCCTCATCTCGCTCGCGTGAGCGCGTCTCCGGCCAGGGCTTGGCGGAGAATGGAGCGATGATCGCCCCATCCGCCAGCACCCAGTCGCGGCCCCGGCGGGTCGTGCTCCTCGGCGCCACCGGCTCCATCGGCCGCCAGTGCTGTGACGTGATCGCCCGCTTTCCCGACCGCTTCGAGCTCGTCGGCGTGGCGGCGGGCAGCGACGTCGAGGGTCTGAGCGAGGTCGTCGACCGCTTCGGGGTGGCCCGCGCCGTGGTGGTAGCTCCCCGGCCGGGCCAGGCGCTGCTTGCGGGCATGAACGCCGGGCTGGAGGCGGCGTGCGAGCTGGCGGCGATGGACTCCGACGTCGTCTGTGTGGCCATCCCCGGCGCCGCCGCTCTGCGTCCCACGCTGGCGGCGCTCGACGCGGGGCGCACCGTCGCCACGGCCACCAAGGAGGTCCTGGTCATGGCCGGCGAGCTCGTCAAATCGCGAGCGGCCGCCGGGGGAGCCAGGATCCTGCCGGTCGATAGCGAGCACAGCGCGCTGTGGCAGTGCCTGCGCGGCGAGCGGGCCGACACGGTGCGCCGCCTCGTTCTCACCGCCAGTGGAGGTCCCTTTCGCGAGCGCGACCCGGCCACCTTCCCGGCCGTGACGGTCGCTGAGGCTCTGCGCCACCCCACCTGGACCATGGGCCCCAAGGTGACCATCGATTCGGCGACGATGATGAACAAGGGGCTCGAGATCATCGAGGCTCACTTCCTCTTCGACGTCGCCTACCCGGACATCGGCGTGGTCATCCACCCGCCCAGCATCGTCCACTCCTTCGTCGAGTTCATCGACGGTGCCGTCATCGCCCAGCTCGGCGTCCCCGACATGCGCGTCCCCATCGCGCTCGCCATTGCCGACGGAGAACGGCTCCTCGGGATCGCCGCCCCGGTTCAGCTGACTGGCGCCTCTCTCGATTTCTTCGAGGTCGATTCCACCCGCTTTCCGGCGGTGGCCCTGGCGCGCGCCGCCGGCGAGGCTGGTGGCGTCTCAGCGGCGGTGCTCAACGCCGCCAACGAGGTGGCGGTGGCCGCGTTTCTCGATGACCGCGTTGGCTACGACGGAATCGTCACTCTGGTCGCGGAAACGGTAGAAGCTGCTCCTGCTGTGGTGGCCCCATCTCTTACCGACATCCTCGACGCCGACGCGTGGGCGCGGCGCTTTGCGTCAGAGCGCATTGGTGGGGCGGTGAGCAGGGCGTGATCCTCGACGTCCTCACCGTGGTCGGTGCTGTCATCCTGGTGCTCCTCGCGGTTGTCCTGGTGCACGAGGGCGGCCACTTCCTGGTCGGCAAGCTGTGCGGGGTCCGCGTCGACGAATTCTCGGTCGGCTTCGGCCCACGGATCGCCTCCAAGCGCTTCGGCGAAACCACCTACTCCCTGCGCATCATCCCCGCCGGTGGGTTCGTGCGCATGGCCGGCATGCTCGGCCTGGAGGGGGAGGCGGACGCCGGAGAGCGCAATTTCTACCGCGCCTCCATCCCCAAGCGGATGGCCACCATCCTGGCCGGCATCGTCGCCAACATGATCTTCGCGGGTCTCCTCTTCACCATCCTCCTGACGCTCCCCAATGGGTCGCACATCCAGCCTGGGGCGGCGGCGCAACTGGCCGGTATGCATGACGGCGATGTCATCGTGAGCGTCGACAGCCGTCCCATCCGCCACGACAACGCCACCGACGTCGCCAACGACCTGCACGCGGCGACCGCGGCGTCGCAGGGTCGGCCCATGACGGTCGTGTACACGAGCGGTGGCTCGGTGCACACCGCCACCGTGAGGCCGTCCTTGATCATCATCAACGGCATCCAGCCGCCTGCCGTCGCCACCCCGAGCGCGGGCTCTGGCTCGGCGACGCCGTCATCAAGCCCAGCGGCGGTCATCAGCGTGGCCGACCTTCCCGTCGGCGCGGAGTTCGTGGTCACCGCCATCAACGGCCAGCCGGTCTCAACCGGTGATCCCGCCGCCATCCTCGGTGGGGGGGGCACGGTCTCAGGGTTTCTGATCAACGCAGACGGCACCCGGGGCCCGAGCTACTCGGACCTGCGCGTTTCAAGCATCACCGACGGGCTCGGCAAGGACGGCGCCACCCAGGCGTCGTGGCGCCTCGGAGTCACACCCAGCTACGACGGGGAGCCGGTGGGCCAGGCCCTCGCCGACGGGTTCGGCCAGATCCCCACGTTCGTCACGACCACCTTCACCGACCTCTCGAACCTGATCACCAATCCCAGGAGCGGCGGCATCACCGGCCCGCAGGGGCTGTCGGGGCCGGTGGGCATCGTCCGCGAGACCGTGACCGCCACCCACCAGGGGGGCAGGTCGCTGGCCTACTGGATCGCCTTCGTGAGCATGAACCTCGGCCTCGTCAACGTTCTCCCCATCCCGTTTCTCGACGGCGGCAAGGCCTTCCTGATCCTGCTCGAGGCGGTTCGCCGCCGCCGCCTCGATCCACGGCGGGAGGCGCTGATCTACGCCATCGGCCTGGCTGCTGTGGTCCTGTTCGCCATCTATGTCACCATCGGAGATGTCAGCAGACCCCAATGAGCACCATCACCAGACGCGCCACCATCCCCGTCAACGTCGGCGGCGTCATCGTCGGCGGTGCTGCGCCGATCCCGGTGCAGACCATGACCAAGACGCAGACCGAGGACGTGAGGGCGACGCTCGCCCAGATCGAGCGGGCCGCCAGGGCCGGCGCCGACATCATCCGAGTCACCTGCGACACCCCCGAAGCCGGTGTGGCCATGCGCGACGTCGTCAAGGGCTCGCCGATCCCGATCATCGCCGACGTGCACTACGACGCACCGCTGGCACTGCGTGCCCTCGAAGCCGGCATCGCCTGCCTGCGCCTGAATCCCGGCAACATCACCGATCCGACCAAGGTGCGCGACATCGCCGCTGAGGCGGCGGCTCGGGACGTGCCCATCCGCATCGGTGTCAACAGCGGCAGCATCCCCCAGCGCAAGGAGCTGGAACGAGGGCGCGGTGCCAGCATCGAGGAGACGGCCGAGCACATGGTCGAGGCTGCGCTGGGCCACATCCGGATCCTGGAAGAGCTCGACTTCCGCAACATCAAGGTGTCATTGAAGGCCAGTGACGTGCTCACCAACATCGCCGTCAACCGCAAGTTCGCGGCCCTCGGCAATCGCTACCCGCTCCACCTCGGCCTCACCG
Organism: Candidatus Dormiibacterota bacterium; assembly: GCA_036844485.1. Taxonomy (GTDB): domain Bacteria; phylum Chloroflexota; class Dormibacteria; order Aeolococcales; family Aeolococcaceae; genus Aeolococcus. The sequence continues at coordinate 13,164 of DAIUFS010000037.1, read as the reverse complement.
AGGCCGGCCCGGTGGAGTCGGGCAGCGTCAAGAGCGCCATGGGCATCGGCATCCTGCTCGCCGAGGGCATTGGAGACACCATCCGCGTGTCGCTGGTCGGCGAGCCCGAGGATGAGGTGCGGGTGGGACGCCAGATCCTGCAGAACCTCAACGAGAAGGGCAACGGCCCCAACCTCATCGCCTGCCCCACGTGCGGCCGCCTGGAGATCGACATGTTCCCCATGGTGGCGCGCGTCGAGGCGGCACTCCGCGATGTGCGCCGGACCATCAACGTGTCGGTGATGGGCTGCGTGGTCAACGGGCCGGGGGAAGGCATGCACGCCGACATCGGCATCGCCGGGGGACGCCAGAAGGGCATCCTCTACCGCCGCGGCAAGGTGATCGCCTCGCTCCCGCAGGAGCAGCTCATTGACTCTCTGGTCACCGAGCTTCGGGCGATCGCCGCCGAGGACGCCCGGCTGATCGCCGCCGGCGAGCCGCTCCCCACCGGTCTCGGCGATGGCGAGGCGCCACTGCAGTCGCTGCCCATGGCCGTCGGCTGAAGGCAATCGCCCACCTCGAACGATAATATGTGACCCAGCGGGGACAGGCGGGTTCCCGCGGGCTCAGGACTTGCCGCCGCAGCGAGACGACTCTCAGTGAGCACCCTGCGGTACATCCTGGACAACTGGGACACCCTCGGGCCTCAGGTGGTCACTCATCTGAAGATCGTGGCCATCTGCATGGTCGTCGCCGGCGTGCTCGGGCTCGGACTGGGCGTTCTCGCATCACGCTCAGAGCGCTTCGCGACCTTCATCCTCGCCGTCACCAGCACCTTCCTGACGATTCCGAGCTTCGCCCTCTTCGGGCTGCTCTCCATCTGGTTCGGGCTGGGCAACCCGCCGGTCATCATCGGCCTCATCCTCTACGCGCTGCTGCCGATCGTGCGCAACACCCGCGCGGGCATCCTGGCTGTCGATCCGGCTGTGACTGAGGCGGCGCGCGGCATGGGCATGAGCCCGCCTCAGGAGCTGACCCGAGTCGAGCTGCCGCTGGCGGTGCCGGTGATCCTCGCCGGTCTGCGCCAGGCGACGGTGATGATCGTGGCCATCGCCACCGTGGGCGCGGCGGTGGGGGCAAACGACCTCGGCCAGCCCATCTTCGCCGCCCTGACCCGCGACACCGGCACCCTCGAGCAGGTGCTGGCGGGGATCATCCCGGTGGCGCTGATCGGGATCATCGCCGACCTCGTGCTTGCTGCTGTGCAGCGGGCTCTGTCGAGAGGGCGGGTCACGGTGGCGGCGACGTGATCACCTTCGAACATGTCACCAAACGGTACGGCGACGACGACGCGGTGCACGAGCTGTCACTGGAGATCCCCTCAGGCGACATCGTCATCTTCGTCGGACCCTCCGGGTGCGGCAAGACCACGTCGCTGAAGATGATCAACCGCCTCATCGAGCCGACGTCCGGGGTGATCAGCATCGACGGCAGCGACACCGCCAAGGTCGACGTCAACGTCCTGCGCCGCTCCATCGGCTATGTGATCCAGCAGATCGGTCTCTTCCCTCACTACACGGTCGCCGAGAACGTCGCCACAGTCCCCCGCCTGGCCGGCTGGGACAAGGCGCGCATCGCCGCTCGCGTCGAGGAGCTCCTCGAGCTCGTGGGGCTGCCGGCGGCGCAGTACGCCAACCGGCTCCCCGCTGAGCTCAGCGGCGGCGAGCGCCAGCGCGTCGGGGTCGCGCGCGCGCTCGGCGTCGACCCCAACATCCTGCTCATGGACGAGCCCTTCGGCGCCATCGACCCGATCGCGCGCGAGCGACTCCAGAACGAGCTCCTCCGGCTCCAGCAGGTGGTGCGCAAGACGATCGTCTTCGTCACTCACGACATCGACGAGGCCATCCGACTGGGAGATCGCGTCGCGCTCTTCTCGCAGGGCGGCGTGCTGCAGCAGTACGCAACTCCGGCGGAGCTTCTCGCCCATCCCGCGTCGGATTTCGTGAAGGACTTCCTCGGTGAGGGGCGGATGGTTCGCCGTCTCTCGCTCATCAAGGTTCGGGACGCCCCGCTGGTCCCGCTCAACGGCAGGCAGCCCCCCGTCGAGACGGTCGACGCCGGTGCCACCCTTCGCGACGCGCTCGACGCCGTCCTGCGCGCCGGAGACGGGCGCGTGCTCGTGGTGGATGCGGGCAGCACGCTCGGGATCGTGGACGCTGACGTGATCCGGAGGGCATCGCGATGAGCGCGATACCGGTGCGCCGCCCGGGCCATCTCGACCTGGCCCGGCTCAGATTCCTGACCACTCCGATCGCCATCCTGCTGGGCCTGGCGATCTCCTTCGGGCTCTACCAGACGATCAGCGGATCGATCGCCGACGACCAGGTGCTCAACGTCGACTTTCTCCAGGCCCGTCTGGTCGAGCACGTGTGGCTGTCGGCGGTGTCCTTCGCGGTGGTGGCCGCCCTGTTCGTCCCGCTCGGCATCGTCATCGCCGGCGCGGGCCGCGCGCTGCGCCTGCTGGTCTTCCTTCTCGCCAACGTCGGCCAGGCGGTTCCGGGCATAGGCATCCTGGTGCTGCTCTACGCCTTTCTGGGACTGGGCCAGGAGCCGACCATCATTGCGCTTGTGGCGTATGGCGCGTTGCCCGTCCTGCGCAACACCGTCGCCGGCATCCAGAGCGTCGACCCCGCCGCCGTGGAGGCCGCGCGCGGTATGGGCATGACCCGCTGGCAGGCGCTCTTCCGTGTGCAGCTGCCGCTGGCATCGCCGCTGATCTTTGCGGGCCTGCGCACCTCGCTCGTGCTGATCATCGGTACGGCTACACTCGGCAGCTTTATTGGAGGGGGCGGACTTGGAGTGGTGATCGCATCGGGCATCAACATCTCCAACCGCATCATCTTCGTGGGGGCCGTCATGGTCGCCACCCTGGCACTGCTTGCTGATTGGGCGCTTTCATTGGTGGAGCGCATAACGGTTCCGCGACACATCACGGCATGAAGCAGAGGAGACAACGATGAATCGGAAAGCCATAGCAGCGATGGTGCTTGCCGTTTCCGGGACCGTGGCGTCCTGCGGCAGCAGCAGCAACAACACAACAACCAGCAGCGGGGGAGGGGGCGGTCCCAGCGCGTCGTCGATCAAGATCTGCATCCTGTCGGAGTTCCGGACCAGGCCGGACGGCCTCCCCGGCCTCGAGAAGACATACAACGCCGCCTTCAGCAAGGCAACCTATGTCGACATCGGCAACACTGCCGAGAAGACGATCGCCAACGGCCAGTGCACGGCCGGCGAGGTGTTCACCACCGATTCGGCGATCCAGGCCAACAACCTCTACGTCCTCAAGGACGACAAGAGCCTCTTCCCGCCGGACAACGCGGGCCTGGTGGTGCGCCAGAGCGTGCTGCAGCAGTACCCGGCCATCGCCAACCTGATGGCGCCGGTGGCCGCCAAGCTGGATACGGCCACCATGGTCTCCCTCAATGCCAAGGTCGAGATCCAGAACCTCAAGGTGACTGACGTGGCCCAGGCGTGGCTTACGCAGAACGGATTCCTCTCGCCCAGCTACAGCGGCGGCGGCGGCACCAACGGCACAGGCACGGGCTGCGCGGCACCCTCGGGGTCGAGCGGCAACGGAGCCCACGTCAAGATCGGCAGCAAGGGCTTCGCCGAGGAGCAACTGCTCGCCACCATGACCCAGCTCGTCCTGCAGGCCCACGGCTTCACCGTCGACTACACCTTCCAGGCCAAGGACAAGGCGATCGGCCAGGCGCTGACCAGCGGCACGATCGACATGCTCTGGCAGTACACCGGCACCGAGCTGACCGACTACCTGGGCCTGACCACGGGAGCATTCCCGACCGGGCTGGACGCCGCGTTCAACTTCGTGGCCCAGAAGGACGCGCCGAGCGGCCTCTGCTGGACGTCGGAGACCAAGTTCACCGACACCAACGGGCTCGCCATCAAGGCAGCCGACCGCGGCACCTTCGGCGACACACTGTCAGCGTTCGGGAGCTACCTGGCCTCGCACTAGGCCGACATCACCGACGCGACCTGGACGCCCCGGTTGGCTGATCGTCACCGGGGCGTCCGTATACTCGGCCGCCATGACCACTGATCGCAGCCCCCGGCAGATCGCCTCCAAAAGCGAGGATTTCGACCGCTGGTACGTCGACGTGGTGCGCCGCGCCGAGCTCGCCGACTACACGCCAGTGCGCGGCTGCATGGTCATCCGCCCCTACGGCTACGCACTCTGGGAGCGGACCCGCGACGCGCTTGACGCCATGATCAAGCGCACCGGCCACGAGAACATGTACTTCCCGCTGTTCATACCGGAGAGCTACCTCGCCAAGGAGGCGCAGCACGTCGAGGGCTTCGCTCCCGAGGTTGCCTGGGTGACCCACGGCGGCGACAAGGAGCTCGAGGAGCGGTTGGCGATCCGGCCGACGAGCGAGACCATCATCTGCTCCATGTACGCGGACTGGATCCACTCCTGGCGCGACCTGCCCGTGCTCATCAACCAGTGGGTCAACGTGTGTCGCTGGGAGAAGCGCACCCGGCTGTTCCTGCGCACCACCGAGTTTCTCTGGCAGGAGGGTCACACCTTCCACATCACCGACGAGGAGGCGGCCGCGGAGGTCGACACCATGCTGGAGTGTTATCGCGAGCTGGCCGAGGACTGGCTGGCGATCCCGGTGATCAAGGGGCGCAAGACGGAGTCGGAGAAGTTCGCCGGCGCCCGCTACACCCTGAGCATCGAGGCCATGATGTCGGACGGCTGGGCGCTGCAGGCGGGCACGTCGCATCACCTCGCTCAGAACTTCACCACCGCCTACGGGATCAAGTACACGGACCGCCAGAACCAGGAGCAGCACCCATTTCAGACGTCGTGGGGACTCTCGACGCGGATCATCGGGGGCCTGATCATGGCCCACGGTGACGAGGCCGGTCTGATCATCCCGCCACGGGTGGCGCCCATCCAGGTGGTGGTGGTGCCGATCACGCGCAGCAACGACGAGGAGGCGGGTCGCGCCGTCGATGACGCATGCGCGCGCATCGAGCGGGAGGCTGCTCCAGAGGTCCGCCTTCGCGTGGACCGTCGTGAGGGGATGCGCCCCGGCGAGAAGTTCGCTCACTGGGAACTGCGCGGGGTGCCTCTGCGCATCACGGTCGGCGCCAAGGACCTGGCCGGCGGCAATGTCACGCTGGTGCGGCGGGTCGACGGCGAGCAGACTGTGGTGCCGCTGGACGGACTGGGTGCCCGCCTCCCGAGCCTGCTCGACGGGACGCAGTCGGCGATCCGATCACGCGCCCAGAAGCTGCTCGACGAGCGCAGTGTCGACGTCACCTCGATGGGCGAGCTGGTGGCGGCGTTCGCGGAGCAACCGGTCTTCGCCAGCGGGCCCTTCTGCAACCGCCCGGAGTGCGAGATCGAGATCAAGGCGGCGGTGCACGCCGTCACCGTCCGCATCCTCCGCGCCGATCGGACAGGCGACGGGGCGCCCTGCCTTGCCTGTGGACAGCCCACCGACCACATCGCCCTGATCGGCCGCGCCTACTGAGCCGCTGACACAATCCTGTCGCGAGCCGATGGCTGAGTACGGCTGCGAACAGACGGAAAAGTCCCGAGCGCGTCATCGTGGCGGCGAGGGCATGAATTGCCCTGCACGCGTTTGGAGGCGTCCGGCTGTGTCCGTCCCGCACGCTGATTCGTCGGAGGCTCAGACGCACGTGGTGGGACGAGCGCACAACCGAAGGCACGCGCCCCCTCGCACACGTCCGGACGTGGTCGATGCAGAGCTCCATCTGGTGGCCGCCGAGAGCGCTGACTCTCTGATGCTGGCCATGCTCACGCTCTTCAACGAGTCAGACGACACGGAAGGAGCCGTTCAGAAGAGCCTCGACATGCTGACCACCGCGCTTGGTGGGCGTATCGGGGAGATATGGATGGTCGGGGGCGCGCCTCGCCAGGTCGAGCTGCGCTACTCGTCGTCGGGCGGGTCACATGGAGCCACCGCCTTCGCAGCCGCTGGTCGGTCCCTTGCCCCGAACGCCATTCCCGCGCTGGTCAGCGGCGTCCTGAGAACCGGCCGGGGCTCGACCGCCGAGGTGACCAACGCCGAGGGCCCCGCGGAACGTGGCGACGAGGCCGCAGCGGCGGGCATCCGCTCGGCCATGGCCTTCCCCATCCGGACCGGAGGCGGCCTTGCCGGCGTGCTCGTCGTCCATCGCGAGACGGTCGAGCGCCCCGCTCGAGGAGTGGTCGATGCCATCCCCCTGGCCTGCCATCACATGGGACGCTTCCTCGAGCGGGTCAGTGCCGACGACGCCATCCACGAAAGCGTCCAGGAGCTCTCCGCCCTGGCCTCGACCGATTCGCTCACCGGGCTGAACAACAGGCGGGAGTTCGATCGTGCCCTGCGCACCATCCCGCGCGAGCCGTTCGCCATCCTCTCCGTCGACGTCGACTGCCTCAAAGACGTCAATGACGCGCATGGCCACGCCGCCGGCGACGCGCTGCTGCGCTTGGTGGGCAACACGCTCGGGCTCCTCGTGCGTGGGTGGGACGTGATGGCCCGAGTTGGTGGCGACGAGTTCGCCGCTCTGCTGCCCGGCGTCGGCGTCTTCGGCGCCGCGCTGGTCGCGGAACGCATGCGCGTCGCCATGCATTCGCTGGTGCTTCCCACCGGCCCTGTGCGCATCACCGCGGGCTGGAGCGCGGCGCCGGGCGGGCCGACCCGGTGTCCGTCTGGCACAGGGCTGACGAGAGCCTCTACAAGGCGAAGCACGCGGGTCGCGATCTGGTCATGGGCTGCTCCTACGAACGCGGTGAGGCCGGTGACATCGCGGACAGGTCGTATTCCGACGTGGTCACGCGCATCCTCGAGGGCGGCCCTCTCTCCACCATGTTCCAACCCATCGTGAATCTCACCGACGGTTCGGTCATGGGCTACGAAGCCCTGGCGCGACCTGAGGGATTCGCGGCCATGGACACCGTGGAGGACGTGTTCGAAGCGGCTCGCAACGCTGGCCAGATTCGCGACCTCGACTGGGTCTGCCGGCGGCAGGCGGTCGGGGACGCCAAGCTGCTTCCGGCGGACACCGCTCTTTTCCTGAACATGAGCGCGGCGTCTCTTCTCGATCCCATCCACGGTGTCGATCAGCTGCTTCTGATGCTCCGGGCTGCCAAGCGTGAGCCGCGGACGGTGGTGCTCGAGATCACCGAGCACGAGCTCATCCGCGATTACGACGCACTGAGCCGCGTTCTGTCCTCATATCGTGCCGAGGGCATCCGTTTTGCCCTCGACGACGTGGGCGAGGGCCACTCCACGCTCGAGCTTCTCGCCGCCTCCGGGAGCGAATACCTCAAGCTGGGGCGCAGCCTCACCATGACCTCGAGCCGGGTGGGGTCGCGAGCAGCCATGGACGCGACCATGGCCTTCGCGCGCGCCAGCGGGGCCCTTGTCATCGCCGAGGGCGTTGAGAACGAGTTCGTCGCGGACCTGATGAAGGCAGCCGGCATCCACCTCGGACAGGGTTTCGGGCTGGGCAAGCCGACACTGTCCAGCGCGCTCGAGGATGTCGGCGCCGCGCTGGCCGGCCGTGCCGCCCTCAGCGGACTCCGCCCGCGTCGCGCCTCCGTTCGCACCGCCTAGGCACAACATGACCGAAACGGGGCGGGACTGAGTTCGATCTCGCCCTGACGCGGGTACCATGATCAGGGAGATGGTGATCAGCGAGCTCCTCTCCAAAGCCTCGTACCTCCGAGAGGAGGAGCGAGAGGTGCTGCAGCGCGCCTACTCACTGGCCGAGCACGCCCACCAGGGACAGTCGCGTCTCAGCGGCGAGCCCTACGTCAGCCACCCGGTGGCCGTGGCCGGGATCCTCGCCGACCTCGGGCTGGACGCCGACACCCTGGTCGCAGCCGTGCTGCACGACACCGTCGAGGACACCGACGTCACCCGCGAGCAGCTCCGCAGCGAGTTCGGCGACCACGTCGCCAAGCTGGTCGACGGGGTCACCAAGCTGGGCAAGATCCATGTCCACACCCGTGAGCAGGCCCAGGCCGAGAACATCCGCAAGATGCTCGTGGCCATGGCCGAGGACATCAGGGTGGTGCTCATCAAGCTCGGCGACCGCCTCCACAACATGCGCACCGTCGGCGCCCACACCGAGGAGCGAAGGCTGCGGATCTCCCGCGAGACCCTCGACATCTACGCACCCCTGGCCCACCGCCTCGGCATCTGGCAGGTGAAGGGGGAGCTCGAGGACCTCGCGTTCGCGCAGCTCGACCCCGACAACTACCGGGCGGTCGCGGCCAAGGTGAGCAAGGCCGCCGAGGAGCGCGGCAGCTTCATCAGCGACATCACCGAGATCCTACGGCGCGAATTCGAACGGCTCGGGATCACCGCCGAGATCTCCGGCCGGCCCAAGCACATCTTCAGCATCCACGACAAGATGGAGCGCACCCACAAGGATTTCGACGAGATCTACGACCTGATCGCGCTGCGCATCCTCGTCGACTCGATCAAGGACTGCTACGGCGCGCTCGGCACCGTGCACTCGCTGTGGAAGCCCATCCCGGGACGCTTCAAGGATTACATCGCCATGCCCAAGGGCAATGGCTACCAATCGCTGCACACCACCGTGGTGTCGCACACCGGCGAGCCCATGGAGGTGCAGATTCGCACCCAGGAGATGCACACCACCGCCGAGTACGGCATCGCCGCTCACTGGCACTACAAGGAGGGCGCGCAGCAGACGCGCTTCGACGAGCGCTACGGCTGGCTGCGGCTGCTCATGGATTGGCAGAAGGAGGTGCTCGACGCCGAGGCGTTCGTCGACACGGTCAAGGTCGACATCTTCCAGGACGAGGTCTTCGTCTTCACACCCAAGGGCGACGTCCGCTCACTGCCCATGGGCAGCACCCCCGTGGACTTCGCGTACCGCGTCCACACCGACGTGGGTCACCACTGCATCGGCGCCAAGGTGAACAGCCGCATGGTGCCTCTCGACTATCACCTGCAGAATGGCGACATCGTGGAGGTGCTGACCACCAAGGGTGCGCACGCGCCGAGTCGCGACTGGCTGAGCTTCGTGAAGACGAGCAGCGCGCGGGAGAAGATCCGCAGCTGGTTCAAGAAGGAGCGCCGCGAGGAGAACGTCCAGAAGGGGCGCGAACTGCTCGACAAGGAGTTCCGGCGACTCCGCCAGCAGGCCCTCGGCTCGCTCAAGGATGATCGCCTGCTCGAGCTCGCTGAGGACTTCAAGTTCCACACCATCGACGACTTCCTGGCGGCGGTCGGCTACGGCGACGTCAGCGCCCGTGGCGTGGTGCTGCGCTACAGCGACCGCGAGTCGCCCGACCAGGCGAGCGAGACGACCGTTCTGGGCATCCCGCTCACCAGCGCGGCCCCGACGAGCAACGGCCACGTCCGGGTCCACGGCATGACCGACATGCTCACCACGCTCGCGCAATGCTGCAAACCGCTGGCCGGCGACACCATCCGCGGCTACATCACGCGCGGCAAGGGGGTCACCGTCCACCGTGCGGACTGCGTCAACGTCCGCAATGCCGCGGACCCCGACCGCATCGTCGAGGTCGAATGGGAGCGGGGCAATGACCAGGTGTACCCGGTCAGCATCAAGATCGAGGGCTGGGACCGGACCGGCCTGCTCCGCGACATCGCCGCCGTCATCGCCGAGTCCAAGATCAACCTGTCCGGCGCCGACGTCCAGGTCTACGACGACCGCACGGCCGTCATCTCCACCATCGTCGAGATCGCCAATCTCACCCAGTTGAGCCGGCTCCTGGAGCGGCTCGAAGGCGTGCGCGACGTCCACACGGTGGCCCGGGAGGCCGTCTGAGGCGCGCCCGGTACACTCGGGCGGCCATGAGCCCGATCGCACCGCCGCGGGGAACCCACGACCTTCTGCCTGACGAGGCGCCGGCCTGGCGATGGCTGCATGAGGCGCATGCGACACTGGCCGGCCGGTTCGGCTATCAGCTGATCGACACACCGGTCTTCGAGTCCACGGAGCTCTTCGCCCGCGGCGTCGGCAGCGGCACCGACATCGTCGACAAGGAGATGTACACGTTCACCGATCACAAAGGGCGATCGCTGACGCTGCGTCCCGAAGGCACCGCCCCGGTGGTTCGCGCCGTGCTGGGCGCACACCTCGAGCAGCGGACCCGCCCGGTGCGGGTGCGCTACGCCATGGCGATGTTCCGCTACGACCGTCCTCAGGACCTCCGGCAGCGCCAGTTCAACCAGGTCGGGGTGGAGTGCATCGGTGAGCGCGACCCCAGCTATGACGCCGAGGTGATCGAGCTGGCCTGGCAATTCATGGGCGAGCTGCGCATCGAGGGTGTGGTTCTGCAGATCAACAGCCTGGGCGACCGGGACGACCGTCTCCGCTATCGCGATGCGCTGCGGGCCTACTACACGCCACTGCGCGATTCGCTGTGCGCGGATTGCCAGCGCCGTCTCGAGGTCAACCCGCTTCGGCTGCTCGACTGCAAGAAGGACGCCAGGTACGTCGAGAACGCGCCACTGCTGGGAGACCATCTCAGCGAGGCGAGCCGCGCGTATTTCGCTGCCGTCACCTCATACCTGGACGGGGCTGACATCCCCTACACCCGCAATCAGCGCCTGGTGCGGGGCCTCGACTACTACGCGGACACCGCGTTCGAGTTCTGGCATACGTCGCTGGCGGGGGCGCAGAATGCGCTCGGCGGCGGCGGCCGCTACGACGGGCTGGCTGAGGAGCTCGGATTTCCGCCGACACCCGGCGTGGGGTATGCATTGGGGGTGGAACGGCTGCTTCGCATCGCCGCCGACCGGGGTGTTGCCCCGCCACCGCAGCCGCAGGCGCAGCTGGTGATCTGCACCGTGGGGTCGGGCGCCGCTGACCACGCGCGCCAGCTGGCGCGGGAGCTGCGCCATCGCACCTCGGTAATCACCGACTTCACCGACCGGAAGCTCGACAAGAAGCTGCGCGATGCCGGCAGGCTCGGCGCCCTGCTGGTCCTGCTCGTCGGTCTCGACGAAGGGCTGGTGCTGCGCAACCTGCAGACGAGGGAGCAGCAGATCATCGACGACGACAGCGCCCTCGACGCGGTGGCGCAGGAGCTGCGCGCCGCGCTGGAGGAGCCGGTCGGTTGAGCACCGAACGCACCCTCTGTGGAGCTCCGCGGGCCTCCGACGCGGGCACTGCGATGACTGTCTTTGGATGGGTGGACCGGCGTCGCGATCACGGCGGGCTGATCTTTCTCGACCTCCGCGACCACAGTGGCGTCCTCCAGGTGGTCATCAACCCACAGACGGCCCCGCGAGCGCACGCCGCCGCGCAGGGAGTGCGACTCGAGTACGTGATGCGCGTCAGCGGCACCCTGCGTCCTCGCGAGACACACAACGTCAACCTCCGCCTCGCTACCGGCGAGGTGGAGCTGCACGCGGAGGAGTGCGAGGTGCTGTCGGTGGCCAGGACACCCCCGTTTCCGGTCAACGAGGAGACGGAGGTCGACGAGTCTCTGCGCCTGCGCCACCGCTACCTCGACCTGCGGCGCCCGCGGCTGCAGCGCAACCTCCGAGCCCGCGCCACGTTCATCGCGCACCTGCGCAGCGTGATGGGGGAGATGGGCTTCACCGAGATCGAGACCCCGATGATGATCCGGGCGACGCCCGAGGGTGCGCGGGACTACCTGGTTCCCAGCCGTCTCCAGCACGGCAGCTTCTACGCGCTCCCCCAGTCACCGCAGCTCTACAAGCAGCTCTGCATGGTCGCCGGGCTCGATCGCTATTTCCAGATCGCACGTTGCATGCGTGATGAGGACCTCCGCGCCGACCGCCAGCCCGAGTTCACCCAGCTGGACATCGAGATGTCGTTCGTCGATGAGGAGGACGTCTTTGCGGTTCTGGAGCGCGCCATCTCCTCAGCGTGGTCGGCGAGCGGATTCCGTGGCGCCATCGTCACCCCGTTTCCGCGTCTCAGCTGGCACGAGGCGATGGACCGCTACGGAGTGGACAAGCCGGACGTGCGCTTCGGTGTTGAGCTGCGTGACCTCACGGAGGCCGTCCGTTCCTCCAGCTTTCGCGTCTTCGCCGATGCCGTCTCCGCCGGCGGGGTGGTCAAGGGCATCGCGGTTCCCGGTGGAGGCGATCTGACCCGGGGCGACATCGAGGGCCATCTCACCGACGTGGTCCGCACCTTCAAGGCACGCGGCCTGGCGTACCTCTGGCGCCGCGAGCACGGCTGGGAGGGCGGCATCGCCAAGTTCTTCAGCCCTGACGAGCTCGAGGCCATCGGCAACCTCACCGGAGCGCAGGTCGGTGACGCCGTCCTGATGGTGGCCGACCAGCCCGCGGTCGTGGCCGCGGCCCTGGGGGCGCTGCGCGTTCACATCGCCAGGGAGCGGGCGCTCGCCGACCCGGACCGCCTGGCCATGATCTGGGTGACCGACTTCCCCATGTTCGAGCGCGACGCGCAGACAGGCGCGGTCATCCCGCTCCACCATCCCTTCACCATGATCCATGGCGACGACATCGACCTGCTCGCGAGCGACCCTCTGCGCATCCGCTCTCGCGCCTACGACATCGTCCTCAATGGCCGCGAGATCGGCAGCGGCAGCATCAGGATCACCGACCCCGCGGTGCAGGAGCGTGTGTTCGCGGCCATGGGGATCGATGCGGAGGCGGCGCAGCGCAAGTTCGGCTTTCTGCTCGAGGCCTTCCAGTACGGCGTCCCACCCCACGGCGGGTTCGCCGCCGGCATCGAGCGTCTGGTCATGGAAGGGCTCGGCGAGGACAACATCCGCGACGTCATCGCCTTTCCCAAGAACCAGCAGGCCCAGGAACCGATGACCGGTGCACCCGCACCGGTGGAGGAGGCGCAGCTCACCGAGCTCGGCCTGGCTCTGCGCGTCGCGCCCGCCGCATCGCGCACGGAACCGCCACACATCGGCGAGGGTTGATCTTCGGGACGGTGCGGTAGCATCCTCGACGGCACCCGGCTGGTCGCGGCCATCCAAACGCGGCTGGACCAACATCAAACGCATCGGGAACCTCATATTCGTCCGCTGGACCCCGGGCCTCCGCACCGTGCGCGTGGATGGGGGAAGGCGTCGTGCGGGATCCCACCTGGTTACTCGGGCTCAGCCCGGGACGGCGCGGCCGCCGGGTGCTA
>DAIUFS010000036.1:0-18901 GCA_036844485.1 Candidatus Dormiibacterota bacterium | reverse complement strand
GGCTGTCCAGGAACTGCACGTCGTTGGCGTTGACCTCGGTCTTGTAGCGCTTGGCTCCCGTCTCCTTGTCATCCCACGAACGCGTCTGGAGGCGTCCCTCGATGTACACCAGGCGGCCTTTCTGGAGGTACTGACCGCACAGCTCGGCGAGCTTGCGGTTGCCCTGGTTCCAGACCACGATGTCGTGGTAGTCGGTGAATTCGCGACGCTCGCCACTGGCATCCTGGCCGTACCGATTGGTGGCCAGCGCCAGGTTGCAGACGGCGGTGCCGCTGGGCGTGAAGCGCAGCTCAGGGTCGCGGGTGAGGCGGCCGATGAGCATCACGCGATTGAGCGAGCCGGACATCAGGTCTCCTCCTCTGTGGCGGTTAGGAGAGCGGCGGGAACGTCGTCCTCATCGTCATTGTCTTCTTCGTCGGCCTCATCATCGTCGTCCGCGGCGACAACTGTCTGACGCGTCAGTGCGGTCTCGCCCACCGCGTCCGCAGCGATGCCGTCGCCTGTCGCGGGCTCCAGGTCATCCCCGCCGTCCCGGAGCACGAGCAGGTGGCGGAAGACGGTTTCGTGGATCGCCAGCGCGCGCTCGAGGTCCACGACGCGTCCGCCGTCCATGCGAAGGTGCAGCAGCATGTAGTGGCCGTCGCGCAGATGGTCGACCTCGTAGGCGAGGCGACGACGGCCCCAATTGGTGGTGCGCACCACCGTTCCGCCTGCACCGGCGACGAGCTGTTCGACGGAGGCCACAGCCCCCTGCAACGCCTCGTCGTCGAGCTCGGGCCGGACGATGTACATGAGTTCGTAGTCGCGCACCATGCGCGCACCTCCTTTCCCCTGGGCTTGCGGCATCCGGACCTGGTGCGTCGCCGAGGTGGCTGGCGGGCAGCGCCGGATGCAGGAAAGCTAATTGCGAAGCGTCCTGATTGGACGCGCCGAGCATAGCACCCGCCCCCCTCGGCGCCGCCCCGGCGTCGCCTCACGTGGCCGAGGTTGCGTGCGCGGCGCAGTCTCGACACGTGCCGCGCACCAGCAGTGGCTCTTCGAGGGAGACATGGAAACCGATCCGGCGCGCGAGGGCGGCGCTCAGTGGCTTGACCACGTCGATCGGCACGTCGTGGGTCGAGCCGCACTGAACGCAGACGGCGTGGTGATGTGCCACCCCGTGCATCTCGAACCTTGCGACGCCGTCCTCGAAGCGCACCTGTGTGAGCAGGCCCGCGTCGGCGAGATCCGCGAGCACACGGTACGCCGTTGAGCGATCCATGCTGGAGCGGGCAGTGGACAGCCGGTGCCATACGTCGTCGGCGCTGAGGTGATGGCCGCCGGCGTCGCTCAGCGCCTCGAGGACGGCGACCCTCTGCGGCGTCACGCGCAGGCCGGCGCCCCGCAGTGCATCGCGGGGCACGCCGCCTGGCGCCGCGGAGAGTTGGTCGCCCGCGGGTGCGGTGACAACGGCGCGTGGGCTGCTCATCCGCAGTCCTGCCGCACGCTCACCCGTTGGGGCCGCTCTCGAGCCGATCGCGAGCTGCGGCATTGGCGCACAGCTCGGCGTTTCCCTCTGCCGCCGTCGGCGCCAGGGCCCAGCGCTGTTCGATGTGTCCGAACCGCCACACGGCGGCCGCGGCCAGCCAGGTCACGATGAACATCCCCACGATGATGAAGCCAATGGTGTTGAGGTTGATGCCGCGAAGGAAACCCCATGCCCCGCCCGAGAGGTTGAAGTAGGTGACACAGACGGAGATGATCTCGACTGTCCCGATGATCAGTGCCACCGCGACGGACAGCCCCGTGATGGTGAGGTTGTAGAAGACCTTCCGCACCGGCTTGGAGAACGCCCAGCCGTAGGCCACGTTCATGAAGGCGCCGTCGGCCGTGTCCATCATCGTCATGCCGCCGGCGAAGAGGATCGGCAGGCTCAGAATGGCGAACCACGGCAGACCGGCTGCTAGGCCCCCGGCGAGGGCGAGCAGGCCAACCTCGGTAGCGGTGTCGAAGCCCAGGCCGAAGAGAACACCGACCGGGTACATCTGCCAGCTGCTCCGGATGGCTCGCACCATCGGACCGAGGAGGCGGTTGAGCAGACCGCGGTCCTGGAGCTTCTGCTCGAGGGTCTCCTCGTCGTACTTGCCCTGGCGCATCTCTTTGAAGATCCGGTAGATGCCCACCAGGATGATCAGGTTGATCGCGGCGATCAGATAGAGGAAGAAGGCCGAGACGCTGGTGCCGATGTAGAGGCCGACGTTGCTGAGCTGGCCGTGGGTGACACTGCCGGCCACGGCCTTGGCGGCGATCGCGATCACGACGCCCAACCCAAGGACGATCGTGGAGTGGCCGAGCGAGAAAAAGAAGCCCACCCCCATCGGCCGCTTGCCATCGGCCATGAGCTTGCGCGTCACGTTGTCGATGGCAGAGATGTGGTCGGCGTCGAAGGCGTGACGCAGGCCGAAGGTCCAGGCGGTGAGGCCGATGGCGACGCTGAGAGCGCTGTGGTCCACGAGGACCGAATAGGACAGGAGACCCCAGCCGAGAGCGTTGATCAGGAAGACGATGCCGCCGAAGCCGAACAGGCGGCGGGTGTCCGCTGCGGTGAGCTTGTTCTGTGGTCTCACCGTCACCGCCGTCGCCATGTCCGCTCCCTCCGCTGTCGTGGCCAGCCAGCGGACACTATCGCAAACGAGTGGCATGTGCAACTCGTCCGCAATAGCCGTGTCGGGGCTCCGTCGGTGTGGATGCTGACCATCGAAGAAGCGGGCGTACCCGCACGCCGTCATGCGGGCACCTCCGGATTGCACGGCCGGCGCTAGACTTCGAGGCCGTCGTGGCTGGGTCAGCTAGCTCAGTTGGTTAGAGCGCACGGTTCACATCCGTGAGGTCGAGGGTTCGAATCCCCCGCTGACCACCACTGTCTCGTCTCAGCTGTCTTGTCTCAGCGCCGGCGGTTGTCAGCCCCCCCCGATGGCACGGTAGCCGGCCTCGTCGAGAAGCTTTCCGCTGTCGTCGACGTTGTTGAGGCGAACCATCCAGCCCTCACCGTATGGGTCCGAGTTGACGCGCTCGGGCGCATCGCCGAGCTGGTCGTTGACGCTGGTGACGGTGCCTCCGACCGGTGCGTACAGGTCGCTTGCGGCCTTCACGGACTCGATCGTGCCGAACCGCTCGCCCGCCTTGAGAACGGTGCCGACGGCGGGCAGCTCGATGAAGATGACATCCCCCAGCTCGGACTGGGCATGGTCGCTGATGCCGACCGTGGCGACGCCACCCTCGACGTGCACCCATTCATGGCTCTCGGTGAAGCGGTACTCGCTGAGGTCGGCCACTCATCCACCCCCCTTGGGTCGTTTGTAGAACGGCAGCGGCACCACCTCTGCCGTTGTCGCGGTTCCGCGTATGTCCACGGCGACGTCGTCGTCACGATTGAAGTCGGGGCGCACGGATGCGGTGGCCACGGGGGTGCCCACCGTGAACCCGAAGGTCCCACTGGTCACCACGCCCACCTCGTGACCGTCCTGCAGCACAGCCTGCCCGTGGCGGGCGATGCTGCGCGGACCGAGTCGCAGGCCGACGAAGCGCCGCGGTGGCGACTCGCGCAGCGCGCGGAGCGCCGCGCCGCCGATGAAATCCCCCTTGTCGAGCTTCACCGTCCAGCCGAGCCCGACGCTGTACGGATCGGTGTCGTCGTCCATGTCCTGGCCGTACAGGCGCAACCCGGCCTCGAGCCGCAGGGTGTCGCGCGCTCCGAGCCCGGCGGGTACAAGCCCATGCGCCGCGCCGGCCTCGATGATGGCGTCCCACACCTGCCCGGCGCGGTCCGAGTCGATGTAGATCTCGAAGCCGTCCTCGCCCGTGTACCCGGTGCGCGAGATGCGCTGGAACTGTGAGTCCGTCACCCCCGCGAGGGAGATCCCGGTGGCGAAGAACGGGCGGAGCTCGCGCAGCGCGGGACCGCCCTCGTCCACGCGTGCCAGCGGCTCGAGGATGTCGGCGGCTCGCGGTCCCTGCACCGCGATCAGAGCGAGCTGGTCGCTGCGGTCGGTGACCTCGACGTCGGAGCCGGCGTGCTCCTGCATCCAGGCGACGTCCTTCTCGCGCGTCGACGCGTTCACGACGACGATGAAATGGTTCTCCTCAGCGCCGCGCAGGACGATGACGTCGTCGACGATGCCACCGCGCTCGTTGCACATCACCGAGTACAGCAGCTGGTTCGGCACCAGGCGGCCGACGTCGTTGGTCACCAGCCGCTGCACGAAGCCGGGAGCGCCCGGACCGCTGATGGTGACCTCGCCCATGTGGCTGACGTCGAAGATCCCCGCGCGCTCGCGAACGGCGACATGCTCATCGCGGATCCCGCTGTACTGCAGCGGCATGTCGTAGCCGGCGAAATCGACCATCCGTGCCCCGGCGGCGACGTGGCGATCGTAGAGTGGCGTGTGACGGCCCATCAAGCGAGCGAGTCTAGGCATTCGCCCGTGGCGCGGTGGCAACCGCCACCGGCAGGTACCATCCGGCCGAAATCCGCAGAGGGGAGAGCTCGGTTGATCGTCGCCGCCATCGTCGTGGCAGCCCTGGTGGTGGCCGTGCTCGTGGTGCTCGCCGCGGCCCTGCGCTCCCGCCTGCCGCGCACCCGCGGGGAGATCACTCTCGACGGGCTGCAAGCACCGGTCAGCATCGTCCGCGACCGGGTCGGCATGGCTCACGTCGACGCTCAGTCGATGGAGGACGCCGCGTTCGCCATGGGCGTCATCCACGCGCAGGAGCGGCTCTGGCAGCTCGACCTCACCCGCCGCGTCGCCTCTGGCCGCATCAGCGAGATCGCCGGTGCCGACGGGCTCGCTGCCGACCGGTACCTGCGGCGGGTGGGCCTGCGCCGCATCGCCGACGAGGAGGCGACCCTGCTCGACGGCGAGGCCAGGACGATGCTCGAGGCCTACGCCACCGGGGTCAACTCCGTGATCGGCGGCGGACGGCGATTGCCCATGGAGTTCTCCCTTCTGCGTCTCCGTCCCGAGCCGTGGCGCCCGGTCGACAGCATCGCCTGTGCCAAGCTGCTCGCCCTCGGGTTGAGCCTCAACTGGGACAGCGAGGTGCAGCGGCTGCGCCTCCTTCGCGAGGTCGGTCCGGACACGGCGGCGCGGCTCGAGCTGGTGTACCCGGAGACCAACCCCACCATTCTCGCGACCACCGTGGCCGCTCCCGGCCCTCGCGCCGGCGAGGTGCTCCTGGCGCTCTACCAGGAGGCGGCACACTGGCTGCCCACCGCTGTGGGGGCGAGCAACGCTTGGGTTGTGGCTCCGTCACGCACCACCACGGGCAGGGCGATGCTCTGCAACGATCCCCACCTCGAGCCCTCGGTGCCGTCGGTCTGGTTCGCAGCCCACATCCGAGCCGGCAGCGATTTCGAGACCACCGGGGTGACGTTGCCCGGCCAGCCCTTTCCCGTGATCGGCCACAACCACCGCATCGCCTGGGGCTACACCAACTCGTTCGTCGACTCCCAGGACCTCGTTGTCGAGCAGTTCGACGGGGCGGGGGGCAATCGCTATCGCACCGAGCGGGGATGGGAACAGACCCGCATCGCCCGCGAGGTCATCCATGTCAAGGGCCGCCGCGACGAGGTCGAGGAGGTGCTCATCACCAGGCACGGGCCGGTGGTGGAGCGCTGCGACGACGTCGACACGGGGCGCTGGCTGGGACTCGCCCTGCAGTGGACCGCTCTGACGCCGGCGTGCGCGGCGGAGGCGCTGCTCAGCCTGCAGCGCGCTCACGACTGGACCAGCTTTCGCCGCGCCTTCGCCACGCTCGACGCGCCCTCGCAGAACGCCGTCTACGCCGACGTCGACGGACACATCGGCTACTTCTGCAACGGCCGGATCCCGGTGCGGAGACATCGCCCCTCCGGGCTCCCCGTGCCGGGATGGGACGGAACCGCGCTGTGGCAGCGCTTCCTCACAGTCGACGAGGTTCCCCAGTCGTTCGATCCCCCGGACGGAGTGGTGATCACCGCCAACAACAGGATCGTCGGCGACCGCTTCCCCCACTACGTCGCCCAGGACTACATGGCCGGCTATCGCGCTCGCCGCCTCGAGGAGCTGCTCAGGCGCGAGCGAATGGACACCGCGTACATGCGGGCTGTGCAGATGGACCTGCTGGCTGTGCCGGCGGTGCAGGTGTCGTCTCTGCTGGGCAAGGTCAGCTGCACGATGGAGACGGCCGAGAGGATGCGCCGCCGCCTGGTCGCGTGGGACGGGGTGATGGCTCCGCATCGCATCGAGCCCACCGTGTATGAGGCGTTCATGCTCCGGCTCGCGGAGCACGCGCTGCGGCCGCTCTGCGGAGACGCCTGGGGAATCGCCGCGGGCGTCGACCTCGGCCACCCCCTCTTCGAGTATCCCGGCAACCTCACCGGCCGGGTCACGGCGATGCTGGTGGAGCGCTGGGCGGCCGGCGACGAGGCCATCTTTGACGGGCTCACCACCTGGGAAGAGGTCGCGGCGGTCGCCCTCGAGGACGCCGTCGCCGACCTGCGCGCCGCCCTGGGTGCGGAACGGCGCTGGCGCTGGGGACGTGTCCATCGCCTGCCTCTGCGTCACCCTCTGGCGACGCGACGGCTGCTCCGACCACTGCTCAACGCCCCGGGCCTGAGGGTCGGGGGCGGCGTCGACACCGTCATGGCCACCGGTCATCACCCCGGCAGGGGCTTCGCCACCAAGCTGTTCGCGCCGTCGTGGCGGCAGGTTGTCGATGTCGGCAATTGGGAGAAAGGGTGCAGCGGCGTCCTCTATCCGGGGCAGTCGGGACATCGCGCATCGCGGCATCATCACGACCTCTCCAAGCGATGGCTGAGCAATCGCCAGTTCTCGCTCACCTGGGGGGACGCCGCCTTCGCGGGCGGTCGCCGGCTGCGGCTGGTGCCCGCTGAGCGCGGTCTCATCGCCGCCCAAGCGCGCCTATGATCGCGGGCAGATGATTGCCGCGAGGCCGTCCCGTGCCGGTCAGGCGGGATTGCTGCGGGGATGCTGCTTCGGGTTGGTCCTGGTGGTTGTTCTCGTCGCGGGCACAGTCTTGGTCACGGTGCGCGCTCTGGCCGCCCCTGACCTCGGCCCTCCTCCAGGCGGGACGGCGCACGGGAGCAGCGAGGTCGTGATCGCCGCAGCCCTCGCCGGTGACGCGGCGACGCAACTGGTCTTCGGTGACCACGCCACGGTGACGCTCAGCGAGCGCGATCTCACCGTCATCGCCAACGCGCGCAACCCCTCGCCCGACCGCTTTCGCAATCCCCAGGCGCGGGTGCGCAACGGCGACGTGGTGGTGTCGGCGGACACCAGCGTCGGTCCCCTCGGGGTCACCGGTGTGGTCCGGTACGCCCTGCTGTTCAGCACCTCGTCGGGCGCCACCCAGGTCTCCGCCCAGGTGGTCGACTATGCGGTGGGCCAGCTTGGCGTGCCCGGGTTTCTCGGTGATCGCGTCGACCCGCGAGCGTCGTCGTCCGTCAACCTCACGGCGCTGTTCGCGTCCAATCCCATCCTCGAGGGCCTCTCGCAATCGCTGGACTGCGTTGCGGTTCACGACGACGGTGTGCACGTCGGCTTCCACCGCCCCGGCGTCAGCGCTGCCCCGGGGACGTGTGGCTGACCGGGAGCACGCCACGCGCCACCTAGAATCGGCGCGTGAACCTCCAGGACATTCTCGAATGGTCGGCGGAGCTGGCCGGCTGCGATTCCGTTCCAGCCGATTCGCAGGTGTACGTCGAGTCGGCATCTGATGTGCGCCGCGTGCTCTTCGGAGTCGACATCTCGCTCGCCGACATCCTCTGGGCGCAACAGAACGGCTTCGACGCGGTCATCGCTCATCACCCGCTGGGGGACCGCGCCAGGCTCGGCCTCGCCCATGTGGTGCACCGCCAGGTCGACCAGATGGTCGCGGAGGGCGTGGCGCGTGACGTCGCCGAACGGGCGGTGGCAGCGCGGCTCGAGGCGGTGGAACGCCGGCTCCACGTCAGCAATCTCAACGCCCTCGTGGACTCGGCACGGCTGGTCGGCATGCCCCTGTGCAACGTGCACCTGGCGTGCGACATCATCACCCGCGACGCGCTCACCGATCTCCTGTGGCGCAATGCCGGCGAGAGCAGCTCCGTCGCCGATGCCATCGCCTGGCTCAACGACGGCTTTGCCGAGTATCGCCGCGGACACGCCCGACCGCAGGCCTGGGCGGGCTCGACGAGCAACCCGCTGGGCCGCTGGACGGTGGCCATCGCCGGGGGGACCAACGGTGGCTTCCCGGTGTTCCACGAATACTTCCAGGCCGGAATCAACACCATCTTCGCCATGCACATCGACGAGGGCGATCTGCAACAGCTTCGCGCCGTCGCGGATCCGGAGCACACGCTCGTGATCACGGGGCACATGCCCAGCGACAGCATCGGGATCAACGCGGTCATCGCCGGGCTCGAGGAGCGCGGCATCGCTGTGGTGCGCACCGGCGGCGTGGTCGCACCTTAAAGGGCCGGACGCCCGCTGCCTCGACATCTTCGCGGCGCTCAGAGGCTTCGCGGGCGTTGGCGTCGCTGCGAACTCGCCACCGGCGAGTTCTCCACTCCTTCGCCCGACTGCAGAATTCGCTCTGCGAAGACGTCGCGGCAGCGGGCGTCACCCTACAAGGAGTTGGGGCCCTTCACGTGGTCGGGTGCGGTGCTCAGCTTGTGTCCGCGTCTGTTGCCGCCAGGATGAAGGCTGCGTGGCTCTGGACCTGCGGGTAATTGCCCAGCGGGGTGTGGTCGGTGGGGTCCGCGACCTCGCCGAAGAGACCGAGATCTCCGTGTGACGCGGCGGCGGCCGCGAACTGCGCCGACCCGTCGCGCCCGCAGCGCTGCAGTGCTTCCGCCACCCAGAAGGTGGGAAACAGGAAGGGGGCGCAGGGGTCGCGCAGCTCGTCATCGTCGGCGACATGGCGGTCGAGGAGGCCTCCACCCGACAGCGTGCCGACGATGGCGTCCACCGTGGCGTCTCGGCGCCGGTCGTCGTCGTCGAAGAGTCCGAACAGCACCGCCTGCGCCAGCGCGGCATCGGGTCCACCGCCGTGGTCGTGCAGGGTCAGCGGCCCCTCGATGCTGAGGAGGCCGGCTCGGATGGCGCCGGCGGTGCGTCGCCAGCGATCGGCGTCGCCCTCGACGGTCCCGCTGTCGCCGAGAGTGGCGGCCTGCAGCAGGCCCGCCCACGCCGCCACACGAGAATGGGTGTAGTGGCGCGCCGCGCCGCGGATCTCCCAGATGCCGTGGTCTGGCCGCGTCCAGTGGTCCGCCGTCCAGTCGGCGATGCGCGCCACCCCGGCGCACAGCGAGGGGGGCAGCACATCGTGCGCGGCCAGCGCAGCGGCGAACTCCAGGACCTCACCCGCTACGTCGAGCTGCGGTTGCTGGGCGGCCGCATTGCCGATGCGCACCGGGCGCGCACCGCGGTAGCCGCGCAGGTGATCGAGAGTCTCCTCCTGCGGAGGCGCGCTGCCGTCGACGCGGAGGAGCACCGCGGGGGGCAGCGCCTGCGCGGCGGCGCCGAGGAAGTCGCCGAGCGCCGTGGCGTCGTCGACGAGGCGGGCGCGGAGCATGCCCAGCCCGGCGAGCGCTGTGTCACGCAGCCAGCTGTAGCGATAGTCCCAGGTGCGCGAGCTCCCTGGCCACTGCGGCAGCGAGGTGGTGGGCGCCGCGACGATGCCGCCGCCGCGCTGGTGCAGCCCCGCCAGGACGGCCGCGCTCTGCACCAGCAGCGCACGAGCGGCCGTCTCCCCGAGTGCGCCCGCGGCCAGCTGGTTGGGCATAGATGCGGCGGGGTTCGACAGCTTGGCGGCGAACCACTGCCGCGTCCCGTGGAGTGACACCCCGGGAACCGCGCCCCTCGCATCGCAGAGCACCACCACGGACTCCGAGGAATCGGTCCAGAACCGGCATTCCGCACCACCCTGCGCATCCAGCATCCATGGACAGGCGGCGCGCACGGTGAGGTCGAGCCCCCCGCCGCCAACGTGCAGCACCGAGTCGTGCGCCACCGGCTGCGCCTCAACTCGCGCTGCGTCGGGCGCCAGCGCCACGGTGACGGTGACCTCGATGCGCCCCCGCGCGCGCAGGCTGCGAACCAGGCGCGGCTCGCCGTCACACGCCAGGGCGTCGAGCACGATCAGCTCATCGCCGCCGACGCGCCACACCGTCCGCAGGATCAGCGTGCCCGGCAGGTAGCTGCGCGCCACAACTGTCGCCGACGGATCGGCCGGCGCCACCCGAAAATGACCGCCGACAACGTCATCGAGGATGGACAGCAGGCACGGTGAGGAGTCGATGCGCGGCCAGCACAGCCAGGCGATGTTGCCGTCAGGGTCGACGAGCGCCGCGGTACGCCCGTCGGCAAGCAGCGCGTGATCGCCGATGGGATGCTGCACGGCGCCGCAGTGTACCCGCGGAGATCAGTCGGGGATCGTATTCGCGATGGTCGCGATCTTCGAGGCCCACAGCGGATCGCTGGCATAGTCGACGTTCATGCCGCGCAGCGTGGGGCCGTGGTAGAAGACACCGCTGGGGGATAGGTAGTTGGTGGCGACCTTCTGAGCCACGAACTGGATGCAGGCGTCGAAGCTGGGGAAGCTGAGCGCGTCTGCGTAGGGATTGGCGTCATTGGCGCCGTACCCGAAGAGGTTGTGCTTGTCCTGTGCGATGGCGCTGGTGCCCCAGGCGGACTCGAGGATGGCGTGGGCCACGAAGTAGCGCGCGCTGACGTGGTACGTCTGCTCCGCGTGCATGAAGCTGCCGCCGAGGCCGGCGAGCGCACTGCCGCTCAGAAACGAGTCGAGCTTGGCGGACGTCTCGCCGGAGGGCTTGGTGAGGTCGGTGTCGATGGTGAACGCCCCTCCGGCGACGCCGACATAGACGGTGCCGTTGTTGCGTGCGGCGGCGGCTGCGGCCGCTGCGGCAGCGGCGGCTTTGGCGGCAGCTGCCTTGGCCGCTGCGGCAGCAGCTGCAGCCTGTGCGGCGGCGGCCGCCTGTGCCGCGGAGTACTGTCGTTGCGCGGTGTTGACGTTGCTGTATGCGGCGATCACCACCGTTTGCAGCTGATCACTCTCGACAGCAACGACAGCTTCGGCGGTGGCCGCCTGCTGGCTGGCGACCTGCGCCTGCTGGCGTGCCACGGTGGCATCGGCGAGAGCCTGGCGCGCCTCTGCCTGTGCGCTGGCGATCCGACTGAGCAGGACCTTGCCTGCACGATCCACCCGATCCATCTCGGCGATCCGCTGAAAGACGTTGCCGAGGTCTGACGCGGCGACGATGTACGCGAGCGCCCCTTGTTCGCCGCCCGACTTGTAGACGCTGCGTACGTAAGCGGCGAGCTGTGCCTTGTCAGCGCTCACCTCGGCGTCGAGCGATGCCACGTGCGCTGTGTCCGTGCCGACGGTCAGGTCGAGGCTGGCGACCCGAGCCTGCACCGCCGCCAGCTGACGCTGCGCGCCTGCGAGCTGCTGCTGGGCGGCACCCAGAGCAGTGCTCGCCTGGCCGGCCCGCTGCTGAGCCTGGGCGAGGTTCTGCTGGGCCGCGGTGACGCTGGGAACACTGTCGGCTCGCGCGGGGAGGGCGATGCCCGTCAGTGCCGCCGCGATCACGGTGACCGCGAGCGCGCGGCCACGAACGGAGATGTGCACTGGCCGAACACTGCCAGCCGTGCCGCACCCGACCGGCCGACGTCACCGCGCCGTCACGGGACCGTTGCGACGCGGTGAGAGGCGATGGGCCCCAGGCCCGACCGGCTCTCTACGAGGCTTTGCGCTCGAGGAGGGTCTGGCCCACTGAGGCCGCGTCGAAGCTCAACTCCTGGGAGTGGCGGGGCCCGCAGTCCGGGCACTGGATGTGGCCGCCGATGGGCTCGTCCTTGGCGTCGAAGTACACCACTGCGAGCCGTTCCGCGCGGCAGCGGGGGCACGTGTCCAGGGTCGTCATGTCATCTCCGCGTGGTCGACAGCAGCGGGCCCCATCATCGCATGGCGGCCGTCGCCGCGCGACTCGAGATCGGGCCGACCCCACCGGGGCGCAGGTAGGCAGCTCAGGTCTGTACTACCGTGGCCGCGTGCCGGCACCCACCCCGACCAGCGAGCAGTGCCGCCTCCTCGAGCGTTATCTCGACGAGCTCGATCTCTGGAACCGGCGCCTCAACCTGACCTCCGTGCCTCGCGAGCGCGCCTGGGAACGCCACGTCGGCGAGGCGCTGACCCTTCTCGAGAGCGCCGATCTCGCCAGGGGGAGCCGCTGCGCGGACCTCGGCTCAGGGGGCGGCATCCCGGGGGTGGTCGTCGCCATCCTCCGCCCGGACGTCTCGGTGACCCTCATCGAATCCGATCAGCGCAAGGCGGGCTTCCTCGTCCACGTCAGCGGCCTGCTCGACCTCGGCAACGTCACCGTGGCGGCGCGCCGAGCCGAGGAGCTGGCGCGACACCCCTTGCACCGAGAGTCCCACGACACCGTCGTCTCGAGAGCAGCGGCGCCACCGCCCCTCCTGTGGAGGCTGTCAGCGCCCCTTCTTAGGGCCGGCGGAACGCTCTGGGCGCTGGTCAGCGAAGCCGACGCGACCGCCGCCGTGACCGTCCTGTCAGGCGACCCGGGAGCGGATGCGCACCAACCAGCACGGGGAATCCTCTCCGTCAAGAAGCGTGCACCCACCTCCGAAGATTCTCCAAGAGGCTGAGCCGGGTCGGGGACGTCTTCGCAGAAGCGAATTCTGCAGTCGGGCGAAGGAGTGGAGAACTCGCCGGTGGCGAGTTCGCAGCGACGCCAACGCCCGCGAAGCCTCTGAGCGCTGCGGAGATGTCCGGCCGCTGGCGTCCGGTCCTTATGTGCGGCTGCCGGCTCAGCGCCGCGCACGCGCAAGCGCGTCCAGGACGGCCGTGCGCTCATTCCAGGGCAGGCTCCGACCGCCCGACTCGATCGAGCTCTCGTGGCCCTTGCCGGCGCACAGCACGGTGTCACCAGGGGCGGCGCCAGCGAGCGCGAAGACGATCGCCTCGGCGCGGTCGGGGATCGCGTGAAGGGTGTCGCCGCGGCGCTTGCCGGCGCGCTCGGCCCCGGCGCCGATCTGTTCGCAGATGGCCAGGCGATCCTCGCCGCGGGGATCCTCATCTGTGACCACCACGACGTCGGCAAGGCGGCCGGCGACCTCCCCCATCGCCGGCCGCTTCTCGACGTCGCGCTCTCCCGCCGAGCCGAAGACCACCCAGAGCCGGCCGGCGGTGGCGGCGCGCAGCTCGGTGAGCACCTTCTCCA
This sequence comes from Candidatus Dormiibacterota bacterium, assembly GCA_036844485.1. Lineage (GTDB taxonomy): Bacteria > Chloroflexota > Dormibacteria > Aeolococcales > Aeolococcaceae > Aeolococcus. The sequence goes on along the minus strand of DAIUFS010000036.1, from coordinate 5,619 downwards.
GCGAGTCGGCGGTGTGGGCGTAGTCGATCACCACGCTGAACGGCTGGCCGGCGTCGACCCGCTCCATGCGGCCGACGACGCGGCTCAGCCTGGCGAGGCCCGCGACGGCAGCGTCGAAGGGCGCGCCCACGCTGCACGCCGCGGCCAGCGCCGCCAGGGCGTTGCCGGCGTTGAACCGTCCCGCCAGCTGGAGGGCGATGTCGGCGTCACCCCACGGGGTGCGGGCTCGAAAACGCACCCCCTCCGGCCCCGCGGTGACGCTCTCGGCGATGAGGTCGGCCGTCTCCCCGGTGGAGCTGTACGTCAGGCGCGTGGCCACCGGTAGGGCCGCCAACCGTGGATAGGCGAAGTCGTCGTCGCGGTCGAGAACCGCCACCCCGTCGCGACGCGAACCGACCAGCTCGAGCAGGCGCGCCTTGGCGGCCAGGTAGCTGGCGCGGTCGCCGTGGACGTCGAGATGCTCCGAGGTGATGCGGGTGTAGACGGCCAGCCGGTACTCGACGTGGTCGACGCGGTGCATCTCCAACCCATGCGATGACGTCTCCACCACCACGTGGGTGCAGCCGGAGTCCCGCAGGGCCGCCAGCCGGCGGTGGGTTTCGACGGCCTCCATGGTGGTCTGGCGCGTGGTGTTGGCGATGACGGTGTCACCGTCGCGGAAGTCGACGGTGGAGATCAGCCCGGCGTGCAGACCGGCCGCCCTCCAGGCCGACCAGAGCAGAGTCGAGGTGGTGGTCTTGCCGTCCGTGCCGGTCACGCCGGCCACCGTCAGCGAGCGCGAGGGGTGGCCGTGGATGGCCGCTGCCAGAGCACTCAGCGCCAGACGGGAATCGTCGACGAGCACCACGGGGACCCCCTCTGGGAAGGGCGCGTCGAGGTCGCGCTCGGCGATCACCGCGACCGCGCCCGCGGCGGCAGCGGCGGCGGCGTGGCGGCGTCCGTCCTCGCGGAGCCCGGCCACCGCCACGAAGAGCGATCCTGGGGTCACCTCACGGGAGTCGCTGGTCACCGCGGCGATCTCAACTCCCGTCTCGTCTCCCGACACCGAGCGGGGGACGATCCCGCTGGCACGGAGGAGCTCGCGCACGCCAATCACGTGGCCGCAGTCTAGGGCGCACGCGCCAAGCCGGCGCCGGGGCTCGACGGGAAAGGCGACTGGAATGGTCGGGTATTGGGTACCATCCGCACATGGCCAGCTCGCGCGATCTTCTCGACGACGCTCGCCGCGTCATCCCCGAGGTGACCCCCCAGCAGGTCGCCAAGGAGCGAGGCGCCCGAACTCTCATCGATGTGCGCGAGCGCAGCGAGTTCGAGGAGGGCTACATCCCCGGAGCGCTCCATCTCAGCAAGGGCTTCATCGAGGTCCAGGTCGAGGACCGAGTCCCCGACAAGAACACCCCGATCACGCTGTACTGCGCAGGCGGGACCCGGTCCCTGCTGGCCGCTCGTGCCCTGCACGAGCTCGGCTACAGCGACGTTCGCTCCATGAGCGGTGGTTTCAACGGCTGGAAGCAGGCGGGCTTCACCTTCGATGTCCCCCGCACGCTGACCGCCGACCAGAAGCGCCGCTACAACAGGCACCTGCTCATCCCCGAGGTCGGGGAGGAGGGTCAGGCCAAGCTGCTCGCCGCCAAGGTGCTGCTCATCGGCGCCGGAGGGCTGGGCAGCCCGGTGGCGCTCTACCTCGCCGCGGCGGGAGTGGGCACCATCGGCCTGGTCGATTTCGACATCGTCGACGACTCCAACCTGCAGCGTCAGATCATCCACACCCGCGACCGCATCGGCATGCGCAAGACCGAGTCGGCGCGCATCGCCATCGAAGCGCTCAACAGCGACGTGCGGGTCGTCGAGCACAACGAGATGCTCAACTCTGAGAACGCGCGCGAGCTGTTCGACCAGTACGACGTCATCGTCAACGGCTGCGACAACTTTCCCACCCGCTACCTGGCCAACGACGTCGCCCTGTTCGCACGCAAGCCATTGGTGGACGGCGGCATCTTCCGCTTCGAGGGCCAGGTGACCACGGTGCTGCCGTTCGCGTCGCCGTGCTACCGCTGCCGCTACCCGTCTCCTCCACCACCCGAGGAGGCACCCTCCTGCGCCGAGGCGGGCGTGCTCGGTGTGCTTCCCGGGATCGTCGGTACTCTCCAGGCCGCCGAGGTGGTCAAGCTGATCATCGGCATCGGCCAGCCACTCGCCGGCCGCCTGCTCCACATCGACGCGCTCGACATGCACTTCCGCGAGTTCCGCGTCCCGCGCGATCCCAACTGCCCCGTCTGCGGCGAGAATCCCACCATCACCGCGCCCATCGACTACGAGGGCTTCTGCATGATGCCCGCGGGCGTGGCCACCGAGGCTGTCGGCGCCGCCGTCTGAGCGCTTGGACCTCTGCTCGAGGCCCCTATGATCGGCCGGCCATGAGCGCAGTGGAGATCGTCGACGTCGACCGCGCCGACCTGGCTGCTTTTGTGGCCACGGCGCATCGCTTCTGGGGCGAGCCCGAAGAGCTGGGCATGGACCTCGTCAAGGACGTCCTCAGTCACGCGCTGCTGGCGCGCATCGACGGCGGCGACGTCGGGGCCGCGGCGGTGATCGACTTCCACCTGACGCTGCCCGGTGGCAGCGCCGCGGCCATGGACGGGGTGACCTGGGTGGCGGTGTCGGCGACCGCTCGCCGGCGGGGCGCGCTGCGCGCCATGATGAACCACTGTCTGGCACGCGCCCGCGCACGTGGGATCCCCGTGCTCGGGCTGGGTGCGTCCGAGAGATCGATCTACCGCCGCTTCGGGTACGGCGTGGCCAGCCAGATCGGCAGCGTCGACATCGACACCGCCAATGCCGCGTTGCGAGTTCCCTTCGAAGACCGAGGACGGTTGCGCTTCGAGCCGCTCGACACCGCCATCCCCACGTTGCGCGATGTCGAGAGCAAGCAGCCTGATCGGGTTGGCGGGATCAGGCGCTCAGAGAAGCACTGGCGCCGCATCGCCGCGAGGGTCGCGCGGCCGGCGGGTCAGGTGGGACCGATGCAGGTCGTCGTGCATGAGGACAGCTCTGGTCGCGTCGACGGCTTCGTCATGTACCGGCTGGAGCTGCGCTGGCAGGACGAGCTCGCCGACGGCATCGTCCACGTCAGGGAGCTCACGGCGCTGAACCGCGATGCTCACGTCGCGCTGTGGCAGCACGTGCTCGCCATGGACCTCGTCGAACATCTGCGGATGGAGCGCTTCTGGGCCGACGATCCCATCCAGCATCTGCTCGCCGATCCCCGCCGGCTGCGCCTCAGGGTCCGCGACGACCTCCACCTGCGAGTCGTCGACGTGCCGGCGATGCTCGAGGCGCGCCGCTATTCACGCGAGGACACTGTGGTCATCGAGGTGCGCGACGAGAGGTGCCCTGACGTTGCCGGTCGGTACCGGCTGGAGGGTGGTCTGGACGCCGCCACCGCGGCGAAGACGGACGCCGCGCCCGACCTGGTTCTCGACGCCGCCAGCCTCGGCTCCGTGCTGCTCGGTGACACCAGCGTCGCCGCGCTGGGCCGCGCCGGCCTGGTCGAGGAGATGCGCCCTGGCGCCGTCCGTCGCGCCAGCGCCATGTTCAGCTGGTCGCCGCGGCCCTGGCTGAACCACATGTTCTGAGCCTCGCGCGCTAGCCCGCAGTCGCGTGGGCGTCGAGGAAGTCGCCGAGCACCTCCGAGAAGCGGGCCGGCTGCTCGAGGTTGGTGAGATGTGCGCTGCCGCCGAACTCCTCCACAGAGGCGCCCGGAATGGCGGCTGCCATGGCGCGCGCCTCCTCCACCGACACCACGGGGTCGGCGCTGCCGTATACCACCAGGGTGGGCATGTGGACGCCGTCGAGAAGCTCCGTGCTGTCTGGCCGGTCCGACATCGCCGTCAGGGCGGTGACGACGCCCACGGATGTGCAGCGGCGGATGCGGCCTCGCACCGGGTCGGCGATGTGCACCTCGTCGCGACACCACGAGCAGAGCATTCGCTCCGTCATGGGCTCGACGATGGCCTCGACCCCGCCGGCGTGCACCTCTTCCGCCATGGCTCGTCGGCCTGCGCGGCCCTCCGCGCTGTCCGCTGCCGCACGCGTGTTGGCGAGAACCAGCGTGCGCAGCCGGGCCCGGGCCAAGCGGAGCAGGGCGAACGCGACGTATCCGCCCATCGACCCTGCGCAGACGGAGAACTGGTCGATGCCCCGCCCGTCCAGCTCGCGCAGGACGTCGAGCGCGTAGCTGTCCAGGCTGACGTCTCCAGGAGGCGGCGGGGAGCTGCCGCACCCCCAGAAATCGGGGCGCAGGCAGCGATACCGCCCGCTGAGGGCAGCGACCTGTGCGTCCCACTGGGAGGCGTCGAGCGGGAACGCATGGAGCAGGACGAGGGCGGGTCCGTCGCCGCTGTCGTGGATGACGGGTCCGCTCACGCGCCGACAGTAGCCGACCCGGCCGCCGGGTGGCTCAGCTCGGTGCCGGCGCCGCCACGACCGGGAAATCCTCGAGGCTGGCCTGCTCGATGGTGGTGCGCGCGTGCTTCTCCACGTCCCGCAGCTTGAGGATCTCGCTGGGAGTGATCAGGGTGATGGCCACGCCGGTGCGACCGGCGCGCGCCGTGCGCCCGACGCGGTGGAGGTACTCGTCGGGGGTTGTGGGCACGTCGTAGTTGATGACGTGGGAGATGTCGTCGATGTCGAGCCCGCGCGCCGCCACGTTGGTGGCGATGAGGTGCTTGACGTGGGTGGCCACGAACGCGGCCATGGCCGCGTTGCGCTCCTTCTGGGTGAGGTCGCCGTGCAACACGCCGACACTCTGGCCGCGCCGCTCCAGCTGCGCCTGGAGGAGATCGGCCGTGCGCTTGGTCTCCACGAAGATGAGCGACATGACCACGTCGGGCTGATCGAGGATGCGCATCATCACGTCGACCTTGTCGGCCCAGGTGGTCTGGACGTAGAGCTGGCGGACGCCGGCGACGACCTCCGGGCGCACGCTGATCGCCACCGTGACCGGGTCGCGCATGTGTCGCATGGCCAGGCGCCGGACCCATTCGGGCATGGTGGCGCTGAAGAGCATCGTCTGCCTGTCGGTGGGGCACTGCCGGAGGATCTTCTCCACGTCGGGAGCGAAACCCATGTCGAGCATGCGGTCGGCCTCGTCGAGCACGGCGAAGCGCACCCGCGAGAGGCTGAGCGAGCCGCGCTGGATGTGATCGGCGAGGCGCCCGGGGGTGGCCACCACGATGTGCGCGCCGGCGCGCAATGCTTCGAGCTGGCGTCCCATCGAGTCACCGCCGTAGATCGCCACCGACGAGATCTGGTGGCGCGCCGCCAGCATGGTGATCTCGTCGTGGACCTGCACCGCGAGCTCGCGTGTGGGACAGAGGATGAGCGCCTGCACCGAGCCCTTGCGGGGATCGAGCTGCTCGATGATGGGGATGCCGAACGCCGCCGTCTTGCCACTGCCGGTGTGCGCCTGGCCGATGACGTCCTGGCCGCGCAGCGCCGGCGGGATGGCACCCGCCTGGATGGGCGTGGCGACAACGAACCCCATCTCGCCTACGGTGGCCAGCATGGCGGCACTGAGCCCCAGCCGGTCGAAGGGAGCGGACTGTTGAACCGGTTCTG